>NATP01000104.1 GCA_002085375.1 candidate division Zixibacteria bacterium 4484_95 | reverse complement strand
TTCTTCGGGCAACCAGCGAATAAAACCGCCATTACTAAAGTTAATGCTAACAGGATGAAAAGTTTTTTGGCCACAGGTTAACCTCCTTTAAATTTTTTATTTCCTTTACCTTAAATTTACAGACCAATCGGGCGATTTGCAAATACCTTTTAACGAAAGTTTCTTTTTACCCGAACCATCAAAGTTCATAACCCATAAACCATAAGGTCCATCAACATTAGATGAATAGACTATATGAAGCCCATCAGGAGACCATGACGGTGCCTCATTTGAACCTATCTCAGTCAATTTATAGGCATTTTGCCCGGTAATGTCAACAGTATAAATTTGAAATTGTCCAGCCTCTCGAGAACAATATGCGATAAAATCACCTCTCGGAGACCAGGCTGGATCGGCAATGTAATCCCCAAAATATGTGAGCCGACGAGTATTCGTACCATCGATGTCGGTAATATATAGCTGGGGATTTCCAGCTCTATCAGATATAAAAGCTATCTCCCGCGAATTTGGTGACCAGGTCGGTGAGGTGTCGATACCCCATGAATACGTCAAACGCCGCATAATTCTTCCCGAGGGGTCCAGAAGATATATTTCAGAGTTTCCAGAAATCGTCAACGATACCGCTATATATTTGCCATCAGGCGAGACCGCCGCCGCATAATTCAACCCCTTTCGCGATGATATTACATACACTTCATCTTTTTCAAAAACATAACAATAAAGGTCAGGATTATCATGTCGATATGAAGTGAAATATATCCTGTCTCCAGTTTGGTTCCAGGCTGGCAAAATGTCGATAGCAGGATCGGTAGTTATCCTTATTGGATTAAAACCATCGAAATCACAAATATATATGTCCGTATTAGTCTCATCGTTACTTGAATAAACGATTTTTGAATTGAACACACTTCTCTCGCCGGTGAGATTTAAAAGGAGATCATCGGCAGTGCGATGGGCTATATAACGATAAGCGCTTTTTTCACCTAAAAACTCGTTGTTATAAATCATCTTGTTACGAAAAATATCAATCACATTAATATTTAGCGTTAAAAGTTCGCCATGCTTACTCAGTCTCCCTTTAATCAACATCTGGGCACCAACATATATCCAATCGTCAAGGCTCATTTGACCACCAGCAAGGTCAACTAAAAATGCCGAATCGGGCTCAACCACATTGAAATACAGCGTAAAAATCAGGTCGTCCTTTAGAGCCTGCCTTAAATTGCTAGCCAACAAACTATCATCGAAACTGGAAAGGCTATCAGTCAACCTGAAATCCTCAAGAGCCACTGTTATCAAAGAAATGCTCGGGCCTGTAGTAATAACTCCTTTTACCTCCGTTCTCTGCCCACTTACCCGAAATGATAAAGCCAATAAAAGCATAAGACTGAGTATCGATATGCGACAAATCTTATTCACAAGGCATCTAATATAAAATGCCTCTTGCTAACTGTCAACTACAATACTCGTACTGAAATTACAATTCACCGATAAGTATTTACATAAAGATAAATTATTACTATTATAATATCATGATTGCAAAACTCGAAAGAATAATGTTGATCGTTAATCCCCACAGCGGACATGGTAAATCGATCGATATCTTACCTTATGTTGATAGGTATTTAACCGATATGGGTGCAAAGGTTGATATCAGGATAACCGAACACCCACATGAGGCTTCAAGAATCGCTTACATGGCTGCCCGTTGTGGTTATAAAAAAGTAGTCGCTATGGGTGGTAACGGAACCGTAAATTCTGTCGGCTCTGGTCTGCTCGGCTCTGATTCAACCCTGGCGATTATACCGGCTGGTTTCAGCAATGATTATTTCAAGATGTTAGATATTGGTAAAAATCTCAAGGAGATTTGCAAAGCGGTGGTTTTCGGTGATGAGGCTTTATTTGATGTAGGGATGATAAACAGTCAACCATTCTTCAATACCATGGGTATTGGTTTTGATGCCGAGGTGGCCATAAACGCTAACAAGAACAATAAAAACTTTGGCAAGTTGATTTATTTTATGACGATACTCAAAACCTTGAAAAGGTTGCCAGCCTTTGACATCAAGCTTCGCATCGATAATCTTGACCTAACCTATCGGCTTGTGCTGGTGACTGTCGGAATAGGTAGAAGCTCTGGTGGGGGTTTCCTTCTTACACCCCAGGCAATCGCCAACGATGGGAAATTCGATGTTTGTATCTTAGAGAAAATCGATCGCTCAAAAATGTTTTCAACCCTTATTAAGATGCTAAAAGGAACACACATAAGAAAACCAGAGGTCAAAATCTTCCGATGTAAACAAATCGAGGTATTTTCCGATAAGCCCTTGCCGGTTCACTACGAGGGGGAAACCTTAATCAATAAACGCGGTAAGATAGTAATACAGATGAGTGCTGAAAAAATAAAAGTGGCGGTAAAACCGAAAAAAGAATTAGTAAATGAAATCTAAAAAGAACAATAAAGCTTTTCCGGTCTTACTGATTTTTAATATAATAATAGCTTATTCGTTTGCCGTTGAAAATCATGAATCCAACGATAAGAACCAACCCATCTTAAGCGATCTGTCGATAGCTGCTTATGAAATGTTCAATAATTCTGCCGATGACACCACCCACCACACTGTTGACTCAAACTATACAGGATCTCAGGTTTGGCAATCACCTGAAAATATCTCATCAAATTCCCCTGCTCAGGTAAAAATAAAAAAACCCTGGCCTACCGGTGCTTTATTACGCTCAGCGATAATACCCGGCTGGGGTCAATTTTATAATAAAAAATATATAAAAACGGTTATCTACGGTGGGACTGAGATCTATCTTATATACAACGTGCAGAAATACTGGCGAAAAATGGATAAACATCAGAAAAATTTCCAAAACTCCGATGACCCGGTTTACAAGTCGCAGGAGTTCAGCCTTTATGAAAAAAACCGGGACAGTAGGAACCTTCATTTATGGTTGACAGGTTTGACAATATTCATCTCCATGTTTGACGCCTATGTTGACGCTCACTTAGCCGATTTCAACCAAACAGATAAAGCTTTTGAGGTTTACGTTAAACCAGATGCCGGTCACATCAGAGCCTGCCTGGTATATAATTTCTAATGGTAATCGGGATATCAGGCTCAGCTACCCCATCAGGCTCCACGGACATACTCATCAAAGAGGTCTTAAGAGGGGCATCGAGCGTTAACCATAAAACCTCGTTTTATCGTCTCAACGAGATGAAAATACTGCCCTGTCAGGCATGCGGTAAATCACCCCAACCCGATTTCTGCTTTTTCCACGATGAGACTTATCCGCTTTACAAAAAGATGATAGAATGCCAGGCAGTCATCCTTGGCTCGCCGGTTTATTTCGACTCGGTCTCCGCCCAGACAAAAACCTTTATCGACAGATGCAACTGCCTCCGACCGGCCGACTTCTCTCGTTTGGACAAACAGCTCTTTAAAGAACCACTCCTTAAAGGTAAAAAGGGTGGTATCGTGCTGGTTGCCGGCGATTACGGTAAATTCAATACCGCCCTTAAAGTAATGAGAGCATTTTTCATCTGGACTGGTATGGAAATTATATTCGAGCTAAAATATACCACGAAAAGCTTGCATTACGGTGAAGCTTCCTCAGATAACACAATTCTTAGCGAGGCTTTTAGATGTGGTCGAAACCTCGTTTTCCGATAAAAATATTAGTTAAGCTAACCAGAAATATTTAACGCGTTTTAAACTTTATCTGTGGATGTTTCCTTATGGTATTGTTGCAATTTCATCAAAACATCGGCAACCTTATCAAAGGTAAAAGGTTTAGAGATTATTCCTGAAGCCATCTTAGCATATTCTCTGTATTGATATTTAATAGGTCCCCGGCTTGTTAATATCACCGGTAATGATGGCTTTTTTGACTTTATAAAATCAATAAACCTGATCAAACCAGCCATGGCAGGATGGTTGGCATCTAAAATAGTGTAATCAAAGTCAAGTTGATTGGCCTTTTTAATCGCTTCATCACACCAGTTGCACAAAACTGGTCGGCCACCGAGCTTTCTTATTATATCCGTCAATATCTCTGCCTGCTTCTGGTCAAATTCGACAACCAGAGCATTGAATTCATTTACAAATTTAGGGCCTTCCCCTTCTGATTTGCCTGCAGTACCTATTGGTATCACAACCGTAACCTTTGTTCCGATACCTGGTTTACTTTCGACCATTATATCACCATGGTGAGCCTTGATGATGTTATAACTTACGGACAAACCAAGGCCAGTGCCCTTATCAGTATTATCTCCCCATACACCTTTGGTGGAATAAAACGGGTCAAATATTTTGTTTATATTCTCTTCCTCGATTCCCACTCCATTATCAGAGAATTTGATAAATACCTTCTTCCCATCGCTCCAGGCTTTTATTGAAATTACACCATCTTCCCCTACAGCATGGATGGCATTGATAAGGATATTCAAAAATACCTGCTGGAGCTGGCTCGGAGAGCCCTTTATCTCCGGCACTTTCTGAAACTCTCTATCCAGCTTAATTCCCTTGATTTTTAACTCCTCACCAACCAGCCTAATGATATCATCAAGTATTTCCAGAACCCGCACTTCAGTTCCGATCTCGTCTTCTCTCCTGGAATACGAAAGCAGTGACTGAATCAGTTCCGATGCCTGTTCTGTCGCCTTCATCGATTCATTGATACTTTTCATACAAGTCTCAATATTATTAGGGAAATTTTGAGCAAACGAAAGGTTACCCATGATACCACCCAGAAGGTTATTAAATTCATGAGCTACGCCGGCCGCTAAAACACCTATCGCCGCCATCTTTTCCGATTGGGCAATCTGGTTTTCGAGTACCTTCTTATCAGTGATGTCCATGGCTACTCCATCTATCCGAACGATATCGCCCCTGTCATCGTATCCCGGTGATAGAAATACCGAGATAACCCTCACAGAATAGTTCTTATTCACCACCTGTAATTCAAAAGCCTGGGCTTCCAAATTATCCAATAACTTTGTAAGATGCTGAATATATTTCTCCTTATCATCCGGTTGTATAATGTCATGCAACATCTTTGGGTTTTCGATAAATTCATCCGGTGCATAACCGGTGATATTTTCAATCGCCGGGCTCATAAAATATGTTTTAGTTTGGTCTGACGATTGGCTCCAGATGGCTACCGGCGAGGTTTCAATCACACGCCTGAATTTCTCTTCAGATTCCCTTAGCGCCTTCTCTGAACGTTTACGCGAGGTGATATCACGTATGACAGCCATAACAAACTGTTTGTCCGCAAAGTGACCATCCGACAGAGATAGCTCTATCGGAAATTGGGTGCCATCCCTTTTTACCGCTGGCAATTCAACAGTTTTACCCATAGCCCCGTGAGGCTCTCCGCTGGTAAAATATCCCCGGACATACTCGTCATGGTGCTGCCGATATTCTTCCGGCATTATACGATCCAGTGGTTGACCGAGCATCTCTTTCTCAGACCATCCGAACAGGTTTTCAGCGGCTGGATTGAATATGCTAATACGGCCATCTTCTCCTATAGTTATTATAGCATCTTTACTGGCATTTATGATTGTTTGGAATCTAATTTCGCTTTCTCTTAACTTCTCCTCTGCTTGCTTTTGTTTGGTGATGTCAGTGAAGAAACCTACATCGCATTCTCTCCCATTTATAATAACCTTGGTTGTAGAGATGTTAGCATATATCAATGTCCCATCTTTTCGTAAACAAGGGATATTTACGGCTAATGTTTTTTCTCCCTTAGCCTGGGCCTCGAACTCAGAAATGACATGCTCCAAAGATTCTTGAGGATAAATATCACTTACACCTAACTGTTTCAATGCTTCCTCAGTATAACCCAACATTCTACATATGGCTGGATTTGCATACTTGAATTTCTTTGAATCAATATCAGCAACAAGTATACCCTCAGCAGAACAATCAAAAAGAGCTTTATATCTCTCTTCAGATTCCCTTAGCGCCTTCTCTACCAGTTTGCGTTCAGCGATTTCAGTCTTTAAATCTTTATTAGCCTTCTCAAATTCTTGAGCTATGCTCGCAATCTCTGTTTTTTGCCTTTCTATCTCTTTGACCCGCTGTTCCAACTGAATTGTTCTTTCCCTTACCTTTTCCTCAAGACTTATATTGCGTGTTTTCAACTCTTCCATGGACTTTTTCAATTTGGCGGCCATATTATCGAACGACCTCGACAGCTGTCCAATTTCATCTTTTTCTTTGGTGCCAACCTTGTAATCTAAATTCCCTCTTTCTATCTCCTCAGTACCATGATGTAATTTCACAATAGGTTGGGTTATCTTTTTTGAGACAAAAGATGAAAATATCGCTCCGACTACTAAAAGAACAACAATAGTCAATAGAATTGAATGGGTTAGCTTATTGACCGGTGCAAAAGCTTCCTCTTTGCTTATTTCAGCCAGCAAACACCAACCCATCTCCGGTATATGCGCATGTACTCCGAGAACATCCCTGCCAAGATAATTCTTGAATAACATCGCCTTATGTTCATGCTCATGCTTGCCAAACTGTCCTATGTCCTCAAAACAATGCTCTACATTTTCCGTATTAACCTTGTATTTCAAGACCGCATCATCTATAAACCTGGAGGGGGTGATCACATAACCGCTTTTATTTATAATGTATATTTCGCCTGTTTTTCCCAATCCCGTTCTATCCGCCATTATCTCAAATAACTCTTTTACATTAAAATTTATAACAACAACTCCCGAAAACTTACCTTTGACTAAAATAGGCGCCGAATAGCTCATGACCTCATTTCCGGTGAATCTCGAGATATGTACATCTCTGATATATAAACTGTCCTTCGCTTTCTGAAATATTTCATGGCTGCTTTCATCAAATCCAACATCCGCATGGCTTGAAGCAATTACTATGCCATCAGTATCCAATACCCTAATTCTTGAAATCTCTTCATAGGATTGTATTACGCTTTCTATTCTCCTGTTAACCTGCTTCAATCTTCGTGTATAATCCTTTTCCGGATCTACCGCGTCTCTAAATGGGTTTCCGCTAGCCAGTGTTTTGGTGATTTCTTCGCGTTCTCGTAAAACTGTTCGAACATGGTGGGCCCTTGATTGGGTTGTGGATACTAAACGACGGCTAATCTCATCTTTAATGATACTAACTGAAAAAGTCCTGGCAATCATGAGAGTAATCACGCCCCCAACCAAAATAAATAAGAGGAACATTAAATAAATCCT
>NATP01000103.1 GCA_002085375.1 candidate division Zixibacteria bacterium 4484_95 | reverse complement strand
CGATATTGGTGATATGGATTGCTCAGAATATTGCCTACCGAAGGAAAAGCTGGACAAAATATCCCTTGTTTAAACCTCTTTGTGCCTTAATAGGATTTAAATTGATTGTTCTTTTAGTATCGGGTTATCAAGGTAGTTTTGGCAGTCCGTTCGAACAATTAACCCTTCCACTATTATATTTCATGGTTCCGGCGATAGTTGTCAATTCCCAAAGACGCCGTAAGGTTATGTGGCTTTTAATTGCTGGAGCGATCCTGGCTTCGGGAATAGGTATTATAAAATATTTCAGTGGGATTGAATCCAGGGTCTCTTCGATTGTTTCGGGTTATTATACTCTGGCCAGTTACCTTACCGTAGTTCTCGGTCTGGTTCTAGCGATGTTTGTTTTTTCGAAAAAAATAGGAGAAAAATTATTTTTGGGGTTGGTCTCATTACCTTTTATAGCTGGAATAATTTTCACATTTGTTAGAGCCTGTTATTTCGTGACCGGTATATTCGTTTTATTACTTGGTATATTAAAAGATAAAAGATTGTTGATACCGGTGGTGGTTGTAATTTTGTTACTTTTAATGTTTTCACCTCAATCTATTAATACGGTATCCCAGAGGTTTGATTTTTCATCTAAAGAAGCTTTATCCGAAAGAGATGTACTTTTACAAAAAGGGTTGTCAAAGGTCGATGATGTTGGATTTTTTGGGTATGGTATCAACAGCTTTCCTGCACTTTATAATGTTTTAGCTGATCCGGACATAAAGGATAAAAGCATTAACACCTGGCATAATATGTATCTTGAATTTCTTCTTGATGGTGGGCCTTTACTACTTTTAATATTACTCTGGATATTGATAGCACAGGCTCGCTATTCGTGGGCAATATATAGAAAAACCCAGACAGAAGAACAAAAAACATATCAACTGGGAATTTTATTATTTATTATATATTTGGTGGTGGTTGGTTTTTTTGCCGACCCATTAAGAGACCCGATTATATCAATGCTTACATGGTTGGTTCTGGGCTTATCATTGATATAATATTCCGGGTTAGTATTTTTCAAAGGGTTCTTTTAACCCTCTATTAACTAACGGAAACGAAGAATGTTTGTTATGTCAATCGGATTATATTGATATGCCAAAAAGGAAAATTAAACTTACAGGCTCTGAAAAAATCCTTTTAGTGCGACCAGACAGACTTGGAGATCTTATTCTTTCTCTTCCTGTAGCCTCAACATTAAAGAAGATATATCCTAGAATAGTAATTCATTTCTTAGCTTCTCATTACAATGCTCAGGTGTTTAATTTTTCACCTGATGTCGATAATTATATTTTAATGACGGAATCTGACGGTAAACCTTTAAAGGTTGAAAAATTAATCGGGGTTTTAGAGGCTGAATCGTATGCTGTAGCTCTGTTTTTAAAACCCTCCTGGTTGAGCGCTTTTGCCGCATATATAGCGGGTATTCCGATAAGGGTCGGTACCTGGCGGCGGCCATATTCGTTGCTGTTTAATATAAGGGAGAATGTCAGGCGGAAATATTCAGGCATACATGAAGTGGATTTAAATCTTATGATGTTAAGACCATTTGGCATAGATGTAGAATTGGGAACTGTTACACCTTCCTTGAAAACTGGTTTTGTCGATGGGGAAGACGACATTGGGTTAGGAGTCGATAATAATTATATGGTTATTCATCCCTTTTCCAAAGGTTCTGCTCCTAACTGGCCCATACAATCATATCTTCGTCTTGCCGACATGTTAAGTGAGAATATAGCAGTTGTGATTACAGGACAATATAACTCTCAGCTGGATATATCGGATCGGATATACAACCTGGTTAATAAAACCAGCTTTAATCAACTGGTAAGTGTTATATCACGGGCCAAGTTGTTTATATCGGGTAGCACCGGCCCCTTGCACCTTGCTGCCGCTTTAGGAACGCCTTCTCTGGCTTTGTATCCAGACCACCCGAACTTAGGGCCACAAAGATGGGGACCACGTGGAGAAAAGGTAGCAGTATTAACTTCCTGTAAACAAAACGGTCATAAATACAGTATTAAAAATAATGGGAACAATGATTGCATGAAAAGCATCAAGGTAAATACTGTCTTTGAAAAAGCTTGCAGGATGTTGTCTGACGGAGCGATGTCGGTATGAAAAAGAAAATGAACTTGGCTCAGTTTATAATATTTATAGAATCTTACAACGCCAATATCAATATACCTTTAATTCGTAAGGCTTATGAATTTTCAGACTGGGCGCATGATGGTCAACGACGCGAAACAGGTGATCCTTATATTGAACATTGCCTTGAAGTAGCTTTTATCTTGGCCGAACAGCATATGGATTCTACAACGATAGCTGCTGGATTAATTCATGATGTTGTTGAGGATACTCCGGTTACCCTGGAGGATGTTAAAAGAGAGTTCGGAAATGAAATTGCCCATTTAGTGTCTGGTCTCACCAAATTATCCGGGCTTACTTACAAATCTACAACTGAAAAGCAAGTTGAATATTTCAGGAAAATGCTTATTTCTATGTCGGAGGACATCCGGGTATTAATAATCAAACTGGCAGACCGTCTCAATAATATGAGAACGATAGACCCCCTCTCGCCAAAAAAGAAACGCCAGATAGCCCTTGAAACCAAGGAAATTTATGCTCCACTAGCTCATCGTTTCGGAATGGCGAAGATGAAGTGGGAGCTGGAGGATTTGGCTTTTAAAGTTCTTGAACCGGAAAATTATGCTTTCCTGGAAAAGAAGCTGAAGGAAAGTTATCATGAAAGAGAGCAATATATCAAGGAAGTTACCGAACCGTTAAAGGAAGCGTTAAAGAAAAATAATATCAAGGCTGAGATAACTGGCAGGGCAAAACATATTGATTCAATATGGAGAAAAATGCAGAAACGTTCGGTCACATTCGAAAAGATTTATGACCTTTTTGCCATCAGAACGATTGTAGAAACAGAAAGAGATTGCTATCATACTCTTGGCATAGTCCACAATCTCTGGAAACCTGTTGCCGAACGTTTCCACGACTATATAGCTAATCCGAAAGCCAACATGTATCAATCATTGCATACGACACTGATTGGCCCTCGAGGTAGGATGTTTGAAATACAGATACGCACGAAAACTATGCATTACCGCGCCGAATATGGAATAGCTGCTCATTGGTTGTATAAAGAAGGTAAACGCAAATATGATGAATCGGACAAGAGGATGGCCTGGGTGAGGGAGATCCTTGAGTGGCAGAAAGAGTTCACCGATTCCGAGGAATTTTTAGAATATTTCAAGATAGACTTATTTTTTGATGACATTTTCGTTTATACTCCTGCCGGTGAACTTAAACATCTTCCAAAAGGGGCCACACCGCTCGACTTCGCTTTTGCTGTGCATTCCGATGTTGGTTTTCATTGTATTGGGGCTAAAGTAAACGAGCAATTTGTGCCATTAACAACCCCTCTAAAATCCGGGGATAAGGTTGAGATACTGACATCGCCAAGCCAACATCCTTCAACTGATTGGCTTAAAATTGTGAAAACAGGCCGGGCAAAGTCAAAAATCCGATACTGGTTAAGACAGCAGGGCTACAATCAAGCAGTTTCCTTGGGCTGGGAGATTTTCCAGAAGGAACTTAAGCGTAAACGTATAAAATCATTACCTGAACAGGAGCTGACAGAGATGGCGATGGCTATGGGTTTTTCCGATGTTGACCAGATGATGGCTCGACTTAGCACCGGTTCTATCTCTTTAAAATCCATAATCAACCGCCTTGAACCAGCTAAAACTGAAAAAGAGAAATCCCTTCTTCGCAAATTTACCGAGCACGCTCACCGTCAACCTCGAGGTATCAAAATTAAAGGAGCTGAAAACCTTATGTTCCGATTTGGTGCTTGCTGTCAACCTTTGCCGGGAGAAAATATAATCGGTTTCATCACCCGGGGCAGAGGGATAACAGTTCATAGTCAAAACTGTCCTAATGCTGCTGCTATTAATGAACCGGAAAGGAAGATTGAGGTTGAGTGGGATGTCCAGAAAGGAGAGTCGTTCTTAATAAGGCTTGAGGCATTGGTGCAGGACCGTAAAAATCTTCTCAAGGAGATTACAAATGCTATTTCTGAGGCGGATGTTAATGTCCGTGCCGCCGAGATTCATACTGATGGAGGTAAGCCCGTTATAGACAAGGCAACTGTGGGACATTTCGTGCTTGAGGTAGCAAATCTGGCTCAACTTGAGAAGGCTGTGCAGAAAATAATGAAAATCCATGGTGTTATTTCCATCGATAGAGCCAAGGGGCCGGCTGGAAGTGAATAACTCTAAAAACCTTAAAAAGTCTATAAACGGGATTTCTTACATCGACTTCTCAGATTTTATGGAGGTTCCTGCTGGTATTGTACTGAAAAATGAAAATCATTCCATTGAAAGCCTATTCAATTTTATCCTTAAAAAATGCTGTTTTGAAAAATCGTTAGAAGATCGCATTGGTTTTAACAGAAAAAACGATAGATTGAAAATAGTCGAGCTTAATCAGAACCATACTAATATCATCGTTAATGCTTGCGAAAAAATAAAAAATAATGCTGATGGCCTGTATGTAAGCTCTTCTGATATTGTATTGGTTATAAAGACCGCTGATTGTTTTCCCGTATTTTTAAATGATGGAATAACTGTAGGGCTTTTACATGTTGGCTGGCGCGGATGTCTTACTGGTATAATAAGTAATTTTTTTAAGGAGGTTTATGGTTTTAAGCCCCAGAAGGCAAAGGTTGCTATCGGACCAGGTATTGGAAGTTGCTGCTTTAAAGTTTCTCCAGAAGTAGCTTTATTGTTAGATAAAAAGTATCGACGGTTTAAAAAGGGAAATTTCTATTTAGACCTCCAGGGATTTATAGTTGACGAACTGGCTAAAAATCAGATAAAATATATCCTCAGGAACAATTACTGTACTGCCTGTAACGATAAGATGTTTTATTCTTACAGGCAAGAGGGGAAGGATGTCAAACAGATGTTAAGCTACATTTGCAAGGGAGGGTAAGTTGAAAATACTGATTTTAATTCTTGCAATTATCGTTTGTTTAAATATGCCAGCATTTGGCATTACCGGCCTGGGATTTGGATTACATGCAGGCATGACAAATAATTATAGTTACAGTATACTTGATGACAGTCTTAGAGCCATTGCCCAAAATTACCCCGGTTTGGGAATACCCGATGACATTAGGTTTAGTGAAGATCTTACATCGATAGGGGCTCATCTCAAGGTTGGTACTTTGCCGATAATAGATTTTTATCTTTTCGCTGATTATGCCTGGAAGAAAAAAGAACTTTCCTCCGATATTGACCTTCGCCTGTCGGATTTCTCTTTTGGTGCTTCGGCAAAGAAGATGTTTGGTTTTTCGATATTGAAACCATATTTAGGTGCAGGTGTTGATATGCATAATCTGGTTTACACTATTGAAGCTGATTCAGCCGGTCTTATTTTACCAGTTCCTGACAACCAGACGAAAATCGGTTATCATGTTGTCGGTGGGATAGAACTTAATTTCCCCATATTGCCATTAGATCCATACGCTGAATATCGACACAACTGGATAACAACCTCAGAAAAGGTAACCAAGTATGGTCTTTTTCTGTTGGGTTTGACTTTTAGTATTTAATGTTAAAGGAGGGTTAGAGCTTGAAATCTGTATTATCGATTGTTATTTTTGTCATGCTTGTCTCAACGGCCTGGGGACAGTTTTCAGGCCAGCTAATGCCTGCGGGCACTGTCTTGAAAGGCTCAGCGGAAGGTGGGGGGTATTTTGGGATTTACGAGGATGCCCGTGGATTAGTGGGAAGTTATAGATTTGGCATTAGTGGTTATACCGATTTTGGAACGAGGGTCGGTTTTATTGATTTTGACGCCCACGGGAATAATGATACCGGACTTCTCTTAGGTGGTGACATCAAATACCAAGTGATGGAGGTTCGTATAATGGACCCGTTGGACCTATCTGTTGGCGGGATTTTTGAAACGATGTTGGGAATTGGTAATAACTCGTTTTCTATTGGTGGTTATGTCACCGGCTCATATCCAATTGAATTGAATAGCGGAAGACGTATTTATCCCTATGGACGTATGATTTTCAGGATGGAATGGTATGATAAAACTGATAGCGATTTTGATCCCGGTCTTAATCTTGGGGCAAGCATGGAGTTAAATGAAAGCACATTTGTCTCGGCCGAAATTCAATTTGATGACTATTTTGGTTTAATGATAGGCCTTATATTTGGTTTCTAACCTTTGGATATCATCACCGGTTTAATTCTCGGAGTACTTCAGGGAGCAACTGAGTTTTTACCGATTTCAAGTTCCGGTCATCTGGTTCTCGCAGAAAAGATTCTCGGCAACAAAGCCTCAGCAAATCTTATGTTTGAGGTTTTTGTTCACACCGGCACGATGGTTTCGGTCTTGATATATTTCAGGATGAAGATATGGCAAATGATTAAAAGTATTTTCCCACCATATACATCTGATAAAATACCTTTGCTAAGGCTTGTTGGCACTATCGCGATAGGAACCGTTCCAGCAGTTATTATAGGCTTTGCTTTCGAACACTTTATCGAGCGGGCTTTTAACTTGACCTGGTTTACTTCATTAATGCTCTTGGTGACAGCTGTTGTTCTTCTGTCCACGCATTTTATAAAATCAGGCAAATCGGAAATTAGCTTCATTAACGGTTTCCTTATTGGTATAGCCCAGTCACTTGCCCTGTTGCCTGGTATATCAAGGTCGGGGATGACCATATCTGCTGGCTTATTTTTAAAGGTCACTCCAACTCAGGCTGCGGAGTTTTCGTTTTTACTTTCCTTGCCAGCAGTACTTGGAGCGACCTTCTTGAAAACGGTCGAACTTTCATCAGCACCTCCGTCAGGTAACATTTTTAGTATCTATCTAGTGAGTGCAATTTGTGCATTTATTATCGGTTATCTTGCTATTGCCTGGCTTATGCGAATTGTAAAAACGGGAAAGTTATTTTATTTCGGAATATATTGTCTGGCGATTGGTGTTGCAGGTTTATTGTTCTTATGATTGAGAAAATACTGGTAATACGGTTTAGCTCGATGGGCGATGTGATTCTCGGCAATATGCATGCTTGATCGACCAGTTCACCGAGGTTGACAGGACTTATTCATACGACAATAATATGAGAAGCCTTTTAAAGGAGTTGAAAAAACAAAAATATGATACCGTTATTGACCTTCAAAAAAATCCACGGAGCATTATTTTTACTGTTAGAATCAATCCTAAAACAGTAGTAGGTTTGTGCCCTGGCTCTAAACATAAAGAAAAAAAATGGCATCGATATCAGGAGCTGGCGAACCTAATTTTAAGTGAGGGTGACAAAAGTGTTATCGTTTTCAGCGGCCCTGATGATGATTTCGACCCCAATCTTGGTATATCTTCCGATAAACTCGTTGCTGCGTGTAACCTCAGACTTGACAGGCTGGCAGGTATCATGTCAAGATGTGATGTAGTCGTCACAAACGATTCAGGCTTAATGCATCTGGCAGTGGCGTTGTCGGTGCCGGTGGTAGCCATATTTGGACCGACTCATCCATCGCTTGGTTTTTCGCCTTTAGGTGAAAGTGATAGGATCATCTGCGATAATGTTACCTGTTCACCTTGTAGTCTGCATGGAGAGAAACAGTGCTGGATGCCACAAAAACATTGTTTTGAAAATATTACCCCTCAGCGTGTAAAAAATGAATTAGACAGGATTATATATGCCCAACATCCAAGCAAAATACTATGAAAAACTACCCAATAAGAGGGTTAAATGCCATCTCTGTCCGCTCGAATGTGGTATCGACCCCGGTAAATCGGGAATCTGCCGTCTTAGGACCAATATCGATGGTGAGTTAATCGCCACAGGTTATGGGCAGGTTGTTTCCTTGGCCATTGACCCGATGGAGAAAAAACCGCTTTATCATTTCAGGCCCGGCAAACCAATTCTATCGACAGGTCCTAACGGTTGTAATTTCAAATGCCCTTTTTGCCAGAACTGGACCATATCTCAAGAGAAATCGCATACCGAGTATGTCTCGCCAGAACAACTCTTGACTTTGGCTGATCGCAATGGCTCTGTGGGAGTTGCCTTTACCTATACCGAGCCATTGGTCTGGTTTGAATATGTTTACGACTGTTCCCGTCTTCTTAAAGAAAAAGGTTTAGATGTGGTTCTGGTTTCAAACGGTTTTATAAACGAAGAACCAGCCAGGGAATTATTTCCGTTTGTTGATGCTGTTGATATCGACCTTAAATCGGCCTCCAAAGATTTCTACAGAAAAGTTTGTCGGGGTAACCTTGACGATGTCTTGCGCACAATTAAAATCGCTGTTGAGTACGATATCGAGGTGGAACTGACAAACCTGCTTATCCCCGACGAAAACGATAGCGATGTTGATTTAGAGAACATAGTTGATATCGTAGCTGATATAAGTCCTTTAATTCCATTCCATATCTCACGTTATTTTCCGAATTACAAATACACTAAACCTCCCACGTCAATATCCACCCTTAACAGGGCTGTTGAGATCGCCCGGCGGAAACTTGCTTATGTCTATCCTGGTAATTATATTGATAACTCGGATACAAAATGTCCTGATTGCGGGCAGATCTTGATAAAAAGAGAGGGTTACCATATTGATTTGCCCAATGGTGCAGTAGAACAATGCCCTCGATGCGGGCGTGAGGTTGATATAATCTGGTGATTATAGAAGAAAGGTTGATATGGCATATATGAAGATTTCAAAGCGGGGAATGTCGGTACCGGCATCACCGATACGAAAATTGATTCCGCTGGCAGAACAGGCGAAAAAACGCGGTGTTCATGTTTATCATTTAAATATCGGCCAACCTGATATCGAGACACCACCTGAGTTCTGGCAGGCAATTAATAACTACTCTAAAAAGGTGTTAGCTTATGGCAATTCGCAGGGATTGGCTGATTATCTTGAAAGGCTGGCGAGTTATTACAAAAGGTATGGTTTGGATGTTAGCCCAAATGAAATAATCGTCACTACCGGTGGCTCCGAGGCGATAATCTTTGCCATGACCATTATCTGCGAACCTGGTGACGAGCTCATCGTTTTTGAACCGTTTTATACCAATTACAATGGTTTTGCTGTGCAGGCCGGCATCAATCTTGTTCCGATTACAACCCAGGCGGAGAGTGGATTCCATATCCCCCGGGCTAACGTTATAGAAAAAACGATAACTAAAAAAACAAAAGGTATCCTTTATTGCAATCCTAACAATCCTACCGGCACTGTTTATACAAAAGATGAAATTGAGAGATTGAAAGATATTGTTATCAAACATAACCTGTTTCTATTGGCTGATGAGGTTTATCGCGAGTTCATTTACGAGGGCGATCATATCAGCGTTATATCGCTTGATGGCATCCGGGATAGGGCGATAATGCTTGATTCGATAAGCAAGAGGTTTTCTGCCTGTGGCGCACGTATCGGTAACTTAGTCACGAAAAATCGCGAGGTATATCAGTCGGCGCTTCATCTGGGGCAGGCACGATTGTGTTCACCAACATTGGAACAGGTGGGAGCATCTGCTGTTTATGAACTTGATAATAAGTATTTTAAAAAAATGATGGATGAGTATCGACGCCGTCGGGATGTTGTTTATGAAGGATTGATGAATATCGATGGTGTTGTCTGCATAAAGCCAGACGGTGCTTTTTATGCAATGGCTAAATTACCCGTAGATAGTGCTGAAAAGTTCACTGCTTTTATGCTCACTGATTTTAACTATAATGGCAAAACTGTTATGGTTGCCCCTGGCCCCGGATTTTATGCTTCCAAAGGCAAAGGTCAAAATGAATGTCGTATAGCTTATGTTTTAAACGTCGGTGACTTAAAAGACGCTATGAATGTCTTTAAAAAAGGAATTGAGGCATATAATTCAAGATGAAAGTCCGTCTCGGGATAGACCTTGGGGGAAGTGTAATAAAGGCTGGTATCGTAAGTCTATCTTTCAAGGTTCTTTACCGGGTTGAGAAACCATCCAGAGCTGAAATAAACAAATCCGAAGTAAAAAAAAGCTTGAATGTTGTTTATGATCATTTGCTTGGTATCTGCCGGAAAAGGCATTACTTACCCTTGTCTCTGGGAATAGGTAGTCCGGGAACGATATCCCAACCTCTTGGAAAAGTTACTGACGCCTCACCTAATATCAAAGGATGGCAGGGAACGGTGTTAACAGAAGTTTTTGGTAAAACCGTTTTCCCTGTTTATGCTGACAATGATGCCAACTGTGCAGCTTTAGCAGAGTATTTGTATGGCTTTAAATACCGATATAAAGATATAGTGTTTATAACGGTTGGAACTGGAATAGGTGGTGGTTTAATTATCGATGGCAAGCTACACCGGGGGAACAACTATGCCGCTTCAGAGATAGGTCATTCTATCTTAAAATATAACGGTAGATTGTGCAAATGCGGTAGACGTGGATGCCTCGAAGCTTATGCCAGTGTTCCAAATATGTTGAAAAGGGCATACTTGTGGGCAAAACACTACAACCAAAACCTGAAACCAGATATTAAACCGGTTGAGCTTTTCTCTTTGTATAAAAGAAGAAACAGGGTTGCCTGCAAGACCATAGAGGAAAACGCCGATTTTTTGGGGACAAGCCTGGCATCTTTAGTAAATATATTAAATCCTCAGGTAGTTGTAATCGGAGGTGGGTTTTCTGGTGCGGGAAAAGAATATATAAGATTGATAAAGAACCATATCTTTCAGAAAGCCTTTAGTTCCTCCACCTGTCAGCTTAAAGTTGTTAAGGCTCAGCTGGGAAATGATGCCGGTTTCATTGGCGCTTCAGCATTAACGCAAGTTGACAAGAATGGGTTTATCAGGAAAAAATAGAAAAAAATCGTATCCTCGTAGGAAACGTGAATTTATAGGTGTTACGTTCAAGTGTTGCAATGTTTATACACGTATTTATATCAACAAAAAGAGAACCGCATTCGTTGGCTGGTGCCCGAAATGTGGAGCAAAAATGGAGGCTATAATATCGCCTAAAGGTTCCAGTTCGAAGTTTTTCGTAGCAGGCTGATAAAATCTGTTGATTTTTTTTAAATTTAAGATATAATTAAGTTAAATAATCAATGGAGGTGTTGTTCTGGTAAGTGTTGACATAAATTCTGATAATATATTTGAGACGGATTTTTGTTTATTGTCAAAGTATTGGGGGCAGTTATAAATGCATGAAAGATTATATATTGTTCCTTTAGATGATGGGACACGGAGGTTCAGCGAGTGGCTTTTATCAGAACTATGTCGTAAGTTCAACCTTAAACCGCAATCAGGTATAGTTTCTCGTTTGCCGGAAGAGGCCTACAACGCAAAACTTAATCAATATTATGCTAATCCTATTTTAAGTAAACTTGAGTTATTGAAAGGTTCTGATTTTGAAATGATCCTGGCTCTTACTGAGGAGGACCTTTATACCCCGAATAAGAATTTTGTTATGGGTCAGGCTAACAGTGTTAGCCACACAGCCATAGTAAGCATTTTCCGGATAAAGCCTGAATTTTACGGTTTGCCTGAGGATGAACAGCTTCTGAGAACCCGCTTGTTAAATGTAGCATCTCATGAAACAGGGCATATGCTGGGTTTGAAAAATTGCAATAATCCTGAGTGCCAGATGAATGAAGCTGATACTGTCACCGAACTTGATAACCGTCCGGATACTTTCTGCACAAATTGTATCCTGAACTTGACTTTGCCTACAAAAGTGAAAATTTGATTTTCAGGTAAATTAGACGATTACGACAAAATTTATATTCACTATTTTAAAATGTCTAAGGTTCGTCTGTGTTACATCCTGGATTTCTGATAATGATGCGATAAGGTTGTTCACTTCTGTTTGTAAAATGCTCTTCCCACGTTTATTCGTTTGTTGGTTCATGATCACCTCCTTGTGATTGTTCATGCATATATCCATGCAAATTAAATACCTGAATAAGTTGATGTTTGAGTGAACGTTTAATTTTAGAAGCCATTCATAGTCATAGGATTATCCAATATTCTACGAATTAGGTACTGTTATCTATTGTAGTTTTCATGGGATTTCCCCATATTTTATTGGGAAATATACATTAATTGACTGATTAAAATAGTGGAGCACTTTGAAATATGCGGTAAAGAAAGCAAGGCTTGATATTTGTCTGATTTAATTGAAATTAGCCTGATTTACTCAAGAAATTATTTATTACATTTTTTTGTTGACACAAAAAAAATTATTATATAATTTAAACTTGTAATGCATCATTAGTGTCGAACATTATGATGATAGTTATCATAACAAATCAACAAACTAACGATCTAACCTAAAGGAGTTATCATGAAAAAGCCGTTTCAAGTAGCTTTGCTGGTATTAGCCTGGGTATTTCTCATGGGTTTGCCGGCCTCTGCCCAACAGCCTGATTTTGGTACTGTTAGTGGCATTGTAACAGTCCAGGATTCAGGTGAGCCGATACCCGGGGCAGTAATCAAAGCATATCATGTGAATGGACATCATTGGCCAGCGGCGATGGCATGGTCAGACTCTATAGGGAACTATGAATTTACAGTTCCTTATGGAGAGTATCATATCAAAGCAGAAAGATGGGGGTTTTTCCCAGAATGGTGGGAGGAAGCCGCCAGCAGGCAGGATGCTACTCCGGTAACTGTTGATGAGGAGAATAACCCCGAGAACATTAACTTTACACTAACAGAGTTTACTACCGAGGAAGGTTCAATCTCTGGCACTGTAACGGATGCTGGAACAACCGAGCCGATTGAGGAAGCGACTATAGCCCTTCATATGGTAGGCAATCCTCATTTCCACCGTGTAACCCATTCTCTTGAAGATGGTTCTTATTTGTTCGAAAATCTTCCCACGGGAACTTATATGCTTAACTGCTTTAAAGAGGGCTATTTCCCGGCCGAATATCCTGAACCGGTCGAGGTTAACGGTGATGATATTACCGGTATCGATTTTGCTCTCGAACAGCTAGTTATTGGTGGTATAGCTGGCATGGTTACAGACGCAACGACCGATGAACCGATTGCTCATGCATGGGTTATAGCTACTCTTACCGAAGACCCGCATTTTCATCGCTGGGCTGTTACTAATGATGATGGCGAGTATGTGATGGAAATGCCATCGGGAACTTACCATATCGATGCCTGGGCGTATGGTTATATTCATGGTTCATTGGAGGAACCAGTCGTCGTTGAGGATTCGATTGTAACTGGTGTAGATATCGCTTTGATGCCGATAGTTTTTGGCAGTATATCAGGAACTGTATATGATAGCATCACCGGTGAAACCATAGCTCATGCCATGGTAGAAGCTCGCATAATCCACGGTTGGCATAGAAGGCATGCCTGGTCAGATTCTGTCGGTAACTATACCTTGGAATATCTCAGACCCGGAGATTACAGAGTGAATGCTTTTGCCCATGGATATTACCCTAAAGTATATCCGGATACCGTTACTATTGAAGGTGGTGAGAATGTCCCCGGTATAGATTTCTATCTTGTTCCTGCTGAGCCTTTTGATGGATATATTGCCGGTACTGTAACCGATGAGAATACATCCGAACCGGTTGCCGGTGCTTTGCTTGTTGCATTTGGATTTGGTCCCCCACATCATTTCCGTACAAGGTTTACCCGCTCTGGTGATGATGGTTCATACATATTTGAGAATCTACCACCGGTGGAATTTAAAGTATTATGCCTGTCTTTTGGTTATGAACCAGAGTTTTTCGATGACAAAGATAACTGGTGGGATGCCGATATCGTAACACCTGATGCTGATGATATTGATTTTGTTTTAACTCCAGCTGTTTCTGGTCCAAGAGTTTTGGCTGGTACAGTTACGGAAAACGGTTTGCCAGTAACTGGAGCTTTAGTGTTTGCAAAACAGGGTGATGAGGTAAAGGATATTACTGTTACATACCCTGATGGAAGTTACATTTTCGAGGGTATAGAATCGGGAGACTACATTATTGAGGTGTTAACCCCATCAGAAAACGAGGGCTCGCTTGAGAATGTGACCGT
>NATP01000102.1 GCA_002085375.1 candidate division Zixibacteria bacterium 4484_95 | reverse complement strand
GCACGGGCATTTACCCAAAAACTAAATAAAAATAACCCAAAAATGCCAATAATGACTTTTGGGAATTTTGCTTTCATCATATCAGAACTCACCGGCTATGTTTCGAACACTAAAATGCTGTTCTATTTATAAGTATACCTTGCGATATTTCTAAGTCAAGAAGAATTGTTTGTTATCTTACCCCATAATTTCTCGATTGGATAAGAGAGCTTTATACCGACAATACCTGCGATAATTCCAGCAAGGACATCTAAGGGGTAATGGTATCTTCCATACATGGTCGAGATGTACAATGTTATGATAATGGGGAGTATTAAAAAGTACAGTTTTTTATCATATTTGTATGACAGTATAAGCATCACTGTGGCGGCAGAGCAATGAGCTGAGGGAAAAGCGCCGCCGTGAAGCATGGCCTTATTCTCTAATAGCTCGACGATATTCATAAAAAAGTAACCTTTGAATGTTACCGTGTATTGATCTGCCAGAACAAAACGAGGTCCCTCTACAGGTAGTAAGATAAAGACGATATAACAGATAAAAAATGAGATAAGCAGGCTCAAAACTAAATTCTCGGACTCTTTTTGACTGCCTTTAAAAAAAAGCCAACCGACCGTGAAAGGTAATAATAATAAATATGCCGAATAGCCAAACATCATCCATTCCGTGAACAAGGGATGATTGAATTGTTGAAGCCATACTGTCGGATGGACTGTAAAAAGGGCATTTTCAATTTTAAGTAAGATACTGTCGTAAAATCCGCTGAAGAAGATGTGAATCTGAAATCCTGACACCTCATAAAAGGCGATTAATAATATAATAGGGTATAGATTTGACAGGATTTTCACAATAGACATGTTGAATTTTACCCTAAGAGCTGTGAATATAATGCTGATTGAAATACAGCCGATGTATGTAATTACGTTGGTAAGTTGGTAATTTAGCCTGTAACCAAACGATACGTTTAAAACGATCATTATTAAAGAATACAGTATGATAATTGCGTCAATGGCCCGTAACTTTTTCAGATTACCTTTTAGCATAATTAACCGTATATAATAAAAATATCTAAAAAGACTCCCAGACCCCAATGGCAGATAAAAACAGGCCAGATGGAGCGGCACCGTAAAACCACCCACCCGAAAACCAGGCCGGCTACTATGGAAGCAAAAACTTCAACGTCGGGTTTACCTATATGCATTAAACAGGAGGGAATAGTCTGAATCAGGATACTTGCTGTATCGCCAAAATGTTCCCGTAAGCCCCAAAGCATAAATCCCCTGAAGAATGTCTCCCAGCCAATATAGTATAAGCCATAGATCAATAAATACACTAACAGCTTATTCTGCCCTGCCAAAAAGGCGCGGTGAAGAGGGTATTCTGCTTTAAAGGCCGGGTTTTTTGACGATAGGTAAGCTAAAAGGATAATTATTGGCATACCGATTAGTATGAAAAATATCACTTTTTTAAAATCACCGATTCCGAGGCCTATATCAGTTAATTTCATTTTAAAACCAAGGGTCGATATAAGGATGGGGATTATCCCTAAAATGATAAAAGAGGAAAGGAAATAATAATACTGGTTTTGCGGTCCAGAGCTTGTGGATATGTTATTAGAATAGAATTCGGCCGAGCCGTAGTATCTGAAAATTGTTAAAGCCAGCGACGTATAAAGAAGAATAAAAAATATTTTAAATTCGGGTTTTTTAAAACTTGGTTGGTCCGTTTTTTCATTTTGAGAATTGGCCATAACAATACGGTATCTTTCAGAGTCCATTATATCCTTTAATGAATTGATTGTCAACATTTACAAATATCTTGTCAGGTGGTCAAGCTTGTTATATGTTTTTCGGGTGAGCTTTAGTAAGGGAGAGGAAAGATGAAGAAGATTTTATTATTGTTCATAATATGTCTGACTACTTTAATGGTATATCAAACACTGGCCCAGGTTCATGATGCACCAGGTAATGCGGTTGATGAAAGTGATACTTCAAGCGTAACGCAGAAAACAGCTCCTATAGAAGAGGGTGACTGTAAGGAGGAAGAGGATTTCGGTTCGATACTTTTATCTCTTGTAATAATTCTCATGGCAGCGAAAATCGGTGGTGATCTTTGTGAACGGGTAAAACAACCGGCGGTACTGGGCGAACTTGTATTTGGAGTGATTTTAGGGAATATATACCTTTTGGGATTTGGTGGGTTTGAACAAATCAAGCATCATATATCGATAGAGATACTGGCTGAGATAGGTGTCATAATCCTTCTATTCGAGGTAGGTCTTGAGACCAGTATAAAAGAGATGTTATCGGTTGGTCTTGTTTCGTTTTTAGTGGCTATCCTTGGTGTTGTTACGCCGTTTCTGCTGGGCTGGGGTGTATCGGTTTGGTTTTTACCCGAAGCCTCGATTTATGTTCATATTTTTATCGGGGCAACTCTTACGGCCACCTCGGTTGGGATAACGGCGCGTGTATTAAGTGACATGGGTCGATTAAGATACCGCGAATCGAAAATCATCCTGGGGGCAGCTGTGATAGATGATGTGCTTGGCCTGGTGATACTTTCTATTGTAACCGGTATAATCTCGGCTGCAGGTTCTGGCAATGGAGGAGGAATATCAAGTCTTGCTGTGCTTTTGATAATCCTTAAGGCTTTTTTATTTATATTTGGCTCACTGTTAGTCGGTAGCTTCCTGGCGCCTAGGATTTTTAGTTTTGTCTCGAAAATGAGGGGTGCTGGCCTTCTTATTTCGTTTGCTTTGATGTTTTGTTTTTTATTAGCATATTTTGCAAAAATAATAGATCTAGCACCGATTGTCGGAGCCTTCGCCGCTGGATTGATTTTAGAGGATGTTCATTATCGTAGTTTAACCCTGAAAGGTGAAGCTGAACTCAGTGTTCTTCTAAAACCGATAGCGGCCTTTTTAGTGCCGATCTTTTTTGTCAATATGGGTATAAGAGTTGACCTTACAAGTTTCACCAATTTTTCAATATTAGGGTTTGCCATTGTTTTAACGTTGGTGGCTATAATTGGAAAACAGGTATGTTCGCTTGGAGTGCTTTTTGAGAAAAAAATCAATAAATGGGTAGTTGGAATTGGCATGATTCCCCGCGGTGAGGTTGGTTTGATTTTTGCCGGTATCGGCTCGAAAATGATTTTAAATGGTATACCGGTGATAGATTCAAGCACCTTTTCAGCAGTTATAATTATGGTCATACTAACCACATTAATTACGCCACCTGTTTTAAAAGCAGTCTTTTTAAAAGGTCACCGGGGATTATCTTAATATATAACAGCATGTGACGATATAGTTATTTAGAGGTGGAATTATACCTATGACATTTAACAGTAAAATAGAGAGGGTTTATTTTTCAGCAAAAGGGTTATTTATTGCTTCGGCAGTCTTTTGGATCTATCTTGGTTCATCCCATCCTAATAATTTCACTTTATTTACTGTATTATTTTCAGTTTATATCGCCATAAATATGTTGATGTTTTCGCTTTCTCAAAAGCGATTGATCAAAAGTAGAAGTATGTTGTTTTACCTTTTTAGTGTTGATACTGTATTTTTAGGAATTTCTATTATTCTTGATGGTGGTGCTCAAAGTCAAATGTTCATCGGTTATTATATTTTAATCGGGTTATTATCGGTATATTTGCCTGCTAAAGAAGTTGGTATTGTTGTAATTGTTTTTTCTATAAGCTATTTTCTGGTGGCTTTATTCCCCTCCAACTTTAAGCAATTAATGACTATTATAATGAGGACTTTTTATTTCTGGCTTTTAGGTGGTATCGGTTATATGACTGCCTATTATATGAGAGCATCAGAAAGAAAGGTTTTAAGAACATTAGATATTCTTAATGAAAGGACCTGGGAACTTGAAACATCACAGGTTATGCTTGAAAATGTGTATGAGACCACAAGGGCACTTTCAACAATTCTTGATATGGACCAGCTATTAGAGGAGGTTTTGGATATTGCCAATAAGCTTTTACGGGTGAGAAAATGCACTATTCTGCTTTCGGGAGAATCCGGGAAAAATCTTTATCTTTATGCCGAATCGAATACAGGGAAAAAGACTTTTTATAATCCTCCGCTTATGTATTCAGAGGTTCGGCCAACAGGTATCGATATGTCTTCAAAATTATCATCAACCGATAAAACCAAAATATTTTCCAATAATAAGTCTTTCATGCTTGATTTACCTCTAATATCTCATGGCAAGATGATGGGTATTATGCAGTTGGAACCTTTGAAAAAGGGTGAATTTTCTGAAAAAGAGCGGAAAAGCTTTACAATGTTTGCAAACTCTACGGCCATTGCCATCGATATGGCCAGACTGCATAAAAAAATGCAAGATTTAACTGTTATTGATGAACTTACCGGTCTTTATAATTACCGCTATTTTGGAAGTAAGCTTACAGATGAAATCCGCAGATCTGATAGATATCATCAACAGATTTCACTTTTAATGATTGACATTGACCATTTCAAGGAGATTAACGATTCACAGGGGCACCAGACAGGTAATATAATTCTTCAGGAGATAGCGAGTGTAATAAAGCAGAGTGTCAGAGATGTCGATATCGTTGTTCGCTATGGGGGTGAGGAGTTTATGGTTATTTTACCCCAGACCAACCTAAATGATGCCAGATCCATTGCTGAAAGAATTAGAACACAGATGGAAAATTCCTATTTTTCAAATTGGCCAAAAAACAAGGTCGTAATCGGGTCTGTGTGGCTCCTGTTTCAAAAGATAAAATGACAGGGAAGTTGGCGCAATGAATCCCGCCCAGAGGCTGATTTTGGGTTTAAGAGAGCCTCAATTAACAAATTCAATTAAAAAATTTTTTAACGATAAACAGGTTGGTGGGGTAGTCTTATTTGACCAGAATGCAAAAGATTTTAACCAACTTAAAAAACTTATTGCTGACATAAACGAAGCTTGTTCAGTAAAACCTTTTATAGCAATAGATTTTGAGGGTGGCAGAGTTAGGCGTTTCGCGGGTTTATTTGAATCGTTGAAAAAGCCAATTGAATATGTTAATAATTTTGCAGAATTGAAGTTAATTTGTGAAAAAATTGGTAAAACCTTTAAGGAGATTGGCATAAACATTAATCTTGCACCAGTCGTCGATCTATCATACCAGCTTGTTAATCCGGCTCTTATCGATAGGACTTTTTCTCATGACCCTTCCCAAACAGCTGAATACTCTCTTAGTTTTTTTAGAGGCTTTTCTGAAAATGATGTGATTTGTTGCCTTAAACACTTCCCCGGTCTTGGTTCGGCTGTAAATGACCCTCATAACGAGGTAGCCCTTTCCTGTATATCAAAGGAGATGATTATGGGAAACGATATCATACCCTTCAAAGCCGGTATCACCAAAGGTATAAAAATGATCATGACGACTCACCTTTTATTAACAGCCATAGATTATCAAATTGCTACATTTTCAAAAAGGGTTATCGGTTTGGCCAGAGAACTTGGTTTCGGGGGAATCATGATTACCGATGATTTATCTATGGAGTCAATCAAAAAAAAGCTACTCTTGCCAGAGGCGGTTCTCAAGGCTTTATGTGCTGGTCATGATATGGCTTTGATATGCCACGATCATGATAGTTACGCTGAAATAGTAAATTGCCTTGAGGATAATTTGAACCTTTTGCAACAACATGGGCATGAAGGGGCTTTGCAAAGAATAAGCGATGTTAAGAAAACTTTGCCTTAAAAACATTATAGATTTAAAAGAAAAAATTGTTGTGGGTTTGAATAGCGGAACTTCAGCTGATGGTATCGATGCTGCGGTGGTTAAAATAATCGGCAATGGTCTTGGTAGTAAAGTTGAATTTATCATGGGTAAGACCTTCAAGTTTGACAAAAGGTTAAAAACGAAGATAAAGAGGTGTGCGGAACCTGCTTGCACTGATGGTGAAAGCTGGCTGAAACTGGATATAATACTGGCAAAACTTTTCTCACAAGCAACGTTAAGTATAATAAGATCAGCCGGATTGAGGGTCAAAGATATCGCTTTGATAGGTTCACATGGCCAGACAATTCGTCATAAACCGGCGTCAAGGTTCGGGACATTTACTTGCCAGCTTGCTGATCCCGCCCGAATCGCCGTTGGATGTGGTATAGTCACAGTTGGGGATTTTCGCGTGGCTGATATTGCCGCCGGTGGACAGGGTGCTCCTCTTACGCCAATAGTCAATGCTATTGTTTTCAGGGAAAAAAGCTTAAGGGTAGGAGTACTTAATATCGGTGGTATTGCCAATATAACAATAATCACACCATACAGGAATGGTTATAAAGTCTTTGGTTGTGATACCGGGCCGGGTAACATGCTTGTTGATTACTTGGCTGAGAAACTATTTAGAGTTGGATATGATAAAGGTGGCCGTTTAGCATCTTGTGGTATAGCAGACGATTTTATAATAAGGAAAGTTCTCTCTGGCAAGTTTTTTGGCTTTAAAGGTCCTAAATCGGCTGGTCGGGAAAAATTCGGACGAAAATTTGGTGAAAAATTTCTCGCTCTATGTCGAAAAAAGGGTTTGAGTAAAAATGATATTATGAATACTGCCTCGATGTTAACCATTGAAGCCTTCAAACGATGTTGCGTTGTAAACAAATTCCGTTTTGATAGGCTTATTTTAGCAGGTGGAGGTGCTAAAAACCTATTTTTCGTAAAAGCCATTGAAGATATATTTCCAAATGTTGAGATACTCAATTCATTTGATTGCGGTTTTCCATCGGATTACCTTGAGGCAGTAAGTTTTGGAGTATTAGCCAATGAGGCGATATGTTCAAACAGGTACAATTTGAAAACAGTGACCGGAGCAAACAAGGCTGTTGTGTTGGGCAAAATCTGCCAACCATAATATGTCTTTCTTTATTTATCTTTGGGATATTGACTTCTCAGGTTTTTGGTTTCTCCAAGAAAAAACCCCCTGTAAGAATTGAATTTGATCGGCAGATAAGGGTTGAACTTGGCGCATTTGACAGCCTTACTGTGAAATCGTCGGCAGAGATGATTATAGAATGTTATCGTGACGAAGAAAGGGCTGATATCTATTATACTTCGTCGGCAATAAGTGTTTTTATAATTCGAAAGTCCAAAAGGGATATTGGTTATATATCAATAAGAGATAGTAACGGTCTTTTAGCTCAAGAGTTGTCCTCGGTACTATTCCGCCCCAGATTTCCAAACATGTTTGTAAATTTTGAGGACAGGGACTATCGAGGGAACATTGAATGTTTTATAGACCTTGATAATAACTCTTCTAGTCCGTTACTAAGGATAAAAGTTTTTAATTTAGTTGATATTGAGGATTATCTAAAAGGGGTTTTGCCGGGCGAAATTGGTGAACGTAGTGAGAATGAATTCGAAGCAGCTAAAGCTCAGGCTATTGCTGCCCGTACTTATGCTATATGGCGTTTATCCAATCAAACAAATGATAAGCACCTAAAAAATTCTATCGATGACCAGTTATACCTTGGTGCTGGAGCAGAACTTCCTCTGCTTAATAAGGCGGTTGAACAAACCGAGGGTTTGATTATGGTAGTAAATGGATTGCCTATTGCAGCTTATTATCATGCTGTATGTGGTGGTTCAACCGCACCTGTTGAAAAAATTTGGGGTGGCAGTAAAATAGAGTATTTAAGTGGCACTGTTGACGGTGATTATTGCCAGTGGGCCAAGACATATTTCTGGACTGAAAGATACACTTTGAAAGATTTAAATGAAAACCTCAGCCGTTATTTAGCTCGCATGGGCCAACTTCCCAAAAAAGGTTTCGGTAAACTTATAGATATTAAGTTCAAGGAAGATCAATCAATCGGTAGGAATATTGAGATGACAGTTAAGACAAGTACTGGTAAGTTTGCAGTATTCTCCGATAAGATCCGTTGGGCTTTGGCAAGGCCATCGATGCCGGATGTTATTTTACCCTCAACTAGGTTCAAAGCGAAGATAAGAAGGGATAAGAATAAAATAAAGTCAATGATGTTGGTTGGGGCAGGAAATGGTCATGGTGTGGGGATGTGCCAGTGTGGAGCTATCGGTAGAGCCCGAGCTGGCCAATCTTGTATGGAGATACTTAAAACATATTACAAGGGTATTCATATAGAAAAGATTTATTAGAAGCAGATATTGAATTTTTGCAATCTAAGAAAATGTAGTCCTTGCATGGCAGGGAACTAAATAAATCAATTGCACTAGGAAACCAACTTACTGATTTACAAAAACTTTCGGGGAAATTTCTCTTAAGATTCTTCTTGACAAATAAATATTAAAATTTATAATTATAATAGGATGGTGTATAATTTTGTTATCTTCTTGGTTAATAGTGACTAATACGAGTTTCAAATTTGCTCAGTTTTAAAGATGTACTTCGTTATATAAATTCCTTAAATTTTTGACCTCTTAAGGAGGTGATGTTTAAAACGGAATAGTTCTTAAGGTCGGTTTTTTTAGTTAACTTTTAGCATTGTGGAAATCAGGTTAAAGGTAGAAAAGCTTATATAGTTTAACAACTTTTTTTCGGGAGAGAAAGATATGAAAAAAATTTTTCTACTATCTTTAGCGATAGCGTTGTTGTTGATGGTATTTGCAGAAGCTGATGTTAGGCCCAATAGTTCCAATGTCGGGTCAAAATTAACTCCTGTAAATTCACCGGAACAGCCATCATTGTCTCCACTTGTGATAGAGGATGAGTCAAACCGTCCAGAAAGAATCGTTCCATATCATGTCAGTTTAGTGCCTGATGTCGGTGATAACTGCGATGATCCAATTGTTATTAATTTACCGGCAGATTTACCTTATACGGATGTTGGCCAGACTACCTGTGGTAGAATTAACGACTATGAACAAACGTGTCTCGGTTACTATGATGGTGGTGAGGATATAATATATGAACTTGTGGTTACAGAAGAAGTTACCATCAACATAATGATAGACCCTTATACAACCAGCTGGACCGGGATACTTATAGATTCCTTGTGTCCATCAAGTGGTTGTCCTTATACTCCAGGTGATGCCAATGGCGATGGCAATGCTATGGGTAACGATGTAACCTACAGTGTTCGCTATTTCAAAGGCATTGGCAGCCCACCTCCTGATAGTTGCCCTTATGATGGAGGCTGGTTATACTCAGCTGGCGATGCTAACGGTAACTGCTCATATACCGGTTCTGATGTAACTTTCCTTGTTGCATTCTTCAAAGGTTCTAACCCCGAAATTCTGTATTGTGAGGAAACTCCTCCAGGGGAAGGTGGCCCTTTGGATTGTATGGGATTTTCTACCAGCCCTTCTGCTACTACTCATGGTATGGTAAATATCCAACTGGAGCCAGGTTCTTATTACATAATGGTTGATACTTATCCAACTCCGGATTGTATTACGATTTTTGACCTTATGATCTCTGAATCGGTACCTGACATGGCGGTTGGAATGATAAGAGTACCTACCGATGTTTTTGACGCTCATGGTATTGGCGGTGTAGCCGGGGAATATGGTGTAAGAATTGTTGATGTTGGTGGTATAGCGGCTACTGTGGATGCAAATCTAACTATCTTTGACCCTAACTCAGCACCTGTGCATACTTCCAGCATTACAGGAGTTGAAGTTCCAGCCGGTGCAGATACTTCAGTATATTTCCCAGATCTCTTCACACCAACTGTTAACGGTAATTACACCATTGAGGTGGAGATTATTGTCCCGGATGATACGGACCCTTCAAATAACACAAAGAGCAGAGTACTGACTGTATGTAGGAATCAGGTAGCAAGTTATTATGACCCAGAAGAAACGCAGTACAGATATATTGCCGCTGATTTTACCGGTTGGGTCTGGTGTGAAATGTTTACTGCTCTTGAGGATGGTTTTCTTTCCGGTGGCAGACTCTGGGTGGCTGTTACCGAAGAGGGGCAGGGAGGTGATGTCTATTACGGTGTCTGGCCAACATACATAGACACTCTTGATAGAGAAGTGCCAGACCTTGAAAATCCTTTATTCCTTGATGGCCCCTACACTATACCTGGAGGACAGCAAGAATTCCTTTACGAATTTGATTTTACTGATAACCCAATAGTTCTTACGGCAGGACAGAGTTTTGCGATAGGTCACATGAATGATAGTTCAGCATACTGTGATGTCTCCAATACATTTGAAACGCCTGATGATGGTTTTGGAAGAGACCTTTGGTGGAGACCTGGTGGTGACCCACCTGAATGGGATTGGTATCTCAATGGTTATGGTGACTGGTTTATTGAAGCTTTTATAGTATATCCTAACCAAACCAATCCAGAGGTAGCGGTAAATCCATCGGAATTTGATGAAGTCATAGCACCTGATAGACTTGTTGGCCGGATGTTTACACTAACGAACATGGGAGCTGTTGGCACACCCGATTTAAGCTGGTCGGTTTCTGGTTCTGAAGCCTGGCTTCAGAATTTCAATCCTTCGAGTGGCAGTTTACCGGGGCTTGAAAGTGTAGATATCGATTTTGAAATAAATACCGCTGGTCTTGACCCTTATACTGATTACGATGGAAATATCGTCATAACCTCTAATGATCCATTAAGCCCGTTCAACCTGCCGGTACATCTGTTTACTGCATCTACGCCAACCGATTTCTTAGCCGAATCCGGCAACTTTGATAGCTGTGCTGTCAGTAACCATGGCCGTCTGGGTGATTCGGATAATTATGGAAATACCTATAACTGGAATGAACTCGGATCCTACAATTACGAAGGCACTTTCATTCTCGGTAATTCAAGCTCGACCATGATGCTCGATTACGGCAATGGTGAAAACAACAAACCGTTCCGGGCTACAGCCGATCTGGATTCATCAGATAGTTTCCACCCAATTACACAATTTGATGATGGCGACAGTTTGTATGGGGGACTTGTTGTCGATTATCAAGGCTATGGGTTCCCTGGTGCTGATACCGGTGATTTCTTCATTCATGAGTATGTTATCACCAACAACTCGGGCTCGGCGATAACCGGTCTTTATGCCGCCTGTTACTTTGATTGGGATATCGGCTCGGCTGATACAATTGCATTTGACAGAGCCAACAACCTTATTATTCAAAAAGGTTGGTATACTGCCAGAGACACCACATTTTTCGGTATAGCGCTCGTAAGTGGGTCGGTAAACACGCTTTTTGGTGTAAGCCAGGATCACTTTGTCTACCCATGGGAAGGTTGGAATGCTGATACGTTATACGCTTACATCGGAGTGAATGATGATATCCAACCATATTACTACAACGATATGAGTTCGTTAGTCAGTTACGGCCCATTTGACCTGGCTAATGGTGAATCTGAAACGGTTGCGTTTGCCATCATCGGTGGAGCAAGCCAGGCAGATGTTGCGGCCAGGGCTGTTCTTGCCTTATCTGTTTACCAGGATCTCGTCGGTCCAATTCAATCGTCCTCTGGAAAAAAGGAAGACGCAATGTTGGAGATTCTCAGATAGTAACATGGTGGATTTGTCAATTTTATTAAGGTGGCCGTAAGGCCACCTTTTTTAATTATAATATGGTGTTTATTTCTTGAATTTATTCACTTTGTTATTTATTTTGAATGCATGTAATGATATGATAGTTATATAATTATGGGTAAGAAAATCAAAATCGCCCTTTATCAAGGTAGATCCGGTCTGGGTCTGCCTGAGGATATCATAACTAAAATACAAGATGCACAACCGGATATTCTATGCTTGCCTGAGTATTTTATGGTTCATCCGGAACAACAAACGATTTTAACATCGGCGGACAAGCATAACCAATACTTATATTATCTAAAGAGTCTATCTCTGAAGTTACGGTGCGCTATAATTGGTGCGACATTATTGAAAAGGAGGATCGATGGTTATAATAATACTTGTTATTTTATAAGTGATGGTGAGGTGAAAGGATATTACGAGAAAATCCATCCCTATAAAAATGAGGGGCAAGGTAAAGTTATCCCTGGTTATGAATATAAAGTAATCAGATATGGTAAATTCAGGATAGGTTTATT
>NATP01000101.1 GCA_002085375.1 candidate division Zixibacteria bacterium 4484_95 | reverse complement strand
GCCTATCTTCCCGGTTTCAACATCCTCAACATATACGGTCAAATCTTTTGTTTTGGGATCCTCAACTATCTTAGACGGTCGCCCTCTGATATATTTCAACTCCGGGACTTCAAGCGAACGCTGGTAAAATTCCTCGAATCCCTTGCCTGCTGCACGCATATCGATATAGAAAACTGCCATCTCTTCAATTTCGGATTCGTGCTGTTTTACAAGCATACAGTCTTTGACCGCATTCATACAGCAGAATCGTGAGCAATACTGACAGCCAGCCTCTTTTCCCTCGCCTCTCGAACCAACACATTGAATAAAAGCAATTTTTTTGGGCACTTTTCGATCGGATGGCCTGATTATATGTCCCCTGGTCGGTCCCGATGCGTTTAACATCCTTTCCAGCTCCATATTAGTTAAGACATTATCATAAAGGCCATAACCATAACTGGAAATAGCGGTGGCGTCATAAACATCAAATCCGGTTGCTACAATGACTGAGCCTATATCAAGGTTAATCTCCTCACCAGGGTCATCGAAATTGATTGCGTTGCGGTCACAGCTATTAACGCAATTGTTACAAACAAGAAACTCACCATTAAGGCAGTTTTCCCTGTCTATGATATGGGTGTAGGGCACCGCCTGGGCAAAGGGTGAATAAATGGCTTTGCGTGCTCCCATTCCAACCTCGAAGTCATTGGGTACTACAACCGGGCAATCCTCAACACACTGGCCACAGCCGGTGCATAACTCTTCACTTACGTAACGAGGATGTCGTTTGATTGTGGCCCGGAAGTTGCCTGCCTTACCCTCAAAATAGGTTAGCTCGGAATGGGTCATGATCTCAATATTGGGATGCCGACCGGCATCTAACATCCGTGGTCCCAGAATTCATATAGAGCAGTCCATAGTGGGGAAGGTCTTGTCAAGTTGAGCCATCCTTCCCCCAAGCGAGGGTAATTTCTCAACCAGATATACCTTCACCCGTGATGAGGCCAGATCTAAAGCAGCTTGAATACCGGTGATACCCCCACCTATTACTAAAACCCCTTTTTCTCTTTTTACCTGTTGGGGCATAATGTAATCCTCAACGAACGATATAATGCAAAACTATCCTATAATCTATGCTGTGGCCTTGACTTTTTTCTTTACCTGGAGGCCGTATTCATATCCCTTATCGAAAGCTTTAAGATTTAACTCTTGAGTTCCAGGCGGGACAGAGGTTTCAACACCCTGGCGCAGTGCCTCTTTTGGTATCAACCCGGTGACGGCGCCGAAAAATCCCAACATGACGATATTTAAAACGATCTTGCGTCCAAGTTCTTCAGCGAAACGTGTAGCCGGTATGCCGTAAGTTTTAACCTTGGGTCCATGCTTTTCCAGTGTGACCAGGTCATTATCGTAAACAATTATACAATCATCAGCGATGTTATCTTTATGTGTTTTATAACCGTCCCTGGACAAAGCCACCAATATTTGGGGAGAAGTAACATAGGGATATAATACTCTGTCGTCTGAAACTACTACCTGGGCACTGCAGGCGCTCCCCCGTGCCTCCGGCCCGAAACTCTGTGTAAGTGTAGCATTCTGGTTATTATATATGGAGGCAGCTTTGCCTATAATGTAACCGCAGAGAATAATTCCCTGCCCTCCGAATCCGGTAATTCTAATCTCTGTTGTGGCCATTACCGCCTCCGTATATTTTGTATTTATCGCCAAAAACTTCTTTGTTTCTATTATTCAGGCAATCTAAAAAAGTTGGCTTTTCAATATCCACAAATTTACCCACCGTGATTTTCGACTGATATTCGATATCGATATCCTTTGGGTCTGCACCATGTTTGATAATACTGTTATCATGATAAAATTTCATCAGGTCGAGGCCATCACCAAGTTTGTTAAGGCGGGCATATAGAGTTGAACAGGGAGCGATAACCTCGACAAATGAAAAACCTCTCTTACTGATAGCTTCTTTGAAAGCGGTGGTTAGACGCCGGATATGCAGAGCTGTCCAGCGAGCCACATATACCGCTCCCGAGGATGCTGCCAGAAGAGGAAGATTAAAAGGATGTTCATAATTACCGTAGGGTGAGGTCGATGACTTGGCAGTAAGTGGTGTGGTTGGAGCAACCTGGCCACCAGTCATGGCATAGATGAAGTTATTGACGCAGATGACGGTGATATCGACGTTGCGCCTGGCGGTGTGGATGAAATGGTTACCGCCAATGGAGATTAAATCCCCGTCTCCGGAGAAGACTATGACCTTCATATCCGGACGGGCAACATGTAAACCAAAAGCAAATGGAATTGCCCGACCATGAGTTGTGTGGAACGAGTCAAGCTTCATATATCCGGCCACGCGTCCAGTACAACCAATCCCTGAAACCACAGCTACGTTATCTAAGTCTAACTCCAGCTGTTCAAGGGCAACTGCTAGGGCTGTCACTGTGGTTCCAATTCCGCAGGTGGGGCACCATATATGCGGAATGCGGTCCATCCGGAGAAGTTTCTCCATCGGATGTTCCTGTTTTTGTTGAGCTACTTCAGTAATCATTTGACAGCTTCCTTTATAGTTTTGTACACATCTTCCGGGTTATGGACGGTTCCACCGGCATGACCGACAAAGTAAGTCTGGCATTTCCCTGCAACACAGCGATCCATTTCTAGAAATACCTGACCATAGTTCATCTCCACCATAATCAATGCCTTCACCTTATCCGCCAGCTCCTTAACCCGTTTCTCGGGAAAAGGCCAAACGGTAACCATCTTTATCATCCCTATTTTTATGCCATCTTTCTTGGCTTTGGCAATAGCCGGCTGAACCACTCGGGAGGTTATACCATAAGCCATTACTACAATTTCAGCACCTTCAACATCCTTTTCCTCAAGCCATACTATATCATCAACGTTCTTTGTAACTTTGTCAATCAACCGGCGAACATTCCATTCTTGAGCTTCGTCATTTATAATAGGATAGCCTCTTTGGTCGTGAGTCAAACCGGTGACATGGAATTTATAACCTTTACCGACAGGTAGGAGTGGAGATAACAGGTTTTTCGTATCTTCGTACGGCCAGGCCTCGCCAGGCTTCTTGTCAGTATAGTTGCGTTCAACTAGTTCGATCTCCTCGGCCGGAGGGATGATTACTTTTTCGGTCATATGCCCGACACATTCATCGGTCATTACAAGCACTGGCATCCGGTATTTTTCGGAGAGGTTGAATGCATGTATAACCAACTCAAACGATTCCTGTGGTGAATCAGGCGCAAGAGCAATTACTTCGTAATCGCCATGTGAACCCCAACGGGCTTGCATCATGTCAGCCTGGCCAGGGAGAGTGGGCAGGCCGGTTGATGGACCACCGCGCTGGACATTTACAAGCACACATGGCGTCTCCAACATTATCCCCAATCCGAAATTCTCCATCATCAAGGAAAATCCAGGACCTGAAGTGCAGGTCATAGATTTTACACCACCCCACGCAGCCCCCAGTATCGCCCCCATACTTGCCAGTTCATCTTCCATCTGCACAAAAACGCCCCCAACAAGAGGAAACCTTCGTGAAACCCTCTCGGCGATCTCGGTAGATGGCGTAATTGGGTAACCACCGAAAAATTTACATCCGGCGGCAATGGCACCCTCGGCACAAGCATGATTACCATCAAGATAATGAGAGCCGACAAGAACATTCTTTGGATCAGCTTTCAACTGGTTACCTCCTTTTCTACATCCTCCGCTCGTAAACAATAAATGGCAAAATCAGGGCAAAGCATCTCACAGAGATCACAATTAACACACTCGTCAGGCTTAATTGCCACAGGAGGGTGATAACCTTTGCTATTGAACTCATCAGAGAGCTTAAGAACCCCTTTAGGGCAATACTCCACACAAAAACCGCACCCTTTACAACGCTCCTTAATTATATGGAGTTCACCTCTGGGAATTTTTATCTTGTCAATATCTAATGGGGTTCTCCAATATTTCATAGAAAATCTCCGCTTTTGAGCCATCGGTAGAGGTTTAATTTTTACCAATCTACCATAATGGTTGTGAATTTTTTCTCATAAACACAAAAAATTCCCTTAGTAAGTATTATTGAATATGATTTTAAGAAATTCCCTCGAAGATCGATTAAGTAACTTTTCTATCACTTTATTAAAATCAAGAACTATTCCCTTAACCAGATTAACGTCCCAAAACACATTACCAACTAAACCTAAAGAATTTAATATATTCAAACATAAATGTCCAACAAAATTTGAAAAAATATTAAAGCCTGATATATAATGTCCATACACAAAACCTTCTTAGTATATGCTACTTATGCACATAACAACATCTTGTTGTTTAACTCGGGCTATTGCTACTTTTTCTTTATTGCGTGCAATTAGCAACGGTTGTATATTCTAAAGAGGAGATGGTTTACGGTCACAAAATTTTAATTGATATTTAAGAGAATGGCTTTCCGGTACACTATAAGATTGTGCGGCGCTGGTGGCCAGGGGCTGATCCAGGCAGCACGGATATTAGCTGAAGCGGCAGCTATTTACGACAATAAAAACGCTGCCGAGAGTTGCTCCTATGGCCCCGAGGCTCGGGGAAATGCCAGTCGGGCTGAGGTGATTATTTCTGATGAAGCAATTGATTATCCGAAAGCCAAGGCTATTGATTTCTTAATGGCTATGACACAGGAAGCTTACGACAAATATATCAAGGACTTAAAGCCAGATGGTATTATTGTTGCAGATTCTTGTATTAAAAACCTTGGTAAAAGTAAAGAATATCGGGTTTTCTCAGTGCCATTCCTGGATATTGCTGAAAAAGAATGCGGCAACCTGTCGATGATAAATATAGTAGCCCTTGGGTTTTTCGCCGAGATCAATAGGGTTGTTGGGAAAAAATCTATACGGCAGGCGATTCTTGCACGGATTCCCAAGAAATCCGAGGATATTTATATAAAAGCGTATGAAGCTGGTTTAAGGATAGCCTCTCAACAACTTGATGAAAAAGGGGAAAAAAGAGGGTAATATACACGTAATCGACTATGAAAACAGAAACCATAGTTTACACAATAAAGTTTATATCGATTAGATTTATTCGGAATTCTTTTTTATCTCGTTAACGGTGGATCGTATTGCATGAAAGATCAATTGACACGTTTAACCGAGAGAACCGCCGCCTTAGGTAACTACAACCGTAAGTATCTTTATATCATATCATCCAATATAGACAAATTAACCGCCGCCCTTGAGCAACACGGTAAACGTGATATGGTACATTTATGGAGTTATTCAACGGAGATACCCGGTGAGATGGATACGGTGCTGGAGGTCTCTACTGATACTCACGAGAGATTAGATTTCCTTGGTTGCTATTACGCTATCCAGTTTTTACAAATAAACTTGCACATGGTGGATATCGTCAAGTTGGAGCTTGCTTCAAGTTCGGAACGCTGGCGAACCGGTAAGAGGTTGATGCTTGAGGCTGGCCGGATGTTTCGAAATCTAACCAAATGCTATATGGAACGTTTGTTAGATATATTCCTTGATAAAAAAAATGCACCGGAATTTGTTATATTGGGAGTTGGCACGCGGGCTGACCAGGATGATATCGATTTGGGAATTGTTTATCGTGAACCTGGAGATTCCGACGCCCTTAACCGTGCCATCGGACGGCTTTCAAGCGAAATGTTTAAGAAGGCAACACGCTTACATTTCCATCTTTCTGAACATGTTGGCCATCATAACCTTGCTGCCACCATTGAAGAATATGAGGAAATTTTGGAAAAAGGTATATACGATTTTGTCATAATCACCGAAATGCTTGGAGCAGCTACGATTCTCGGAAGTAGTTCCCTTTTTGAGGAGTTTAAAAATAGAGTGACAAACTGTTTTTATTATAATACACGAAATAAGGAGAATCGTTACCATGAGGGTTATCTACGCGGTATACTTGGTGAAATCCATTCTCTTTTGACCCAAATGAAACCGCCGGAGACGATAAATCCCAAAGATGATGCACTTCGGCCAATAAAAAGCCTGCTCTCAGCACTCAAACTTGTTTATGGTATTCATAAGGTAAATGCCTGGAATATAATAGATGACCTCAAGGTAAAAAATCCGCAGAGGGAACAGCAATATAACAATCTCGAACAGGCTCTCAGCTTCTTCGAATTGTTTCGGCACCTCTATCAGATAATGGTTGCCCAGGATGAAGACATTAGTTTGAACGAGCCGGGAATTGAGGACATGGTATCTACCATTGCCGAGATGATCGGTTTTGAGAAAAAAGGTGTGGTGACAGCTAAGGATTTCATGCTGGTGAACTATTACGAATTCCTTGAGAGAAGTATCCATGATATCGAGGTATTGACAGGTGATTTGAAGAAGCATCTTCATGAGGTCAGTATATTCAAACCGATTTATTCCGGGGATATCTATAAGTCGGTTGGTTATAAAGGGAATCTGGCGTTTGATTTTATACGGGCATCGAGGTTTTTCAAAGGGACGACCTACTGGGATGATTTCCTAGAGAAATTAAGTGGAGAAAATGGTACTTTTTACAATGAGTTTATATCAAGTTTTAATAAACTGTCTGTTAAGATGCGCCGTATTATCGGCCTAGGCTATGTTGCTGGAATCAAATACGAAATGACATCTGTCTTGCGATTTCTGGTTATCCTTGGGGAAAAAGCCAAGACCGATGAAGCCAAAGATACGTTTAACCTTCTCAGCCGGTTGCTCGTCGAGCAAATGGTCAAACTCCCGGGCATTTCAACCTCTCTGGCACAAATAGTTTACGCTTATCCGGGGTTACTTAACAGCTTTTTAACACTTATTGATTGGGAAACTCTTGATAAATTTATGAAGATTGCCCGCATAAAACCAGCTATGCCGGAGCTTATCTCATTTCATAATCAACTCTTGGCACTGGGAAACATACATTACCAGAGCAGCCAGTTTTTTAAACGGCATTTCCGACCGGTTTTGAAAAAGAACCCCGCTTTCATCAAAAACCTTCATAACAATGATAAGCTTAAAGAAATTGCAGCCGGTCTTTACAGCGACCTGACTACTCTGCCCTCGTTGCGTCAACGTATCGAACAACTCGGTGATTATTACGACCTTGAATTTGTACGGGTAAGTTTATTGGCTATGAAGGGAGCTCCATGTGAGCTTACCGACGCTGAATTTACTGAATTTTGTGATAATTACACTAATACCTTGTATGGTTTCTGCCATCAGGATGTTCACTTCTGCCATCAGGATGTTCACCTTTCGTTGGGGTATTCCATGCACACACACGACCTTTTTGCCCTTTACGCCACCGGTGGCCATGCCCGTGAACAGGGTTTCGACGACGACTATGATATGATCGTCATCCTCGATTCATCTGATCCGGATGAAATCGATTATTGCAACAAAATAGTGGGCAAGATGAATTCCGAGATACTTAAAAGAGGGATACTCCCTCATCACAGGTTCGCTGACCATTTCGGTAGTTACGTTGTGAGCTTTGCCCAGCTGAGTGATCATCTGGGCAGTCAGGACGAGGAGATTTTCATTGACCAATCCCAGATATTGAGTTCGAGAATGCTTGTGGGAAGCAGTAAGCTTGAGCAGAAACTCCAGCAGGAAATAATAAGCCCACACATCTTTTCACGTGGTCGGGAATATATCGACTATATGGTAGAGGAGATGCGATCACGCCATACCGAGACAGGTGGTGAACATTGCAACGACATTAAAGAGTGTTGCGGTGGTTTGCGCGATATTGAGATGTTGCTTTTAATGTATAAGGCAAAACATAGAGTTCGCGATCCACTGTCGAGAAAATTCCTTCACCGGCTGGCCGAATTGGAGCCACGATATGCTGAGGAATTCAGGTATATAGAGAAACATTTAAACTTCATAAAAAACCTGCGCGACATTTATCGACTCAAAGTAGCCGCTCATAACGTCATCAATCGTGAGTACTTACCCTCGGTAGCCGCCAGTATGGGATATGGCGATGATGATAAAGCTGGAGAAAGTTTATATAACCACTTTTTAACTAATACCGAAAAAGCATGGAAAATTATCAATCAGCTGGTTGAGAATATAAAAATAAAGTAGCTGAAAACCTCTACTGCTTTGAACTTAGTTTATTGTCCAATAACAGCAGACCCCTTTGGGGATTGCCGAGTTAATAAAAAAATACGTTCTTTTTGTAACCAACTTACTTGTTTTGGCCTTTTTCTATCTTGGCCCAGGTATCGCGCAACGATACAGTGCGGTTAAACACAAGTTGTCCTTTGGTGGAATCGGGGTCAACACAGAAATAGCCATGCCTTAAAAACTGGTAATGGCTTCCCGGTGTTGCACCTGCTAAACTTGGTTCAACACGACAGGACTTCAACGTTTCCAGCGAGTTGGGATTCAAACAGGCTTTAAAATCTTTATCCTCATCCGGGTTTTCTCTGGTGAAAAGACGTTCGTATAAACGAACTTCAGCTGGCAAGCAATGTTTTGCTGAAACCCAATGCAGTGTGCCTTTGACCTTGCGCCCATTCTGAGCCGAACCGCTTTTAGTTTTCGGGTCATAAGTGCAATGAAGCTCAACGATCTCACCGGTTTTATCATCCTTAATCACCTGTTCACATTGTATAAAATAGGCATGCTTCAGACGCACCTCACGGCCGGGCGCCAAACGGAAAAACTTTTTGGGTGGATCCTCACGAAAATCCTCACGCTCGATATAAATCGTTCGCGAGAAAGGGATCTTACGCGAACCAGCATCAGGATCCTCGGGATTGTTGATAGCTTCCAATTCCTCGGTTTGGTTTTCGGGATAATTGTCTATAATTACTCGAAGAGGGTGCAGGACCGCCATAACGCGAAGAGCCCGCTTGTTTAAATCCTGACGAAGGCAATGTTCGAGCAAAGCTATATCTACCATGCTATCTTTCTTGGCCACACCTATACGCTCAGAAAAATTACGTATAGACTCTGGTGTGTAGCCACGTCGGCGTAATCCCGATATAGTGGGCATCCGTGGATCATCCCATCCGCTAACATACCCCTCTTCTACCAGTTGCAGAAGCTTTCGCTTGCTCATGATGGTATAGCTTAAGTTAAGTCGGGCAAACTCAATCTGCTGGGGATGAAACACTTTCAACTCATCAAGGAACCAATCGTATAAAGGCCGGTGGTCTTCAAATTCCAGTGTGCATATAGAATGTGTAATTCCTTCGATTGAATCCGAAAGGCAATGAGTGAAATCATACATTGGATAAACACACCATTTATCGCCTGTCCTGTGATGAGTTGCTCGTAATATACGATAGATAACAGGATCCCGCATATTCAAGTTGCCAGAGGCCATATCAATTTTAGCCCGAAGCACCCGTGAACCATCGCCAAACTCACCTGCCCGCATACGCTCGAATAGATCCAGATTCTCCTTCACCGAACGGTCACGATAGGGGCTGTTTTTGCCTGGCTCTTTCAGCGTACCTCGATACTCCCTGATTTCATCAGGGCTCAGGTCGCAGACATAAGCTTTACCCTTTTTGATTAATTGCACAGCGTATTGATATAGCTGGTCAAAGTAGTCGGAGGCATAATACAGTCGATCCCCCCAATCAAATCCAAGCCATCGAACATCTTCCTTGATAGATTCAACATATTCAACCTCCTCCTTGGTTGGATTTGTATCGTCAAACCGCAAGTTGCAAAGACCTCCGTATTCAGCAGCCAAGCCAAAATTAAGACAGATGGATTTTGCATGTCCTATGTGCAGATAACCGTTCGGTTCCGGTGGAAACCGCGTATGCACACGACCGTTGTTCTTTTTCGCTTTCACATCTTCCTCGATGATATTACGTATAAAGTTGGAAGGAGAAGATGAAGTGCTTGTGCTCAAACTCGCGCTTCCTTTTTTATTCCTTTTTTTATTGTCTGGTTTTTCCACTGCTTTTGCCTCGATTTATTTAATGTTAAACGATAATAAATCAATATCGACTATCAAAAAAACATTATAACATAATCTTGATTTTTTAAATAATGATTTTTTAATAATAAAAAACAGCTTTTTTAGTCTGTCTTAAAAGTCGAAATATTGAGTTTGGTAGTTGAGTTACAACTACAGCTTTAGAATTTCAGGTTTCGGTCCTTAAATAATAAGGAGAAGACTCACCATGGCCGTTGAAATAACGAACGCTCAGCTAAACCGAATTTCAACAGAATTCAATTGCATTACCACCGCATATAAGAAAGGTGGCAGAAAAGATTTCCACCACCAACACTTATTTTTTTATTATCACCAGAAAAACTTATCTTAATAGAAGCATCTTTTTAGAACTGGTTCCTTCCTGGTTTTGCAGTCTGACAAAATACAACCCGCTGGCAACATTTATTCCCCTGGTATCTTTGCCATCCCAGACGATATCGTAAATACCCGGGTTTTCATACTCATCGACAAGCAATCTTACTCTCCGTCCCAGAAGGTCATAGATGTCAATTTTAACAGCTCCCGGTTTGCCTATGGAGTAACGTATGGATGTGCTCGGATTGAACGGGTTGGGGAAATTGCCGACAAGACCGAAGCTGGTCGGAATAATATCTTTTGCTCGCTCATCGACATCGGTCATGTTGTAATATTTGAAGATGGCGGCATCGGCTATCTCCTGAAGAGTGCTCAGATTATCTGCCCCTAGTATGGCAAAAGCTGCTTTGACATTTTCGCCAACAGCTATGTCAAATGGTCCAGTGGTTATCATAATCGAAACGTCCTCCGGGGTTGTAATAGCGGTGTCGGTAAAACCAGCATTCATATAGGACCATTTATCAGCCAGAGTGAAATGGGGAGGATAAACCTCGTTTGCGTTTGACAATGCTTTAAATGAAATAGCGCCCTCAGGGTTAAGAACCATCATACCCCGGTAGATATTGGTATAGTACTGATAGCCAAGGTTACGGCTTCTGTCAAAATTCGCTTTATCGTTAGCGACATCCCAGGGCATATCCCAATCCTCGAAATGAGCAACTCTGACTCCCGTAAGGTCTTCCTGGCCGGTATTGGTAATATCATACTCAGTGATGATATATTTGTCATCCGGTGAATCCGCCCAAGCATAACTTTTCTGGCTGATCACGATACCCAAAGGTTCAAAAGCGTTTTCATCGTTGAAAACCGATGAATACTCTTGATCAGCAACAGGACCAGGCTCTAACTGGCCGATATCCGTTAACGGGATAAAATCATCACCAAGTATCTGGTTTTCATCCCGAGCACCGTTAGATACACGGGTGGGGCCATCACCAATTAACAGGGCACCCTCAAAGAGATAGTTGGTTGTAAACCTAGGCGTCTTAAACCCTTTACCCACCCAATCTGGATTTAAAGTGGTTGGATACAAACCATACTGACCAAAGTTGGACACGGTGAAATCAACATCTCCAATATCATGATTGGCAATACCCGGTTCGCCTAACTGGCCTATGAGAATCTGTATATCATCGGTCGTAGAATAACCATCACCATATATCGCCAGCTCAAATGATATCCAGATACCTATGGGAGTATTCTCACTAATAGATATAGCATATGGCTGGGAGGAATTATCCGCCGAGCTATCCTGTTCTATGTTCCCAAAATAGGCTGAATCCTGAGTTATTGTAGCATTGGGATCGGTAGTCGAAATAATACTATAAACATTATCTACAGAAGTTCCGGTATTGGTCAAAGTAACAATCAGCTCGATATCATCGCCCGGGTCGGGATAACCATCATTGGGCTCAATGACCTCAAAACCGGTAATCAAAACATTGGGATTCTCGAACGGAGGCATCAGGTCCAGAGCATCCCTGACATTGATAATTCCATGGCCATAATCATTATCCTCGCCAGGTGAACCGAGATCTACAGCTGTCTCCATTAATGCCCATTTTATTGTATCGGGTGTGGCATTCGGATTATATTGTCGTAGAAGAGCTACAGCACCAGCTACATGAGGACAGGCCATAGAAGTTCCACTCCAGCCATTCCATTGATAACCACCTCCAGGTACAGACGAACGAACATTAACGCCAGGAGCCACAACCTCAGGTTTAATAGTGATATCATCGCACTGTGATGGACCTCTTGCCGAAAAATCGGCAATCGGATAACTTGGGGTATGGCCGTTAATAGCCCCCACAGAGAACGTGTTGTACGGGGATGTATTACGGCTGGCTGGTGCCCAGACGGATCCGTATAACGGGTCTCCATAGAAACGATTACCAGCGGCAAATACTACAACCACGCCGGCTGCCTCACAGCGGTCAATGAGGGTCCAACAATACTGGGGACAGTTAAAATCATGATAACCCCAGGAATTAGATACGACATCCGGCACATCATCAAT
>NATP01000015.1 GCA_002085375.1 candidate division Zixibacteria bacterium 4484_95 | reverse complement strand
GCCACTCCTGTCTTTTCCATCTCCCCCAAAACCGGCATTAGGGGCATCTCGATGTTAAAAAACAGTTCATCAAGCTTCTGTCTTCTAAGTTGGGAATACAACAGCTTCTTCAACCTTAGCGAAAAATCAGCATCTTCGGCCGAATAAAAGGTAGCCCTATCAACCGGTACCACCGAAAAAGGTTTTTGTTTGGCACCCGAACCGATAAGCTCGGTGATGGGTTGCATCCTGTAGCCCAATAAATCCAATGCCAGGGCCGACAACTTATGTATCCTTCGCCCCGGGTCAATAACATAAGAGGCTATCATAGTATCAAAATAAATCGTCTTTAACTTTAAACCATAGTTGTCAAATATCTGGCGGTCGTATTTCAGATTGTGGCCTATTATCTTCACGTTCGCGTCAAAAAATCTCTCAAATCTTTCCAGGGTTTTATCCAACGGCAGATTCGCTTTTTCATCATCATGTTTTAACGGAATATAGTAAGCCTCTCCTTCATCGAAAGATAGTGAGATGCCAACCAAGTCGGCCAAAAAAGGGTTTGCTGATGTCGTCTCCGTATCAATAGCAACCTCAACTTTTCTGGTTGCCATACCAAGTATCTCATCAAGGCGGGAAATGGAATCGACAGTCTCATACGAACCCTTTGTATTAACTAAAAGCGATCTTTCACCCCCATTAAGAGTGGGCGAGAATTTTTCCAGCAACTTCTTAAATTCCATCCTCTTGAATAATTCCGTTAATTTTTTAAGATCGGGCTCCTTAAGTGATAAAGCTTCCTGTTCGAACTTTATCGGAACACTACAATCTATTGTCACAAGCTGGTATGAGAGCCGGGCTAATTCTATGTTCTCCTTCAACGATTTTGATATTTTCTTTTTTGAGATTTTATCTGCTGAATTCAAAACCGTGTTAAAATCACCAAATTGCTTTAAAAGCTCCAACGCCGTTTTTTCACCCACACCTGGAACACCGGGAATGTTATCCGAGGGGTCTCCCCTAAGTGCTAGAAAATCTACTGGTAATAATCCTTGTCGCCTGTAAACATACCGATATCAAATCCACTTTCGGAAGCTTTTTTTGCTAAGGTGCCGATTATATCATCAGCCTCAAAGCCGTCCATCTCGATAATCGGGATATTGAAACCAGCAATAACCTCCTTTATCCAAGGAAGCGAATCGACCAACTCCTCAGGCATCTTGGCCCGGGTTGATTTGTATTGCTTATATATCTTATGCCGAAAAGTAGGTGCCGGCGTATCAAACACGCAAGCGATATGACTTGGCGATGTCTCCTGCAAAAGTTTCAAAAGCGAATTGACAAAACCAAACACAGCACTTGTATTCTCACCACGAGAATTGATAAGTGGATTCCGTATAAAGGCAAAAAAACTTCTGTAGGCGAGTGCCGACCCGTCAATTAAAATTAACAGCTTCGACATCTATGAATAAATCCTGTTTTCTCGTATATATTTTTCAACTTTATCCGGAACTAAATACTTTACCGACTTACCCTGGCCGACAAGCTTGCGTATTTCAGAAGACGATATCTCGATCTGGGGCATATTAAAAAGTGTAATCCTGTCTTTGAATGGCCCTTCAAACTGACTATCGGGCCTTAATACCGCTACTACATCAGCTATCTCAAATATCTTATCAGGGTCTTTCCAGGTTGCGATATCGGAAATATTATCTCCACCAATAATAAAATACAGTTTAATCCCCTTATATAGTTTTTGTAAACTACGCAGGCTGTCAATCGTATAAGACGGGCCGGAACGCTTCAATTCAATATCTGAAATATCAAAGCGGTCATCCCCCTCTAAAGCAAGTTGAAGTAGGCGAAGTCTTACCTCGGGAGGTGAAACCTTTCTTTTTTGCTTATGCGGTTGTATTGCGGCCGGAACGAATAAGACTTTATCAAGCTTAAAATTTTCAAAAGCATTTTGGGCAAGAATCAGATGGCCGATATGAGGCGGATCGAAGGTTCCGCCAAGGATACCCAACCTTGTCATCTCAACTCTCGCTATTTCCAATTTTCTTTTCTATATCCTTAATTTTCTTTTTAGCCTTATCAGCCAGTTTATGGTCAGAGAAACCTTGAAGAAAATTATTGTAGGTCTCTAAAGCCTCATCATATTTTTTAAGATGTTCAAGGGCTTCACCGCTGTAATAAAAAGCGTAAACAGCCCAATCAGAGGTCGGGAAATTATCGCGGACATATTTAAAATACAAAAGCGCAGGACCATAGTCGCCCATCTTCATATAAAGCCTGCCTGTCATAAATTTCTTCTTGGCCAATTTATCCTCTAATTCTCGAACCATACACCTTGCATCAGAAACATACTCGCTCAATGGATAATTAACTATCAATGTTTGAAAAGCATCCATCGCCTTGTATGTCTCGGACTGGTCAAGCTGATATTTAGGCGACATTTTATAATGACACATCCCTATCTGATATTGAGCATCATCAATAAATTCCGATTGTGGGTAAGATGTAATAAGTCTATTGAATTCACCTATGGCTACACCATATTCTTTCTGGTTATAATAACTCATTCCCAGGTAATATTGAGCAGTATCGATCACTGTATTTCCCGGGTAAGTGTAAATCAATTTCTCAAATTCAAGCTGGGCCTTATAATATTTACCTTTGTCATATAATTGCTTGGCAACCTTGAACTGCTCGGATGCTGAAAGAACAGATGTCACCTCTTTAGAGCAACCTGTCAACATTGCCAAAATCATCAAGACGAATATGCACTTAAATAACTTCTTCATAATTCACCTATTAATAAAAAAAAGATAAATCAATCCGCCTACGGTGGCAGTAACGGCTATCGGTTCCAAATACTTCATTACTCCGGTACCCGGTTTCTCCGGAGCTAACTTCTTATACCTGATACTGGCAATATAGTTCGTCTGCTCTGGTAAAACCTCATCAACACCAGAAAACTCAATAAAACCTACATAGTCGTAACTATCATCGCTAACATTTAACAATATCTGCCCGTTAAGCTCCCGCCGTATAAAAGGCTTGTTTAAAAATCCCCGGGACCGCCCTTTTTTGTAATTGAACTCAAAAGAGGTCAAATCCACGCTTACATAAAAATCGGGAATTTTGCCATTTTGATTGAGAACAGTCCAACCGGCATCTATAAAAGCTGACCTTACGCCATTGATGACCAATCCATTCAAACCATTCGTCTTTTCTATCAGCACGTTTGAGGGAACCAGTTGAAGGCTATCTATAAGAGCCTTAATAGAACGAGATACGGTATTAACTACCATCTGTTCATTTGTAGGTGGCTTTTCGGCTAGAATGGGACAAAGATAGCCAGAAACAATCAGGCCGGTTAAAACCGTTATCAAACTAACCTTTCTGGATGTCGCAACCATATTTATTCTTTAACATTTTGTAGTTATTGACCACTTTTTCATAGTACCGGGCTGGTGGCTTGGCCTTGTAAAAATAAAACTCTCTCAGGTTTGTCTCACCAAGGTTATAGGCAATTATCGCTTTCCGAATGCTTTTGAACTTGAGAATCAATTCAAAAAGGTAGGCAGAGCCTACCCTTACATTCAAAGAAGGGTTCCACAAATCAATACCCTTATGCCATTCAAAACCCCATTTTTTTGCCACATCTTTGGCTGTGGAGGGTTTTATTTGCATCAAACCCTCAGCTCCACGGTATGACCGTTGACCTTTTTTAAATGAGCTCTCTGTCATAATCAAAGATATTATAAGCAGTGGATCTATTGAAAAACGTTTGCCCTCGGTATAGATTACCTCGGCAAGTTCCCTTATTTCATTTTGATTGAAACCTATCTGGTAATCTTCAATAATGTCGAGTATTTTAAGTTTTTCCTCAAGCTCATTTATCTTGTTTTCTTGTTCGAAAATAATTTTATCTTTATGTCTATTTTCTACGAGTAGATACACTATCGCTCCCAGATGCAGAGCATAAACAACGATCAAAATCAAAGCCACCGGACGGACGATAAATAACCCCGGGGTATGGACCTTATAATTAAAGATGTTCATCTACAACTCCGCTCTATCAATATCTTTTATAACAGCCTCAATGAACATCCCTGGATGAATATTTGGCCCGTTACATATTTTGTAATAACCATCTATTTCGGGTGCCTGTCTATAAGACCTGGCCTCGTAGCACGCAGAATCATCAGCCGACAACCAATCGACCAATAGCTTCTGCTTTTTGCCTATCTGCATCATCGCTCGCCGGCTGGCAACCCTCTCAGCAACGTCAATCAATAATTCAAACCTCTCATCAATTAATTGAGAATCGACAACTTCAGAAAAATCTCTTGCCTCGGTTTTCTCCTCGGGACTAAAACAAAAAGCGCCAAGGTAATCAAACTCCGTTTGTTCCACAAAATCCAGCAACTTTTTGTAATCGTCATCGGTTTCGCCAGGAAACCCCACCATTAAAGTTGTCCTTAAAGATATGCTTTTATCGATATTCCGCAATCGTTTTATTATCTGTTTTATCCTGTCCGGTTTTGAATGACGTCTCATCTTTTTAAGGATTTTTCCAGAGATATGTTGTATCGGCATATCGAGGTAACGGCATACTTTATCTATGGCAAATAACCTATCCATCAGGTCATCGCTTAAATGCGCCGGATGGGCATACATAACTCTTATCCATTCAACGCCGTCAACCCGGGCAATCAGCCGGCATAAATCGGCAAGGTCAACATTACCATCAAGGTCTTTTCCATACAAACAGCTATCCTGGGCTACCAGCACAATTTCCTTAACACCTCCAGCAGTTAAATATTCAACCTCTTTTAACACCTTCGCTGGAGAAATGCTCCGATACGGTCCCCTTATCATTGGGATGGTGCAGTAGCTACATCGATTGTCACAACCATCGGAAATCTTGACATCAAGTTCCGGACCCTTTCCTTACCTGCAACATAACTAAGAAAATCGTCTACCTGGTTTAATCCAAAAGCGGCATCGATAGCGGGTATTTCATCCCGGATATCATAAAGGACAGGGTAACAACCAACTACCACTAATTTTGTACCGTTTTTCTTATATGGTAAGAGTTCCTTTATCTCACCTTTAGTCTCTCGGCGGGCCTGTTCTATAAATGCGCAAGTATTCACAACGATAAAATTAGCCTCGACGGGGTTGTTTATCTCGGTAAAACCCAGACTGTTTAGAGTTCCACGAAGGAGGTCACCATCGGTCTGATTTTTCGGGCAACCAAGATTGAGAAAATAGTATTTTTTACAGCTCATCTTTCAGTTTGATTCTAATTTCAGATTCAATAATAACGGGTACACTGCCTCCAAGTCCTTCTGGTATGCCAAAAGTCACCAGATCGACAATGCCCCTGATTGAAAAATCACCGGAGAGTTCAATTATCCTGCCTGCATCTTTATCAAAATAAAAATAACCTCCTCCGGAAATTTGTAAACTACTGGTATCATCAGAAACGCCATTCATGTTAAAATCGAAACGATGGTTCGCTTCGCTGATATCAATACCGTTTTCTGCCTTAATATCAACCCCGATATAAGAATAGGTAATTTGAGATGATATTTCAGTAGAACCTTCCCTGCTAAGATTAAACTTAAAGTTCAGCGAATCGGACCATCGGTATCCTTTCTCGATCTCCCCTTTAGGAAAAATCGGGAAAAAAACCTGGCCTATCTGTGTTTTATCCTCGGTGTCATTTGGACCCATCCTCGATAAACCTATAACCCTGCCATCAGGAGCAATAACCACTTTGTATTCAGAGCCCGGTTTTACAGCCCCCCAGCTTGAGCCGTCATCGGTAAGGACACGATTACCCATAACAGTCGTCATGACAATTTTGCGAAAGACCAACTTAATATCAGCACTGGCATCAGGGTTGATACTCTCAACCGAAACATCAACAACGATATTAATATGCTGGCTCATCCCCTCAATGTTTAACAGCTTGGCTAAATTACCAAGACTGTGAAAATCAAACTTGTTATTTACTTTCACCGTATAAGCAAGTGTGTCATTCTCTATAAAGTTATATTTAAACTCCTGGGAAGCCCTGGCGCCTGTCACAAAAATATAAGAAACAAGTGTAACTAAGATGATTTTCTTCAAATCCATTATCATAAATTAATCATTTAAATCTATCACCTCAACCCCATCTGGGATGTCGTTGAGAAAATTATCATCAGGTATGGTTACCGAAAAAGATTCCTCCAGAAATTTAAAAATCATCTTGTTGTCGTTGATGTCTTGATATTCAATTCTTGTAATTTTACCGTTATTATTATAACCGAGCTCAAGGCTGTCAGGTTCCATCGATTCATCCACGCTCACTAAGGTCATTACACCATCTGTATCAGCTATGACCCGGTAATAAGTCTGGTCGCAGTCAACGAAATCAAAAGGATTGAAAAAATGCTCGCTAAAACTTTTTTGTATCTGTTTATGATTTATCAAATATGTCCATACGGTATCACCGTCAACATAAACCTGTTTATCAGGCATTGTTATAAACATCTTCTTTGGCTTTTGAAAATAAAACTTCACCAACGATGTTTCCGGTTCATCGAAAATCGGCGATATTGATATCTGCTGGATTTCCCAGTAAATGGATTGTTTGTTTTTATAGTGTTTTTCCACAGATTCAGGAAATTGGGCCGAATATGTCAGGCAAATAGAAAATAAAACTATAAATATCATCAATAGCAATAAACGAGCAGTAACTTTACCAAAGTTATATTCCACCCTGTTAAAAAAACAATTATAATCCATAAATAGTAGATTTTTTGGTCATTTCTTATCTTTTTCCATCAGGTAGGTCTCATCAACTAAAACCTCCCGGGCTTTGGAGCCATCATAGGGGCCAACGATACCTGCCTCCTCAAGCTGGTCGATGAGCCTGGCCGCCCGCTGATAACCAATACCCAACCGCCTTTGCAAAAGAGAAACAGAACCCTGCTTATGCCTTATCACAAGCTCAATAGCTTCTTTGAATAAAGCATCAGCGGCCGGATCATACTGACTTACATTACTGCCCTCATCCTTGAAGTTCTTAATCGGTTTAGGCTTGTACTCTAAAGAACCTAAAAAATTGCAGATTTTCTGTATATCCGAGCCGGTTATAAATGCCCCATGAGCCCGTTTGGGTTCGGGCAGGGCTGGGTTCATATAAAGCATATCACCGTGGCCGAGAAGCTTCTCCGCACCGTTGATGTCTATTATCGTTCGTGAATCAACCTTGGTGGCTACCTGGAAAGCAATCCGTGTGGAGAAATTGGCTTTGATCAAACCGGTGATAACATCAACCGATGGGCGCTGTGTCGCCAGTATCAGGTGGATACCCACCGCCCGCGCCATCTGAGCCAACCGGGTTATTAATGTCTCTATCCGACCCGATCCAATCACCATCAGATCGGCCAGCTCATCCACGATAACTATCACAAACGGTAATGGTTCCGGGGAGACCTCATTAAAATCTATGATATTCCTAACCCCCAATTTTGCCAGTTTACGATATCGCTCCTCCATCTCGACCACTGCCTCAGCTAGAACTCTCTCCGCATATTTCATCTCCGTTACAACCGGTTTTTCGAGGTGAGGAAGGTCATTGAAAACGGAAAACTCAAGCAATTTGGGGTCGATTAAAATAAACCTTACGATCTCCGGAGGGTGGCGAAAGAGCAAACTGGTTATTATGCTGTTTAAACATACAGATTTTCCAGAACCCGTAGCACCGGCTATAAGAAGATGGGGCATAGCAGCAAGGTCAACTACAAACGGTTTACCTGAAGTATTTTTACCCAGGGCTAACGGCAAAATAAACTTCGATTTTTGAAAATCATCGGAGGCTAATACCTCTTTTAAGTAAACTGTCTGGCCCACCCGGTTGGGGATCTCTACTCCTACTGCCGATTTCCCGGGTATCGGCGCCACGATTCGCACTCGCTTTGCCTTCATGGCCAAAGCAAGATCATCAGCAAGATTAACGATCTGGACTATTTTTACACCAGGTGCTGGTTTAAATTCAAACCTGGTAATTATTGGACCGGGATAAATCTCCACATCATCTCCATCCAATTCCACTCCGAAAGTCCTCAATGTCTCTTTCAATACACCAGCTGTTGCTTTCAACTCACTTTCGCTTACAACCAGCTCGTCGCCTGGTGAGTCAGACAGCAAATCAATACTGGGGAATTGGAAACCGTCTTTTAAGTCACCGGATTTTTTGACCAATTTCCCATTCTTTGTAGAATCCTCCACAAGCTCCTCGGTGCCTTCGTATAAATCGATATGAGAAGTTTTCTCCCTTATGACTCCAGACGTTTTTTTCCTTTTGATTCTCAGTATCCTGTTAAAAATTCCTGGTGAATTTTCGCCAAGCCCTAAAGAAGATTCTTCAATACTTTCCCGGCTTTTCCTTTTATGCCGACCCTGCTTCCTCATAGCCAAAGTTTTCAATACAGTCACTTTTTCTTTCAAGTGAACAAGCAAATTCTTCAGTCTGCTTGTTGTTTTACTTAAGTCCGACGGTAAAATTAATATTAAGGCACCCAGCAAAAGAGAGATAACAATAGTATATGAGATAACAGAGCCAGCCAAGATACTCAAAACCAAAGCGCTGTAATGACCCAGAGCTCCAGCTAGACCATGTTGTTCGATTGTAAACGGCTGCTGAGTGTTTCCCAGTGAAAACAACAAGCCAATCAAATAAAAAACAATTGTAGTAAAAGTGATTTTCTTTAAAATGGTTCTTATATCCCGGGATAAAAACAAACCGTAACCAAAATAGCATATCGCTAGGGGAATCAAAAAAGCAAGATACCCGAAAATTGCAAAAAGTGCATAGGCAACAATAGCGCCGATAACACCTCCCTTGTTTTGTAACGGCGAGGAAAACAATTTACCGAAACCCTCACCAGTAAAAGAATCCTTAAGCGTGGCAGTATCGTTAACCTTGTCATGACTTATCAGGCTCACAGCTACAAGAATGGCACACATAAACAAAAGTAGTCCAAGGATACGGTTTTTCTTTTTATCATCCATCATAATTCCCAAAGCCTTGATTGAATTTTAATACCATCTGCTAAAAGTGTCAACATCATTTAATATAGCACTAACTGCCTAAAAATCTATATCTAATAATCAGCATAGAATTAATACCATTTTTTAACCCGATGTTACCTTTTTTATCGTTTATCTATTGAAAACCTAATGTTTCATCTAAAAAAAAATTAATCATTCACTTGTCATTACAAGAGACAGGGTGATGAAGTCTCAAAACACGTCTATACAATCTCTTGATACACAAAGAGTTGAGATTGCCTCATCCGGCTTCGGCAGATTCGTAATGACTATATTATAATATCATTTTTTAGGACAGGATACTTTAAACAACAATCAAATTAGCGTGTACTGTAATTATAGCTGTACCCCGATGCTCTGTAATCACTAAGAATAGCTTTAGCGTTAATAACCAGAAACCGCAACTGTCCATAAATCCTTCTTGCTGGCATATCGAAAACCACCTTGAAGCCTCCCGATGAATCAGGCTGAGGAACCGCCAGTTGATATGCATAGTCGTTGACAGGAACAAACACAAATAGAAAATCTTCATCATCGATCAATCGGTAATGAATTGTCACCTCTTCACCAGTTTCAAAATGAACAAGGTCCTCAAGGTTACGGATACCATAAGAAAACACTCCCATTGAATCTGTGGATGAGACGTAACACAAACTATCCAGGAAGTGATATCCTCCTCCGGGAGTGGAAAACCTTGCATCGCTGATTGAGATTAATATCCATCCCCTTCTGACCTGATTACTTATTCCCCACTGCTGGCAAACCGCACTTCTGGTTCCGGTTAAAACAAATTCTTTAGGAAAGCTCTCCATACTATCAATCTCTGCATTATATCTCAACGTCTCGAAAGTGCCGACGAATGTCTTGCTATATTCAACACTTGCAGAATAAACAGGACCCACTGGACTATCAACTTTATGATCAGAGATGTCGATTGAAAAATCTTCATCGGTCTCCTCGACCGAGTGCCAGCATAACGTGCTTAGTGTATCTTGATTAATTATAAATTCCACCGTATCAGAGGTTATCAGATCCAATGTGGACAGACGATAATTATCGATTTGAATAACATTATAAATCGCCTCCTCATCGGTAGCTTCTATTTCCGATAAGGGCTTATCGCCGACACAGCCAGTTGCAAAAATAGCGATTATAACGGTAAAGAAGATAATGTATCTCATTATTTCCCTTTAATTGTCTTTTTTAATCTTGAAACTTCATCCCTTAACCTGGCTGCCTTTTCAAAATCGAGTTCCCTGGCAGCTTTTTTCATCATCCTCGTCAACTGGGCAATTCTATCCTCATATTCAAGTCTTGCCACAGCATCTATTTCTTCTTCTACGGCCTTCTCAGGCAAAACAGTTCTGCTGTCGGCAAAAGATGTTGTCTTTAAAATCTCCTCCTTCGACTTGTAAATGGTCTTAGGTTCAATACCGTGCTTTTTGTTGTATTCAATCTGGATACGACGCCTTCGATTGGTTTCATTTATGGCTTTACGCATGGAGTCAGTGATATCATCCGCATACAGAATAACAGTGCCGGCATTATTACGTGCAGCTCTACCGGCGGTTTGTATAAGCGAGCGCTCAGACCTTAAAAAACCCTCCTTGTCGGCATCAAGAATGGCTACCAATGAGACTTCCGGCAAATCAAGACCCTCTCGAAGAAGGTTTATTCCCACCAAAACGTCAAACTGGGCGAGACGTAAATCACGTAATATCCCCACACGATCGATAGCATCAATCTCGGAATGAAGGTAACGTACCCTGATACCCAGATTGGCCAGGTAATCCGAAAGGTCCTCAGCCATCCTCTTTGTCAGAGTGGTAACCAGCACCCTGCTTTTCTCAGAGGTAACCCGTTTTATCTCGGCTATCAGGTCATCCACCTGATTCTCCAACGGCCTGACCTCAATTTTGGGGTCGATAAGGCCGGTGGGGCGGATAATCTGTTCAATTATCCTTCCGTTCGATTTCTCTATTTCATATTCAGCCGGTGTGGCCGAGACGAAAATCCCGTTGTATATTTCAGCCTCAAACTCCTCGAAAAAATAGGGTCGATTATCAAGAGCCGATGGCAGGCGAAAACCGTATTCAACAAGCGTTTCTTTACGAGAACGGTCACCGCGATACATACCTCTTATCTGAGGAATTGTCTGATGCGATTCATCAACCACCAAAAGATATTCACTAGGGAAAAAATCGAAAAGCGTATATGGTTTTTGACCCGGTGCTCTCCCCGAAATGTGACGGGCATAATTTTCAATACCATTACAATAACCTATTTCCTTAAGCATCTCAATATCGTACCTGGTGCGCATGGCCAGCCTCTGGGCTTCAAGAAGTTTGCCGTTTTTTCTGAAAAATTCAAGTCGTTCCTCCAATTCCTCCTCGATGCTTTCGATAGCTTTTAAAATTCTGGGTCGCTGAATCACGAAATGGCGGGCTGGGTAAACCGTATGTTTGACCTTGCTCTCCTGTACATGGCCATCGACTAAGTTAACCAAGTCGATTCTCTCAATCGCATCACCGAAGAAATCAACCCTAACACAAATATCATCATAGGCAGGATGAATTTCAACAATATCACCATGCACCCTGAAAGTTCCTCTCGAGAAATCGATATCATTCCTGTTGTATTGAATCTTTATTAAATCTCGCAAAAGACGGTCCCGGGGATAGGTTTTACCTTTTTCCAGAAGTATCAACATGTTTTTATAATCCTCAGGTGACCCCAGGCCATATATGCAGGAGACTGAAGCCACAATAATGACATCCTCACGTTCCAACAGCGCTGATGTGGCCCTTAGACGAAGGCGGTCGATATCATCATTGATGGAGGTGTCTTTCTCAATATAAGTATCGGAGGCAGGTATATAGGCCTCGGGCTGATAATAATCATAGTAACTGATAAAAAATTCAACGGCGTTTTTAGGGAAAAAACCTTTTAATTCTCCATAAAGCTGAGCCGCCAGCGTTTTATTGTGCGAGATGACCAGGGTTGGTACATTCAATTGAGATATAACATGAGCTATAGTAAAGGTTTTGCCCGAACCGGTAACTCCCAGAAGAGTTTGAAATCTCCTGCCTTCTTTAAAACCCCTAACCAACCGCTCAATCGCCTTAGGCTGATCTCCGCTTGGTTCATAATCTGAGACAAGTTCGAATTTCATGGTTTTTCAAATACCCTATCAATTAAATACAACCAACAGCCTTCCATTATTCCAGCGTTAAGATAGAGCTATCTGACAAAGATATTACTATGTCCTGCCACCCGTATATGCCATGACCTCGCCAACCGTATAATGTGAACCGGTAACCAGCACAACATCCTCATGTTTGGCATGATCAATTGCCGCTAGATAAGCATCTCTTACAAAAGGTATCACCTGGAAATTAGATTGGATGCGGGCAACCTCACGCGCCAAAACCTCAGGGTCAGCTGCTCTATCTGTCATTGGTTTCGTAAGAATTATTACATCAGCAAACCTGACAAGGTCCTGAAGCATACGCGTAGAATCTTTATCTGAAAGTATACCAAAAACAGCCACTAAATGCCGATTTTTATAGAATTCTGAGAAATATTCATGTATGGTTCTCATCGCCGCCGGGTTATGACAAACATCCAAAATAACCTCCGGCTTGGTAGATATCCGCTGTAAACGTCCAGGCCACTTGACACTTCTAAAACCTGTGGATACACCGGTGGTTGTCACCTTTATTCCCTTTTCCTCAACTAATTCGGCGGCAATAAGACTGCAAATCGCATTTTCAAGTTGATGGCGTCCGGCAAGAGAAAGACGCAGGTTATAATATTTCTGAGAACGGGTGAAAACATCAAGCTCGGTTTTCCGCTCATTAATATCCTTTATCACCCATTGTGTTTCATCAAAAATAGATATGAGCTTGGCTTTCCTCTGCTTGCATACCTGCCTTAAAACTCGCTGGGCATCCACATGATGTGTTGCCGTAACTACCGGTATACCATTTTTAATAATGCCAGCTTTTTCAAAAGCTATCTGGCTAACATTATCTCCCAGATGCTGTACATGTTCTTCGTCGATATTGGTTATTACCGAGGTCACAGGATTAATGATATTGGTAGCATCGAAACGTCCACCCAAACCGGTCTCGGCTACCACCAGATCAACTTTCTCATCACGGAAATAAGTGAAAGCCAAAGCCGTTACGACCTCGAAAAATGTGGGATTTATATCATCAAACTTGCCAATGTTAGATTCAAAAAAATCAGTGATATATTTCTGATCGATATAACGAGCATTGATCCTGATCCGCTCCCTGAAATCTACCAGGTGAGGCGATGTGTACAGACCAACCCGGTAACCGGAATTGGCAAGTATGCTCTCTAAAATGGCACCGGTACTGCCTTTGCCATTGGTGCCGGCAATATGTATTAACGGATAAGCCTGATGAGGATTACCTAAATGAGAAAGTAGCTGGTTAATATTATCAAGCCCCAGCTTCATCCCAAATTTCTCAAGCCTTAGCAAATACTCCGATACGTCTTTATATTCCATAACTATTTGGGAACCCGCATATAACCCAACAAAAGTGATAAAGTTTTCTTCAGCTCTGACCTGTTAACGATAGCATCCAAAAATCCATGCTCCAAAAAAAACTCTGATGATTGAAAGCCTGGCGGAAGTTCACCACCAATGGTCTGAGCGATAACCCGTGGTCCGGCAAACCCTAAAAGCGCCTGTGGTTCGGCGATAATGACATCCCCCAATGAGGCATAAGACGCCATTACACCGGCAGTAGTCGGATTAGTTAAAACCGATATATAAGGTATTCTCATTTTATGTAGTTTCGCTAATAAGGCAGAAGTTTTCGCCATTTGCATTAATGACAATATTCCCTCCATCATCCTCGCACCACCAGAACAGGAGATGATAATAAGAGGAACCTCTCTTTTAATGGAGCGTTCGATTGCCCGAGCGATTTTTTCGCCAACCACCGAACCCATTGAACCGCCTATAAAATTAAAATCCATGGCCGCAAACGAAACGACATGCCCATCTATTTTACCGATACCAGCAATCACAGCATCGTTCAAACCTGTCTTTTTACGTGCATCGGCAACCCTATCCGTATATTTCCTGGAGTCTTTAAATCCAAGCGGGTCTGCCGAGACAAGATTACCGTCATACTCATCAAGACTTTCATCGTCAAGAAGAAGTATTACGTAGTCACGACTTCCTATGCGAAAATGGTAATTGCACTTAGGACAGGTCCAGAAATTCTTTTTAAGCGATATAGAGGTAATTATTTCACCACATCCCTTGCACTTCGTCCAGACACCATCAGGGATTTCTCTTTTCTCACCTCCTGATAAATCCCTGGATTTCTTGCGAAACCACGCCATCAATCAACCTCACGTATCATAATCAGTGCATCCTCACGGGGTTTATGGTAATAATATTTACGTTTGCCAGCTACCCTAAAACCAAATTTCAAATAAAGCTTTCTTGCTGCTTCATTGGATTGCCTAACTTCAAGTATCAATACTTTGACCTTCTGTTTAGCAGCAAGATCGATTATATAATCCATTATCTTCGTCCCAATTCCCCTTTGATGAAAATCAGGCGAAACTGCCAGGTTACCTATCTGGATTTCATTAACGGCCTTATAAAGACATGCATAACCAGCAATCTTTTTCTCAAAACGAGCCACCAAAGGAATGGCGAAATCATTACTTATATCCGACAAAAATGCCATCTTTGACCATGGTTCTGAGAAAACTTTTGATTCGATCCTGTGGATTTCATCAACATCTTCACCAGTCATTCTCGTTATTTTAATATCCATAACTATTCAAGGTTAAAACTAAAATCGAGATCTCAAATAGAACGGAACAACAACCGCAGCATCAATATTCCTTCGGTTTTTAATATCCTGCTCCCCCAGGTATGACGCGGTATCAGCCAGGTTGAAATTGTCGCTAACACGATATTCACAACCTTCGAATTCAGATAAAAACAATTTCTCAATGTGAGAGGGTCCGAAAAAAATGATATCATCCGAAACCATTTCTTTTAAATCAGCTATCGAACCAACAGAATCCCGAGAAAGCCTTTTAGGATATTCATCCGAACAATCGAAGATCGCCCAATAATACTCTTTTCTTTTAGCATCGATTACAACAAAAACCCTCTTGTCAAGGTTGGCAAAGGCATAAGCCCCCGCTAAAAGCGTAGAAACTCCAGCCAAAGGAATTCCCAACGAATATGAATACCCCTTGGCTGCACTCAGGCCAATCCGCAAACCGGTAAATGACCCCGGACCGATCGTCACTGAAACACCACTCAAATCGTTAAAACTTATCCTGTTTTTAAGAAGAAAATCCTTAGTAACCTTTTGAATGATTTCACCATGTCTCAAACCCGGTCTGCTCAAAGAAGAAAACATTATATCCCCATCCTGGCAAATGGCTAAGCCTAAATTTTCACCTGATGTGTCAATCCCCAAGACCATTCAACCTCTTTATCCTGACCTCCCTCGTTTTAACATCAATAATGTTAAAGAAAATATCAAAACGTTTTGATGGCAAATCATTTTTCGCTTTTTCTGCCCACTCAACCACTATTACCCTATCAGAATCGATAAGCTCATCCCAACCCAATTCATGGAGTCCGCTATCAATCCTGAAAAGGTCAACATGAGCAACCTCAATATCACCCGGGTAGAAATTTATGATATTAAAGGTCGGGCTATGAACCTCAAGCCTGCATCCCAATCCTCGGCAAACCCCCCTTGTAAAAACAGTCTTGCCAGAACCCAGCGAGCCATACAAAGCCAAGAAATCACCGGCTCTCAAACCGATGGCGAAGTCCCGGCCAATATCCTCCATCTGATTCTCAGAGCGGGTTATCAATGTGGAATCATTGAAAAGGGCTTCGTAGCTGGCCATGGCTTATTTTTATTTAGGTTGGAGAGTTACTACGGGAAGAATCATCTCATCCATGGAGATACCGCCATGCTGGAAACTGTTTTTATACTGCCTGCGATACTCAGAATAATTGGTTGGATAAACAAAGTAATAATCCTCACGTGCTATTAAATATGTTGTGGCCAGACTCCATACCGGCAAACGGTAATCCTTCGGGTTTTTGATAAAAAACGTTTGCTTAGGATTGCAATTGAGATTATCGCCATACTTATATCGCAGGTTGGACGACGTTTCACGCTTGCCATAAACAATAGCCCCGCGGGTTCCAAGCACCGAGCCATGGTCGGTGGTTATAACAATTGTGCAATCCCAATCGGAAAGATTCCTCAACATCTCAAACAGGTGTGAATGTGAAAACCACGATTTCATGAGCGATCTGAAAGCGGCTTCGTTGGGAGCTATTTCCTGGAGTATCTCCGATTCACTTCGACCATGGGAAAGAATATCAACGAAATTGTAAACTGCGGAGATAAGCGGGGTTCCAGAATACGATTTTATCTTTTTAGTCAGGTTCTGTCCCTCTTCAAGGTCAAGGATTTTTATGTACTTGGCTTCTCCCTCAAGCTTAACTCCTAACTTTTTCAACTGGCGGTCGAGTAGTTGTCGTTCGTTGCGATTACGGCTGTAATCCGAAACATTAAATTTCCACAGTTCGGGATATAATTCGGCGACCTTGTCGGGAAATTCTCCCGAAAATATGGCATTGCGTGAAAATGGAGTAGCAGTCGGAATGATAGAATAATAATAATCCCGTTTTATATTGTAATATTCCGCTAGTAACGGTTCTATCATAAGCCACTGGTCAAAGCGCATACAGTCTATCACTATGAAGAACACCTGTCTTTTCCTTTTGAAATGGGGAACTAAGAAATTTTTAACAATATCCACTGACAACAAAGGGCCTTCACCCTTAAGCCAATCGAGGTAATTATCTTCCACAAAATGAGCAAACTCGGCGTTACACTGGTGTTTCTGATCATGATGTGATTGTTTTAAACCTATATCTTTGAAATTTTCCACCGCAAGATCCATCTCCGAAAGTTTCACATGTATATCTATCCAGTCCTGCCAGTCAAGCGGCCCCATTAATATCGAATTGATACGATTGAACTCGGTAACAAACTCCCGTGTGAGGTGTTCTTCAAGAATGTGTTTTTTTTCAAGAATACGTTTAGCGACTGAAAGAACCTGGCTGGGATTTATAGGTTTTGTTAAATAATCATCGATCTTCTGGCCGATGGCCTGGTCCATTAACCGTTCTTCCTCCGATTTGGTCACCATAACCACCGGTAGATTAGGATTGAACTCCTTTATCTCGACAAGAGTGGAAAGCCCATCACGACCGGGCATCATCTCATCAAGCAAAATGAGGTCAAAATCCTGCTTTTTTACCATCTCAATAGCATCATCACCATTTGTAGCAATGTTGACCTTATAACCACGTTCTTCAAGAAAAATTATATGAGCTTTCAACTGGTCGATCTCATCATCGACCCATAAAAATACTTTTTTCATATTTACACCGGCAATTCTATTATAAATTCCGTTACCACGTTTGGCTCGCTCTTTTTAAGCCAGATTCTACCCTTATGATACTCCTCGATAATCCGTCGGGCCAAAGTTAATCCCAACCCCCAACCCCTTCTTCGTGTAGTAAACCCGGGAGCAAAAATCACCCGCTGGTCTGATGAAGATATACCCCTTCCATTGTCACTTACGCTTATAATCACTTTACTATCTTTACATCCAGTTTTTATAACTATCTTACCGTTTCTCGGATCAACGGCCTCCAGAGAATTTTTTATGAGGTTCTCTATCACCCAAGAAATTAGTTCCTTATTAATATTTATATCCGGAATAACACCGTATTGTTCGATAATTTCCACACCTTTTCCTTCACCGGGAAGTCGCAATCTGAAATAGGAAACCACATCCGCAATAGGCCTGTTGACATTTTCTTGTTCCAACTCGGGAATTGAACCAATCTGGCCAAATCTGGTGGCAACACGGTCAAGCCGTCTTAAATCCGATTGCATTCGCTCCATGATATCACCAAAATCCACTTTCGTGTTTTCACCTGGCAAATCAAAATCGCTTTTTTTTAACTTGAGTTTAAGCAGTTCAACCCAGCCCATCAGTGAGGACAGAGGTGTGCCTAACTGGTGAGCGGTTTCTTTTGCCATGCCAACCCATATAGAACGTTGCTCGGAGCGTTTGATGTTCCTGAACCCGATAAATCCCACTATCATGAATAAACTCACCACAAGAACCTCGATAAACGGCATATACCGCAATTGCCTTACCAGTTTGGAATCGCCATAGTGGAGATAATGAATAATGGTCTTTTGAGGACCAAAATATATTGGAACCGCCTGATAATCCGCATCCATCTTCTTTATGTAATTTGCCAGCTTCCTCCTAGCTTCTACCGATGTATCATTCCGAGGAATATCCACAGTCCAATACATGGGCACGCCTTCTGGTGATGTTACGATGATGGGGAAATTAGCTTTTTTAATAATTTCCTCAAAAATGTAATTTATCTCAACGCCACTGGTAGCCTCGCTGGCAGCATATTGCCAGAGTCTGGCGTAAGCACGGCTGACACGAACCGCATCTGTTTTCAATCCCGAGATGATGGTTTGATTATAATAAACAAACAGAAATACAACCGCAACCATCCCAAATGCCAGCACGGTGGTTAATAACCTGTTGTAATTTAAGTAATTTCTTTTAAACAATATAAAATCACCAGAACATTACATATTAATTATATCGGCTCTATCTTCTCTGTTCCCCTCATATAAGGTTTCAATACATCGGGCAAAGTAACAGATCCATCAGCCTGTTGATAATTTTCAAGTATTCCAATAACTGTCCTGGGCAAAGCCAACCCCGAACCATTAAGGGTATGAAGATATACTGGTTTGGCGCCTTTTTGGGGACGGTAACGAAGGTTCATCCGACGTGTCTGAAATGATCCATAATTAGAGCAGGAGGAAACCTCCAACCAGCTATCCATACCAGGAGCATAAACCTCAAGATCATAACATTTGGCAGCCGCAAACGACAAATCAGCTGTCGAAAGAAGAACTACCCTGTAAGGCAAATCAAGCTTCCGCAGTATATCCTCAGCATCGGCAAGTAACTTTTCAAGCTCCTCATTTGATGTCTCCGGTTCTACTATCTTAACCATCTCAACTTTATGGAATTGATGCACCCTGGTAATTCCTCTAACCTCTTTCCCATAGGAACCGGCCTCGCGCCGAAAGCATGGCGAAAAAGCACAATAATATTTGGGTAACTGTTCCAAGCTCAATATTTCACCAGCATGAAGATTAGTTACAGGTACTTCCGCAGTAGGTATTAAATAAAGACCATCATCCGGTAAATCATACATATCCTCAGCCAGTTTCGGAATCTGACCGGTGCTTATCATGGCCTTTTTGCCTGCCAGATACGGAACCATAACCTCCTTGTAACCATGCTCAACGGTATGCATTTCCAACATGAAATTTATCAAAGCTCTTTCAAGCATTGCTCCCGGTCCGGTCAACGTATAAAATCCCGAACCTGAGATCTTGACACCACGAGGGATATCCAGCGCTCCAATAATTTCACCTATCTCCCAGTGTGGCCGTGGTTTAAAATCAAAATCCCGTCTATCGCCATGGTATCTGACTATCTTATTTGCCGTTTCATCCACACCAACCGGCACATCAGATTGAGGCAAGTTAGGCACGGTCAACAGTTCATCATTTAGCTTCTGCTCTGTATCCCGCAACGAACTGGTAAGAACGGCTATCTTCTCACTAACCAAACGCATGTCAGCAATTAAACTGGAAACATCCTGTCCCTGTTTTTTGGCGATGGAAATTTTCTTTGACACACGATTTTTCTTTGCTTCAAGGGACTCTTTCTCGGATATCAATTCACGCCGTTTTTTGTCAATTTTTAAAATGGCATCAATATCACAGTCCTCACCTTTAGCTCTGACAGCATCCTTCACGACTTGAGGATTTTCTCTAATATATTTTAGGTCCAACATTATCTTTCGTCCTTAGTAAATTCATCGAAAAATATATTATACCAACGAACATCCAGGAAATATCATTTAAAATCGACATTTTTTCCATATATTTCAATTCTTTTTCAAATGAATCTCCTTGCTTTGCAAAATGAGCTGGTCCAAAAAGACCGGGTTTTATCAATTTCCTGCGCCAGAATCCGGGTATTTCTTTTTCACATTTTAAAGCTTTCTCAGGAACCAAAGGTAATGTCCCTATCAGACTTAAGTTACCGTTTATGACCGAGACCAACGAGGGCAGACCCAAAATCAAACAATCTCCACCGTTATATTTTTTAACATGTTCGTAAAAATCGTAACAATATTCGGTTCGACCATCCCTGCCATAAAAACTTATCTTCGTTATAAATGGATGCTTTCTTATCTTCGCCTGAAGATATTTATAAACGAACACCGGACTTAAAACCAATAAAGCCATGACTGAAATTGAAATATCCAACCCCCTTTTTACCATCCATTCCCAGGTTCGCATAAGTTCAAACGAGAGCCTTCTAAAATCAAAGTTATATAATTTATCAACTTTGAAGCCTCTGAACGGCTTAAATGGTTCCCCCGGAAGCAGCACCTGATTCTCCAGAAATGGCAAAGAAGTAAAAAGAGACGTATAATCATTATAGTCATCCTCTGACCAAACAAGTATTATCTCCTCCAGCCGCCGACGTCGAATAATCTCGTTGAGTGATTCGATCTTTCCCAGATATTGTAAATTCTTAGGTTCTGTTTTAAGTTTCTGGGAACTGACATAGCCAACAACGTTGAGTTTTCTTTCCGCTGATTTCAGGACATCAACGAGCTGGGCATTAACATCCTTTACAAAAATTGCGGTCTTGGGCATCTTGTAGGGTTTGGATGACAACCAGCGAATAAAGACAAAGGCTATATATTTTGATATGCAATTAAACACTAGTAAAGTTGAGACATAAAACGCTAAAGGCAATGCGGAAATAGCAATACAACCCTCAAGAGAGACATTCATCAATAAAAAACCGACAACTCCCAAAGCTATGATCTTTATTAAGGCTATAATATAAGCAGAAAAACGTCTGTCAGGTCGGATTTCATAAATCCCCATCACCGAAAACAACAGTACCCAGAAAATACTTGTCCAGACGGCTGGAGCAAACATCTCTGAATATGGGATGTAAACATCGTAGGGTAAAATACCCCAAGTATATTTAATCGTATACAAAAAGAAAAACGACAGGTTTACCGAAACGATATCAACTATGAAAAATATCGTTCTCTCAAAAAAGTATAGAAAATTCCGGTAAAGATGCACACACAACACCGACAATGAGAGACCGGAAATAAAAATTAAAAGCACCGAGATCGGCTTATCTTTAAGAATGAATGTAACCACCCCAAATATCCCCATCACCAGATTTATAAATAACACCGCCCAAAAAGCGTTTTTCGTGGTGAAAATCCAGCGCACCAGACGATAGGGTGAACTATCAGGAGCCGCTACCGTAAGGCTTCGCTTCTCACGTAACCGAGAAAGACTGACCAGTGCTATGTCAAATATCGGATAGCTTAAAATCAAAAATGGCGTTGTCATAAGGTAATATGATTTATTATGAGACATATATATTATGGTTAAAGCACCGAAAATAAATCCAAGAAACATAGCTCCCAAGTCGCCCATAAAGATCTTGGCTCGAGGAAGGTTGTATCTTAAGAAACCGATAACAGAACCTATTATGGCCATCGTTAAAACAGCCATGTCATTATCTCCTGAAAGAATCATTATCACCAGAAAGGCGATCCCTATGGCATAACTCATACTGCCAACAACACCATCCATGTTGTCAAGTATGTTAAAAGCATTCATCATTACAACCAATCCAAAAATCAACAAGAGGAATTCCACAGGAGGATAGAAAATACCTAAGTATGTATCAGCGAACATCATAAAAATTCCAGCAGAGATAAACTGACCTATTAACTTGATAACCGGGTTCATGCCAAACCGATCATCGATAAAACCAACCAAGGCTATCAAACCACTGCCTACAAGTAATCCATTAGCAAGCCTGCTCCATTGGAATAAGCCGGACATATTGGCAAAAATAACCGATATCAAAATCGATAGACATATGGCTATTCCACCTAAAATCGGTGTCGGCTCTTCATGGATCTGGTCACGATATGGATTATCAACAAAACTAATGTCGTGTGATACTTTTATCGCAAGTGGATGTAAAAAAAGCGAAATCAGTAACGAGAGCAAAAAAATCGAAAATAATTCCATTACTTTTTGTGATAATTTATTATATCGCTTAAGGACTTTTCAAGTTTTATCTTTGGCTGAAAGCCAACGAATCCTTTTATCTTGGAAATATCCGGCACCCTTTTACGCATATCCTCAAAACCTTTCTCAATTGGGAAAATTGATCAAATCCGCCAAAGCCCTGGTGACATCCCTGACATCAGTAAAACTCCGGGTTTGCTTGCCATCACCAAAAACTGTAATGTCATGTCCTAATAATGCTTGCTTTATAAAGGTAGGAACAACCATCCCATACTGGCCAGTCTGCCTTGGACCAATGGTATTAAAAAGCCTGACTATTACTACCTGTAATTTTTTCTCACGGTAATATGCTAATGCTAAAAATTCATCTATGGCTTTGGAACAGGCATAGCTCCATCTGCTTTTAACAGTCGGTCCATAAACCGAATCGTTAGTCTCCTTAAATGGAATTTTTTCGTTTTTACCATAAACCTCAGAGGTCGATGTTATCAGCACTTTCTTATCGTATTTATTTGCAAGCTTTAAAATCGTTTCAGTGCCCAAAACATTGGTCTCGATTGTATCAACAGGTTTCTCTATAATCAGTCTTACACCAACAGCAGCGGCCAAATGGTATACAATATCGCACGCCGATATCAGTTGTTCCATCAGGGTTTCATCCAGAATCGTACCCACTTCAAAAATGAAATTAGGATTATCTCTTATATGTTCTATATTATCAAGGCTACCGGTCGAAAGGTTATCTATAGCATATACTCTATACCCTCTGGACAATAGCTCCTCAGCTAAAAACGATCCAATAAATCCTGCTCCACCTGTTACCAGAGCAGTTTTTTTCTTTTTTGGTGTCATGATTTTATTATCTCCACTGCTTCATAAAGGTCTTTTACTGTAAAATCTGCTACAATGTTTTCAGCGCTTGGCTCTTTACCTGCATACCCGGTCATAACCAGTACTGTTTTTGCCCCAATATTGATACCCGCTTGGATATCCGAACTTTTATCTCCCACTACCCAGCACTTACTAAAATCCAAACCAAATCTATTCCTGGCTATCTCAAAAAGTCCGGTTTTTGGTTTGCGACAATTACAATTATCCTCTTTCTTGTGGGGACAATAATAAATTCCATCGATAGAAACACCTCTTTTTTTTAAATCGGCTATCAAAGCCTCATTAAAAGCCTCGACCTGGGCAGCGTTGAAATAACCCCGGCCAATTCCCGACTGGTTTGAGATTATAATCTTGAGGTAACAAGATGGTATCAGTTTTAAAGCCTCCACCGATCGCGGGATATATTCTAAAAGATCGATATCAACGATGAAATCTTTCTCGGTGATAATTACACCATCACGGTCTAAAAAAACTGCTTTGTTTTGTTTTATCGCCATTTGCGCCCCCTGCTTCTGAATTGGGCCATATCATTCCTTGTAGGAAATGAAAAATATGAGCCTTTCCCAGGATCGTTTTTAATCACCGAATTCTCGCTTCTGTTAATCTTCTCCAGCGCCATAATTAACGCCTGAGGTCCTATAGTTGTCTTCAGCCTTCCGACAAGCGAATAAAAAGTGTCCTCGGGTAAAATTTTCTCTTTAATCTGAACAAGAATATCCCCAGCATCAACCTTTTCAACCATATAGTGCACTGAAACCCCTGTTTCCCTCTGGCCATGGGCAAGAACCCAAAACGATGGATACTGGCCTCGGTAGTTGGGTAAAAGGCCGTAATGAACATTTATACATCCCTTACGAGGAATTCGTAAAATCTTCCTTTTCAATATTTGCGGACAGGCTACTGAAATCAAAACGTCTATATCCCTTTCTTTAAGAAACTCTCTAAAGTCATTCGAGTTCACATTCTTGACGCTCATATAGGGAACCTTATATCTTTTACATAATGACTTAATGGAGCTCTTCCTAACAGGGTTAAATATAGAAAAAAAGAAATCTTTTAATCTAATTTTAAGTTGATTTATAATCTCATCCATAAATAACCAGAACCCCATAAATGAAAGGCTATTTTTTAAAAACCTTTTAAAATGAGGGTCATCAACAACAGCCAGACCAGTAATCTGGTAATCTATTCCCGAAAAAACCTTCTCGAAAAAACCGGGAAGAAAAATCCTGTCATTGGTGGTCAGAAAAAATATTCTCATTGTAAACCAAGTTGTTTCGAAAACACCTTTTCTATAGGGGCAAATTTAAAATCACTGAATAGCTTCCTCAGTCTCTTTATAGTAGCATAAAACACAATCGGTTGCCCCTTATGGTTTATTTTCTTTAGTCCCGCTCTCGTAATAAGATATGGAATTATTCTCAAATATGCTCCCCCACCGACCGGAACGTTTAAATTAAAATAGCGGGCGGTAGCAATGGGTATTTCAAAAATTGTATTCCCGGAAACGGTGGTAAGCCTATGAATAAATCTTTTGCTTGAAACAATGCCATAACGATAGTTTAATACCGGGTAAATACTGGAATCGTAAATCAAACCCTGTTCCAAAAGAATATCCAAAGCCCACAACGACTTAGATACAATTGAGAAAATAGGTGCCCTGAACCCATAAATCCTTTGACCGGTCAATTCCGAGACTATATCGATGGACCTCTTTAGCTCCTCCGCAAATTCCTTCGGTTTTTGTTTATACACTTGTTTATGAGAATATCCATGGGTACCAAGAACATGACCACGCCTGTCTATCTCTTTTATTAAATAAGGAAACTTCTCAGCTACATAACCAAGGATAAAAAATGTTGCTCTAACGTTATATTCATCAAGAAGGTCCAACATCCTATGAGCGTTTTTTTCAATGCGATATTCATAATTGTCCCATCTAGAAATCGGTATTACCTCAAGGCATTGGAACCAATCCTCAAAATCGACACTGAAAGCGTTGGTTATTTCATTTTCGTTGGGAAAAACCATATATTCACATTTATTCCGACTCTTTAAAAATTTTAAAACATTTCCACCATCTAAATAGGCCTGCAATAAATCCCAAACCATAGGCGATATGTATAACAGGAAAGGTAAGCATTACATAATACCATCTAACGTCCTCTTTATAAGCTTTTATCGCATTAATCATTAAAGCAAATATATACAACAACAAAGGCAATAACCAAACCGTTAAAATGATCTTATTGAAAAACAATACAAAAAGTATAAGTAACAACCATAATACAAAAAGTGATGGAATTACATGTCTCAAGAGAAGAGACCGCGGGTGCTTAGCCCAGATTTTCACTTTCCAGAAACCCGTTCTGAATTGCTGTATAAATATAGATTTATAATCCGCTCTGGTAAAAACCTTAATGCGAAGTTCAGGGTCAAAATACATATTGAAGCCATTGGCACATACCCTATAATTAAATTCCCAATCGCCGGAACGTTTCAAACTTTCATCGTACGGCCCTATTGTATCAATCAATTCTTTTAAATAAATACCCTGACCGATAACATTTACCTTCTTTGGTTTTTCACCAACTCTATAATATGACCAACCCATAGCGAATGGTGTATTTGTAGATGCTGAAATACTTTTTGAAATATTATTAATCCCCACTTTAAATATCCTGCCACCAAGAGCATGAACACGGTGGTTATCATCTAG
>NATP01000014.1 GCA_002085375.1 candidate division Zixibacteria bacterium 4484_95 | reverse complement strand
GATAGCCTGGGCAGGTTTCATATCCTGAAAAAATAACCTGATATTATCCAGAAATGTAAATTTAATCTCTTTAAAGGATTGTTCCCGCCCTATTTTTTCACTTCGACCTTAGATACAAAGGCGCCCTCACGGTTAAACAAGCCTTCGAGAGCACGTTTTTTAAGCTTTCTATTTCCCTGACTCTGGCTGAACAATCATCACAGAACCTAAGATGTTCGGTGAGTCTAATTTTTTTTTCATCATCAAGTTCACCGTCAACATACAAATGAAGAATTTTATCGTCAAATTTACAGATCATTATCAATTCTCAACCCAAGTTTAACCAGGGGAACAAAGTGGAGATAACTCCCGAAATATAACCTAAGGAATTCGTAAATATCAAAACCCCGATTAATATAAGAAGACCCCCAGCTATAAGTTCCACCAGTTTAAAATGTTTTTTTATCTTACTTGAAAAAGAGATAAACGAATTGAAAGCAATCGCAGTCAAAAGAAACGGTACAGCTAAACCAGCCGAATAAAATCCTAGAAGTAATACCCCCCTACTTACTGTATCCTCGATAGCAGCCATCGCCAGAATTCCAGCCAGAATCGGACCGATACACGGGGTCCAGCCAAAAGCAAACGCTAAACCCACAACAAATGACCCGATAATCCCTAACGGCTTCGAACCAACCCTAAAACGCTTCTCATAATTAAACCATCTTATTTTAAATAAACCCACAAAATGAAGCCCCAGGAGGATAATTATTGCTCCGGCAATTTTGCTAATAATATGCATATAATCGTGCAGAAAACCGGAGATAAATGTAGCTGATGCTCCAAGGCTTATAAACACAACTGAAAAACCAAGCACAAAAAACAAAGAATTAATAAAAACCCGAGACATGATTTTGCGCTGTCTTTGCTGAAGCTCGTCAAAAGTTACACCGGAGATAAACGATATATATCCGGGAACTATAGGTAATACACAGGGTGATACAAACGACAATAACCCTGCACCAAATGCAGTTATTAAGGTTACGTTTTCCAAATCACTCCTTTTATCTCGTAAACAAAAATTAAATATAAAGAGTTCCCTTTGTCAATCACTGAAGTATAAATTACTATAAAAAATGAAATACTTTATCCTAATTCATACAATAAAAAAGTAATAGCCGAAATTATTATTAATGCTTTTTAAGAACGGAAAGTATAATCTGTTTTAATTCCTCTTTGTCGATTTTCTCAACGATTTTCTTGGCCACTTCATCCGCAATAGTTGCGACCAACCAATCAACATTAATACCAGCACCTTCAAAGGGAGTCGTTTGAGTGTTTGCACCAGTTTCCTGTTTAAATTTATCAAGAAAACGGCGATATTTACCATCATCCTCAGAAACAGGTTCTTCCAAATCCTGATAATCAACCTTGGAACCCTTTGCCTCTGCAGGTCTTGGTTTAACCATTTTATCGCTGGAGCCCTCAAGTTCCTGTTTCATCTCGTTAACAAACCAATCGTAATCCTCCTCCCCCTTACTCGAAACAACCTCATCAGCAAGGTTGATCAGACCGTACTGGTCTTCCTCCAGTACAAGGTTTGATTCATCATCGTCCAATTTGTCATCGGAAATTTGTTTGATATCAGTGGAATCATTCAGGTCAGACCACTCAAGATTAAAAACGGTTTCATGTTTGCCTGGAGATATCTTTTGGGAAGAGATTGACTTGGTTGATGGGTCTATTTCCTGTGGTGAAACCTTTGGCTTTAATTTTGGCACACCCTCAGATGATTGGTCAACAGGCCGAGGATGTTTTACAAGCCCTTCAGAATATGTGAACTTATCAACAACCGACAATAACTCCTTCGGTGAAAATGGCTTTTTAATAATACCCCGAGCCCCACAGAGATCGATCTGGGATTGGTTAATGTGATCATCTTTTCCAATTAAAAGCACCACCGGTATGCCACCGGTAACAGGGTCCGTTGTTATCCTTTTACACAATTCATCCCCTCTAAAACCTACCAACTCCAACCCACTAATGATAAGGTCAGGTTTTTCTGATTTTGCATACTCATAAGCCTGCCGACTATCAGAAAAACAGGATACATCGAAACCCTTTTGCCTTAAAAGAGAATCAGCAACGCTTCTTATTGTTGGTGAACTTTCTACCACCAATATCTTTCTCATTTATACTTAGTACTCCTTAAGAACTTAATCGGTATAACCTTATCGCCTCTTAAAAAATCTTCTCTATTTTTTTGAAAGCCTCTCAGAAACCTCCTCAAGGATTTTTTTCTCGCGTCGGGTAAGATTCTCATAACCCACCTTGTTGATTTTATCAAGTATCACGTCAACTTCTTCCATCATCTTCCGCTCTTTCTCTTTCTCGCGCAACCGCTTCTCCGTTTTCAGACGATTAAAATAGCCGTAAATCATATAACCAAATCGCTTAAAACGCCAATCACCCTTCAGATAAAGATAACCTACCAACATACCACCAAGATGAGCAAAATGGGCTACGTTACTCCTGCTCACGCTCATAGAAAGGAAAAACTCCATCACTGCTAAAAATATCACAAGGTATTTAACCTTTATGGGAAAAAGAAAATATACATAAACCAGCCGGTTAGGATACATTAAAGCAAAAGCTACTAAAACCCCGTAAATAGCACCGGAAGCACCAATTATTGGAATCATGGATGTGGGTTGTAGAATTATATTAAACAAACCAGCACCCACCCCACAAATCAAATAAAACTTCAAAAACTCTTTACTGCCCCAGGATCTTTCCAGGTCAGAACCGAACATCCACAAGATAAACATATTCATCAGAATATGCCAGAAACCACCATGTAAAAACATATACGTGAAAACCTGCCATATCATTAAACGGCTCCAGGCAAGCTTCGGCACCAACCCCAAAATACCGATAACACTAACAGGACCCAAATATGTCAAAAAGAATACTACGACATTAGATATTAAAAGCCCTTTAACTACTGGCGGTATTCCCCCACCATAACCTGAATAATAGCTACGATAACCGTTCATTAAATATTATACCATTACTTGTGTATGCGCCATTTAAAAATTAACTTGCAACAATTCTTTAACATACCTGCAACCGAGCAATATTTATTTAATGACAAATCCAGAGCCCACTTAACATCTTCATCAATAATATCAGGCCCCCATATAATATATTCCATCGTTACATTCTTGAGTATATGCGGATGAGATGAGGCTCTTTCTCCATGAAGTTTAATTTTCAACTTCTCAACCTTACGCTTTTTGTTTTTCAAAATGGTTATCAGATCCATTCCAGTACTGCTTCCCAAAGCCGAAAGCACTGCCTCCATCGGTCTGGCTCCCTGATTGTTACCACCATGCTCCGGTGATGCATCCAGTACTAATTGGTTGTTCGAACCTGTCGTCGATATAAACTTCAAACCATCGCTCCACTGGAGCTCGGTATCAACCGCTTTAGGTATTTTTTTATACGGACTTTTCATTTAAAAACTCCATCATCGATATCCTACAAACCTGCAACCGGTTTCAATATATAACATCGGCAGATAACAGGCAAGCTTTTCTATTATTATACAATGGACAACAGATATTTGCCTTACGATAAAAAAACAACTTAAAGATTATTAGTCCCCTTGCTCTTACGAAAAGTTAGAGAGCTATAACCTCGATGAAGCCAAGTCTTAAAATTTAGTGAGGGTTAATACAACTTCCCCGAATATCTTTAAACACAAAATTATCACTAATCATTAAACAATTAGCTTCCCCCAAAACGATTCCGGGGATTTACCTAAAAGGTAAATCATAGCTTAATCAAGTAGAATGAACTGTATAATTTGCACCGCCGAGGTTAATATTTTTGATATACATCGGCTAATACTTTGTCGATATTGGACTTAATGTCTTTCTTAGGAGCGGCTCCAATTATCTGAGATGCAACCTGTCCATTCTTAAAAATAAGGAGAGTAGGTATAGAGAGTATCTTATAACGTTGGGCAATCGAGCCATTAGAATCGACATCAAGCTTACCCACCTTCAACTTGCCATTGTATTCTTTAGCCAACTCTTCAACAATGGGGGAAACCATATGACAGGGGGCACACCACTCAGCCCAAAAATCAATTAAAACAGGTGTCTGAGATTTTATAACCTCATCCTCAAAATTTTTCTCTGTTACCACCAACAAATCTCCCATTTAAACCTCCTGAATAAATTATCATCATTTTACTTACATCAAAAAAACGATTCTAATTCCGTTTTTGTTCCGAATATTTTTATTCTTCTAAATCGTTTACTTTTCGTTCAAGATTACGTAAGCGCTGAATATAATCGGGAAGGTGACTAATTATAGCCTCGATGCGTCTAGATAGCTTAGCATCCCTGGCCGGATAGCCAAACACAACTGAACCTGCAGGTAAATCTTTGGGCACTCCCGATTGGGCCTCGACAATCGTTCCATCACCAATAGTTAGATGACCCGCCACTCCAACCTGGCCAGCCAATATAACATTCTTACCCAAAATCGTTGTGCCGGCAAGACCAACTTGAGCGCAGAGGATACAACCGGGACCAATATTACAGTTATGGGCTATTTGCACGAGGTTATCTATTATAGAACCAGTGCCAATACGAGTCTCACCGATAGTTGCTCTATCAATTGTTGTTCCAGCTCCAATTTCAACATCATCCTCAATCACTACAACACCAACCTGAGGAATTTTAATAAACCCTCCCCCCGTCTTTGTATACCCGAAACCATCAGAACCGATAATGGCTCCAGAATATATAGCCACCCTATCACCTATCGTCACTTCATGCATTATAACCGAGTTGGGATAAATATAACATCTATCGCCGATAACGCTATTCTCCCCGATAAACACGCCGGAGTGAATCACACAATTGTTGCCTATTTGCACATTATCTTTGACAATAACATTATGCCCGATATAAATATCATGGCCCATTCGGGCGGTATCCGAGATAACAGCTGTCGGTTCAATCCTTGGTTGAGGATACCGGTGAGTATTGTGGAAGATCCTCATAGCCAAGCCAAACCCCAGATAAGGATCATCTTTAACCAAAAGGCTGTGTCGGTCAGACTCGATACCTGGAGGGACTATAACCGCCGCACAACAACAATCAGCCAGCCTTTTTTTAAGTTTTTTCGAGGTTATAAAGGATAAAGTGCCGGGCTTAGGGTTATCTATGGTAGAAAGCCCCGTAACAGTTAAATCTTTTCCGACAAGCTGTGCGCTTATTTTTTTTGCGATCTCAGAAAGTTTTAATTCCATCATTTTTCAGCAGCTATTTTTTCAAGAACCTCATCGGTGAGATCAAGACTTTTTTTAGCATACGCGATATTCACCGTTCCTGCATCAAAAATGATATCATAATTATTTTCGATTGCGATCTCCTCTATAACTTCCAGTATTTTATCACGAATCGGTTTAGAGAGCTCCGCCATACGTCGTTCAGCCTTACCGTTATCCCCAAAAACCGCATTAAGAAACTGATTAAGTGTGTCCTGCTTGGCGCTAAGAAGAGCCTCTTTTTCTCTCTTCTTCTCCGCTGACAACATCAACGATTGACTTTCAAGCTCATCGATCAACTGATCAATATCTTTCTTCATCTGTTCAGCCTGGGCATTCCAGTTTTCAACATCCTTATCAAATTTCGCCTGTGCATCCTGATATTCCTGAGATTCAGCAAAAATACGTTGTGAATCGATATAACCGATTTTAACCTCACCAGCCAGACCAACCGATAATAGACAAACAATAAACATCGCTGTTAAAATTTTTCTCATTGTAATATCTCCTTTTAAAATCCTCTCCCTATCTGGAAATGGGGTCTTAAATCTCCTTTATCCTCACCATCAAGTGGGTAACCGAAATCAAAACCTATAATGCCAATCATGGGTGCTACCACCCTGAAACCAAAACCCACCGATTTATAGAAATTCGTGGTTAAATTCCTCTTTAATCCATCTCCGGTCATATAAGCATTGCCAGCATCAGCAAACAACAATGCGTAAAATTGTTGTTCAGCCAGCGGGACTGTCAATTCGAGGTTATATATAACCTCACTTCGGCCGCCAAGGTAACCGCCATCAGCCGATCGCGGTCCAACCCGCGAATCGGGATACCCACGAATTATCCCATCAGGGTCCGTGCCTCCAGGTGTAAACCTCTCAGAATATGGCACATCCTCATCACCCTCATATATACCATCCATAACGCCCCATTTCCCCTTCAGAACAAACGTAAACTTCCAAAATGGAGTATAATAATATTCCATACCAACGATCTGTTTCCAAAAATTCCAATCGCCACCAAGAGCTGTTCCTGCCAACTCACCAGACCAAAAAGCAACCGAACCCTTTGTGGCAAACATCGCCAGATCTCTTGAATCCCTCTCAATCGTCAAGTTCATTGAGGATGTTCTTTGTGGCCATTTGATTTTATCCACGCTGTAAGGGATATCTTTGTACTTATCTATATAAGATTGTTCGATATCAAAATATTTCAACTCCTCCAACCGATAGCTTGTAAAAAGCTTAAAATAATTATCAGGCCAGCGCAACCGCCGACCAACCCTTATACTTCCACCACGACGTCCCTCGGTAAACCAATCATACCATCTCCTCTCCTGCACATATAAGCTTAGGCCAACCGAAGTAGGTGTATCAAGAAACCAGGGGTCAAAATAGCTGATATTGAAAGTATTACGAATCTTGCCAAACTCTGCATCAAAAGAAACCGTTTGGCCACCACCCAAAAAGTTGGGAAATCCAAGGCCTAACGTGCCAACTATCTTATCCCTGGCAGAATAACCGGCGCCCAACTGGAACTGGCCTGTTGGCTTCTCCTCAACTTTCACTATCAAATCGATATCTCCGTTATCAAGAATATTCCAATCCGGAGTAATATTACCAAAGAAATTAAGCATCATCACGTCACGTAAAGACCTGCCCAAAATCGACCTTTTAAATATCATATTCGGTTTAATCTTTAATTCCCGCCTGATAACCTTATCCTTGGTTTTCGTGTTTCCCTCTATATGAATCATCCTCACATAAACAGGGTCGTTTTCTTCAATTTTGAAATTTATGTCAAGGACATTGTCATGGGGGGTCTTATGGTCATCTATCCGAGCATACCAGTAACCTTCATCCTGGTAAATCTCATGAAGTTTGAAAATCGTTTCATCATATTTCTCCTGGTTATATTTCTGCCCCTGCTTTATTTTTATAACCGATGCTATTTTGTCGTCGGTAAATAAGTTGTTCCCATCCCATGTAAGTTTGCCAAAATAATACCGTTCACCTTCTCTGACGTAAAGCCTCAAATACATCCACTTGTAATCATCCGAATACCAGATAGAATCGCCGATAATTACTGCATCGATAAAACCCTCTTTTTTATAAAAATCGATAATTTTCTGCTTGTCCTCACGATACTTCTCACTATCAAAAGAGCCACCTCTGAAAAACGATTTCCGCTTGGTGGACATCTTTGAACGCAATTTACCATCATCAAAAACCTTATTACCAGAAAAATCTATATCCTTTATTTTTACTTTGCAACCCTCATCAATTAAAAACGTAAGCACAACACGGTCAGGTTGCTTTTCGTCTGGTATCAACTTGGATTCAACTTTGGCTAAAAGGTAACCTTTATCCTCATATAAGTCCTTAATACGTTCGATGTTGCTTTTTATAGTCCCCGGGGAAACAATCCTTCCCTCATAAATGGTAATTGTTTTTTTAAGAGCTTTCTTTTTAACTTTTTTGTTACCCTCAAATCGTATTTCTGAAACCCGAGGATAAGTTTCGGTCTTTATCAGAAGTTCGACCCCACCAGGTACTTCCTTCCCCTCTATGATAACATCAGAAAAAAGCCCCAGAGCATATATATTTTTAATCGCATCCTGAACCTTGGCCGCAGTAAGTATCTCGCCCGGAATCAATCCTGAGGAATTAAAAACCAAAGAGCTGTCAACGGCAACGACCTTTGAGAGTTTAACCGCAACTATAGTAGAACCGTAATAATCCTGCGGCCCTGCAAATACCAGCCCGAAGGCAATCAAAAAATATAAAAAAACAATTATTATATGTCTCATTTATTAGGCTAAGATATTTTTTATTTTAACCTCTGTATAAGCCTGGCGATGCCCGGTTTTTTTACGATATTTCCTGCGTCTCTTGAACTTAAAAACGACCACTTTATCTGATTTTCCATGTCCAATTACTTCTGCGGATACTTTAGCTCCATTAATATATGGTTTACCAAGTGCAAATTTATTTGGCCCACTGACAAGTAAAACCTTATCAAAATCGACCTCCTGACCGGCTTCAGCCTCGATTTTAGGTATTTTTATAATAACACCATCTTCCACCGGAAATTGCATTCCGCCTGTTTCAATTATCGCACGCATTACCTTCTCCTTTTCTAAAACCTAATATATAACCAAAAAGAACAACCGGTCAAGCCCTTACCTGTAAACTAATATTTTTAACATCTAAACAGATTAAAGGTTTCTCTTATTTTTTCTGCCTATCGAAATAGATATTTTTACCGGTTGCAGAAAGAGGTATTCCCATAACAAAATCCCAGTCAACCAGTCCACAAAATCGAGCGCCTGCTCCAATACGATACATAATACGGTTATCAACATTTAAAATCTGGGCTGTCTTTACCGCCGAACCTAAAGCAATGCCAAGGTCAAGATGACGTAAAGCACAGATGGGACCGATAAATTCACCTTCACTCCTGGGCGCATTTTTTAAATCATCACAACTTGAAAAACCACAGGCAGAACAATTAAGGCCCAGTGTGGTTGCATCCTTAAGTCCCACAAGCAGAACTACCGGTGATTTCCTTACGTTTTCAGCATCGCGATCAAAGTTTTCCTTGCCGGTTTTTTCACCAAAGGCTAACATGGCATCAGCAAGCTTTGTTATGTCTTCACCGGATATGGTCATTATCTCAACATAATCCTGGCCATGAGACTTCGGAGCTGTGCGAGCAGCCAGTTCCATCAACCGCGCCACCTCCAATAAATGCTGACTATAATCATAAATAGGCACTATTATCACCTCATATCCTATATTTTTCGGTTATATCTATATGCGTTTTTGCATCTATCACATGAAACTCCTCTGGATGAAGAGATGTATCCCTGATAAGGTCAATAGTTATTTTCAACCGCCGTTCAAGCTTATTGATTCTGTTGGTGACACCGTTTGTGAGAAGCCCGATTACCTGGGGCGAGGCAACAAGTTGATAATGTCCTCTGCCTAACGAGGCCGACACCCTCTTAAACCAGCGCTCGATTTTCACCGCTATCGATTCTTTTGACAAAACCCTACCTACACCCTCACAAACTGGACATGGATCAGAGAAAGCATACATCAACGAGGGCCGGATACGTTGGCGTGTCATCTCGATTAACCCCAGGTCGGATATCGATGATATGAATGTCTGCGAACGATCATTTTTTAAAGCGTTTTTAAACTCCTCGAACACTCTCCGCCGATGTTCCCTGCTTTCCATATCGATAAAATCAATAATAATTATCCCGCCAATATCCCTCAATCGTATTTGGCGTGCGATTTCACATGCTGCCTCCATATTTGTCTTAAAGATGGCATCCTGCGCTTTTGATTTACCCTTGAAACGACCAGTATTGACATCTATAGTAACCAACGCCTCAGTCTGGTCAATAACGATATAACCGCCACATTTCAACCAGGACTTGCGGTCCAGCATTTTCTCTATCTCGGGCTCAATATTATAATAATCAAACAGAGGCTTTTCACCCTTATACAACTCCACTCTATCCCTTAATTGAGGAGCCACCTCCTTTAAATACGATAAAAATTTCTTGTATTCTTTTTTATCATCAATAATAACCTCGTTAACATCCGGCGTAAAAAAGTCCCTGATTATCCCAGAGGTCATCTCGATATCCTTGTGGACTAAGGCTGGAGCTTTAGTGTTCTCAACCTTTTTCTTCATCTTGTTCCAGATTTTTGTTAAAAGCTTGATATCGGCGGCAAACTCCTTGCGGCTTTTCGATTCGGCTACGGTTCTTATAATCATCCCGAAATTATCCGGCAAAAACTCCTCGGCTATTTTGCGTAGACGTTTTTTTTCAGCCCAGGAGAAAATCTTTTTTGATACCCCTATATGACGAGCACCTGGAAGAAGCACAACATATCTACCGGGAAGAGATATCTCCGTTGTTATTCGCGGCCCTTTGTTGCCCATCGGCTCCTTTATTACCTGGACAAGAACTTCCTGGTTCTTTTTTAATACATCAACAATAGAAGTGCCTTTACTATATTTCAATCGAGGTGGCATCTCGTGACCGTTTTCATCGAAAAAATCAAGGTCTGAGAGAAGACTTGATTCCCCTTTATGGTCTGACATATCCGAAAAATGTAAAAAACCCGATTTCTCCAAGCCGATATCCACAAAAGCAGCCTGGATACCGGGTAATACAGCTGTTACTCGACCTTTATAGATATCACCAACAAGCCTTTCTTTTTCAGGCCGTTCAACTAAAAGCTCGACCAGCTTTCCATTCTCTTTGATGGCAATGCGGGTTTCGTATTCGGTAACGTTTACGAAGATATCTTTAAATGGCTTAACATTCGCTGTAGAACCTGTCTCCGACCTTGACATTATACCCTCTTACATACTCAGCCGAACTCATTGTTTTTTTAGCCTGGGGCTTTAAAACCAAAATTTCAAGAGCCCTCTGCCCACAAGCTATAACAAATCCTTTTTTAGGATCAGAATCGATTACAGAGCCAGCATCAACATTTACATCCTTATCAAATAGCGCCGCTTTCAAAAAAATTATTTTCTTGCCGTTGATAAAGCTATAAGCCCCGGGAACAGGAGAAAGGCCCCGGATAAGGTTTAATATCTTTTCAGCAGGTAAATTCCAATTAATGCGCCCAGTTTCCGGTGTTAATTTCGGGGCAGTTGTTGCACTTTCTGTTTCCTGAGGACGGGGTAATAAATCGTTTTTATCAATACTATCAACCGTTTCAAGCAAAAGTTTAGCCCCCTCTATTGCCATTTTATCATGCAAACTGCCAAAATCATCCTCAGCATCAATTTTTACCTCGCGCTGTAAAAGAATATCACCGGCATCAACTTTCCTCTTTAAGAGAAAGGTGGTCAGGCCTGTACGAGTCTCACCGTTTATAAGTGCCCAGTTTATGGGAGCCGCTCCCCTGTATTGTGGAAGCAACGATGCGTGAAGATTCACCGAACCAAAAGGAGGTAAATTAAAAACGACCTCAGGTAAAATCCTGAATGCCACTACCACATTAAGGTCGGGTTTAAGCTCCCTTAGACTATTCACAAAGTCCTTCGACTTCAAATTTTTAGGCTGTAAAAGCGGTAACCCAAGTTTTAAAGCTGCAACTTTTACAGCGGTAGGCTTAACCTTCCGGCCACGACCAGTTGGTTTATCAGGTGCTGTGACCACAGCCAAAATCTGATGTTCCGAATTATTCAAAAGCTTTAGTGACTCAACTGCAAATTCAGGAGATCCCATAAATATCAGCCGCATCAGACCTGTCTACCAGACTTAATTTTTTTCAATTTCCCTTTTAGCAACCCGAGTTGGGATTTAGATAAGTAATCGATAATAAGCTTACCATTTAAATGGTCTATCTCATGGAGAAACACCTTGGCAATAAGCCCTTTGCCCTCAATTGTTATCTCTTTCCCATCCCTGTCCAAACCCGAAACTGTTGCTTTTTCGGGTCTCGTTATCTCCTGGAAAAGACCAGGTAAAGATAAACATCCCTCCTCTTCGGTAAAAGAACCAGAAAAATCAACAAGTTCAGGATTTATAATTACTATTGGTTCCTTAACCACATCAATATAAGACATATCTACTGCGAATATCCGTTTATTTATACCAATCTGATTAGCTGCCAACCCTAATCCCTTGGCATGTTTCATCGAGATCAACAATGTCTCAAGAAAATCCACTAAATTGCCATCAATGTTTTCAACATTATCTGATTTCTTCCGAAGAACCTCATCACCGTATATTCTTATAGGCAGTATCTTCAATCTTTATCCACCTTGCCAGCAATGGAGCTTTTCAAAAACTCAATTTTCAAATCATCTCCAAATTTTAAAATAACCTTATTTTCTTTATCATTTATACCCCAAACAGTTCCAAACATACCGCTGTTTGTGACAACTTTATCACCCTTCTTTAACACCGAAAGCATTGCCTGATGTTGTTTTTGTTTTTTCTGTTGTGGTCGGATCATCAAAAAGTACATTATAAGAAATATTAAAAGAATCGGAACAAAGAAACTTAAAGGGCTTCCTCCTCCACCTCCTCCTCCGGGTTGCGCCATCGCTATAAAATGCATCAAATCACCAACCTCCTTTTTTTAAAATTAAAAACTAACTATTATAATAACAACTTACTTTAATACACAAGCTTAAAAATAAAATACCTAATGTATCGTAACAACATATTGCTAATAAAAAACTATATACCATCATCGACAACAGTATCATATAAGAACTTGGTTATCTGTTACTTATCAACTTGATAGAAAAAATGCTAACACAAATTTTCCACTCCAGAGCTTAATTCCTTTAGTGTATTTTCCCTGAATTCCCGATACCTGTGTTTTGCAATTGCCTCTCTGATATCTCTCATAAGTTGCATATAGAAAAAGAGGTTATGAGCAGTAGTCAGACGCAATCCCAGAATCTCGCCGAGCGATAAAAGATGACGAATATAGGCGCGGGTGAAACCCCTACAGGCTGGACAACCACATTGCGGATCGATCGGTCGAAAATCCTCTGCATAAACTGCCGCCTTAAGAGTCATTTTCCCCCTCCGCGTAAATATCGTGCCATTACGAGCATTTCTTGTGGGCATAACACAATCAAACATATCGATACCGTAATATACGGCATCAAGGATATCCTCTGGTGTACCAACCCCTAAAAGATGTCGGGGCTTATCATCAAGCAGAAGCGGAGCCATAAAATCAAGAATCCGAATTAAATCCTCCCTGGGTTCTCCAACCGAAAGGCCACCAATTGCCAGACCGGGAAAATCAATGTCAACTATTTTCTCAAGGCAATTCTGACGTAAATCCTCATATATAGAACCCTGAATTATACCGAATAAAATCTGATTATCTGGGCTATCAGAATCGTTACCGGTTTCAACCCATTTTGATTTCGCCCTTTTAGCCCAGCTTAATGTCCTGTTGACATCATTGACCGCTTGACGATGTTCCATCGGGTATTCACTGCAAATATCTAAAGGCATCATGATATCAGCCCCAAGTTTGCGTTGTATCTCAATCACGTTTTCCGGGGTGAATATGTGCCTCGAACCATCAAGATGAGATTGAAATTCAACCCCCTGATCGGTAATTTTATTGAGTGCTTTTAAAGAAAAAACCTGATAACCACCGGAGTCCGTTAAAATCGACCTGGGCCACCCCGAAAATTTGTGTAATCCTCCGGCTCTGGCGATAAGGTCGGGACCCGGTCGAAGATACAGATGATAGGTGTTACCCAAAATTATCTCAACACCAAGCGCCATTAGCTCATCGGGAGATTGAGTTTTTACCGTGGCTTGCGTGCCGACAGGCATGAATACCGGTGTCCGGACCTCACCGTGAGGAGTCTTTAATAACCCCCGTCGTGAAAAACCATCTTTGTCGATAACTTCAAATCTGAAAGTGCTTATTTCTCACTCCGAGTAAATCCATAATAGCCATGTAACACAGAGAGACCTGACCAATACTGCCGAGCATTCGTTCCATACACAAGAGGGTCAACCTTTTTAATATCAAGCCCACCACTTTCGTCAAGAACGGATTCATCCACATGAGTTGCCACTATCTCACCGATAAAAAGGTGATGCGAGCCAAGCTCCAAGACTTTGCGAACCTGACACTCAAGGTTTATTGGCGATTGCTCAATTAAAGGCGGCTTGACCTTTTGTGCAGGTACAGGGGTAAGGCCGGTCTCCTTGAATTTGTCCACATTCTTACCCGAATGGTTACCGCAATAATCCACCGTCTTTACCAGCCTGGCTCCGGTGATATTAACGACAAATTCACCGCTGTCTCTTACTACATTAAACGAGTAACGGTTCTCCCGCATGGAAATGGATATCATGGGCGGTTGAGAACATACTATTCCACACCATGAAACAGTGATAATGTTGGGTTTGTTTTCTAATTCACCGCAAGTAACCAGTACAGCTGGAAGCGGTACTAACATAGTATATGGGGCTATTTGTTTTTTTGTCATTTATTGCTCTCCCGAGTTTTTTCCCAAATATATATAACGTTCAATAAGCTTTACATAATCAGTCCAGCGCTTTCCAGGTCGCTTATTTTTGTTGACAACTTTCATAATCCCGCCAACCCGCGAATCCAGAAGGTCTGCTATATAAAGTACATTTGCCTCAAGTGTTTGAGGCAATACCGGTGAGGCTTGCTCATACGTCCCTTGATGTGATAGCACCAAGTGTCTTATTAATTTCTTTTTCTCAACCGGAAAATCTCTCAAGCGGGCAATCTTGTTACAGATTAACCTGTCGCCGATGATGATATGCCCTAAAAGCCTGCCCTCATCGGTGTATTCGAAAAAATTACCTAAAGAATAAGTATCGATTTTACCGATGTCATGAAGTAAAGCCCCGGCAATCAATAGATCTTTGTCAAGTTGAGGATATATTTTGGCAATGGCCTGACAGAGATAAACGATATTCAGTGTATGCTCAGCAAGCCCTCCTATGTAACAATGATGCCAGAGTTTAGCCGCGGGGGCAAAAGAGAATTTACGACGAATTATGCCATCATTAAAAATCTCAAGTAAAAGAGCTTTATAATGTTTGTCACCGAGGGCATCGATTATCTCGTCGATCTCCCCAATCATTTTCTGAGGCTCGCGAGGGCCTGTAGGTAAAAAATCAGACGGGTCATAGGCTCCACCAGCAACCGCTTGCATCGATGCTACTGTTATCTGTGGCATATCCTTGAATGTTCCCACGGTTCCCTGTACCCTAACAATATTGCCCACTGATAAATTGTGCAAAAAATCCTCAACACCTTCCCAGCACACACCACTGATGCGACCCGTTCTGTCACCGAACTCCAGGCTTAAAAACCTTCGACCGTTGTAATCCTTGATTTCCAGTTTACGGATGACAAATTTGTCATCCACTTTCCGGCCCGGTTCAAGCTGATTTACCCAGATATTTTTCAAAAATATAACCCCAATCCTTCATACAAAACCTTACCCAAGATAACCAATTTGATTCAAATACGAAAGGTTTTTTAAAAATAAACACACATTTATTGACCATTAAAGATATTAACAAAGGGCTTGTTAAAAAGCAAGACTTCCGATATAATTCTAAACGATGAAAATACTCTGGAGATATATTATCAAGGAGATTTTCTGGCCGTTTCTGTTTGGCTTGGTAGTAGTAACGTTCGTCTTAATCATGGACTTCATCCTTGACATAATGAATATGATTATCGTTAAAGGGCTTTCGGCACCGGTTATTCTCGAGGTTTTCGTTCTCAATTTAGCCTGGATGTTGGCCTTGTCAATCCCGATGGCCGTTTTAGTAGCAGCTTTGATGGGATTCGGGCGGTTATCTGCCGACAGTGAAATCATTGCTCTAAAATCGTGTAAGGTGTCTTTTCTAAAACTCATAAAACCCGCCCTCCTAATAAGCCTTTTACTTACCATATTTTTAGTCTGGTTCAACGATCATGTCTTACCCGAAGCAAATCATCGAGCCAGACTTCTAATAACAGACATAACTCGCAAGAAACCAGCCTGGAATTTAGAAGAAAATATCTTTTTAGACTACTTCAAAGGTTATCATATCCTTGTGAAATCAGTAGACAATAAAACCTCCAAAATCTCAGACATCACAATATTCGAGCATAAAAACGCCAAGGCTCCCCGGACTATTACCGCCAAAAAAGGTGATATCAAATTCTCACCCGATGGTTCAAAGCTCATAATGAATTTATATGATGGCGAAATACACGAACCCGATCCCGACAGCCCTGAACGCTACAGACGGGTGGAATTTAAAAGGCAGGTTCTTACTATCGAGGGAGCCTCCTCAGAACTGGTGCGTTCAACCTCAGGAACAAGAGGTGATAGGGAGATGCCAGTGAAAATGATGCTTGATGAAAACAAAAAATATCGCTTGAAAATCCAGAGGTCAGAAACCAAAATAGATAGCCTTTTAAGGAACGAGCTGGATAGATTATTATATATTTCACGAGATAGGTCAAAGTATGCAAGAACATTTGACAGAAACATAATTGGCAAAGCTCCCTCAATAAGAATAAAAGATATTCTAAGCCGAATCGAATATGAAATGCGAAGCATCAAAACCTACAAACGACAGATTAACTCAAGGAACGTTGAGATCAATAAGAAATTCTCCATACCGGTAGCTTGTATTGCCTTCATGCTTTTAGGAGCACCTCTTGGCGTGATGACAAGAAAAGGTGGAATGGCCACCAGCTTGGGCCTATCATTATTTTTCTTCATCATCTACTGGGCTTTCCTGATCGGCGGTGAGGAGCTGGCCGACCGTATGTTCATCTCTGGCGCTCTGGCGATGTGGCTCCCCAATATCATCATCGGCGGTACCGGAATCATCCTGATTTATCTCGTTATCAAATATTCCACCATAGAAGGTTTTGACATAATAAGAAAGATTCTACCAGGACCCCAAAAATGAAATTGACGGATAAATATATCCTCGGGAAATTCCTCAAAATTCTGTGTTTCTCACTTGTAGCTTTCATCCTTATAGTAATAATCGTAGATCTAGTCGAAAACATCGACCGCTTCATCGACAATAAAGCCCCTTTAATACTTGTGGTCTCGTATTACCTGCATTATGTTCCTTTTATCATCGTTCTGGCTCTACCCGTAGCAACTCTACTTTCAACAATGTTCACCATCGGCTCACTGGCAAAATATCACGAACTGGAGGTTATGAAAGCTACCGGCATATCCCTTTACAGACTTATAACACCCCTTTTGGTCACCGGTTTTCTAATCTCTATTCTGTTGATAGCTTTTTCTGATTTAGTTGTTGTGCCCGCTAACTACAAAAAAGACCAGATAAAAAAAATGGGGATTGAGAAAAAGAAAGCCCCTGTTGGGATAACTAGGACAAATATAATAAAAGCAGGCCAAAACGGTTGGGTTTTATTTGCCCAAACATACAACGAAAAAGAGGATAGAGGCAACTTTGTAGTTATTAACAAAATTGAAAATAACCAGGTTAAAATCGCAATAAAAGCAGAAGCCATGATGTGGGCTGATTCGGGCTGGATTTTAACTAATGCAACAAAAAGGACCTTTGAAAAGAACCACGAGGTAGAGTTTATCGCCTATGATACGCTTTACGCAGGTTTTTTATCCCATACCCCAGCAATAATGAAACATAAATTAAAAAAAGCCCGCGATACACGTTTCTTTGAGCTACTCAACAGAATAAAACTAAAGAAATCAATGGGGCAGGATACCGCTAAAGATAAAGTCGAACTCTATCTTAAAATTAGTTTTCCATTTATAAATTTTATAATAATCCTCCTGGGAATTCCTTTGGCTGCCAACCCACGTCGCTCCGGTGGTACTATTGGTTTCGGTTTAAGTATAATCATCAGCTTCATCTATTTTGTAATACTCAGGGCCGGACAATCTTTTGGCTACAACAATAAACTTCCACCCGCACTGGCGGCGACAATCGGCAACATAATCTTTTTAGCAGTTGGCTTGATAATGTTTTTCAAAACCCGAAAATAAAAAAGGTTCAGGAAAGAAAAGCCCTCCTTTAAAGATTCGAATGCGATATTTGCGAAAATGACATCCCCACTTTTCGGCTCGTTTTCGCTCCAAGCAACTATTCTCAC
>NATP01000100.1 GCA_002085375.1 candidate division Zixibacteria bacterium 4484_95 | reverse complement strand
AGATTCTTTTTTTCAGCGATGCAATATTTATATCCTCTGGACCCACACCATCAAGGGGAGAAAGGGTCCCCCCCAGGACATGATATACTCCTTTGAAATCGCCCGTGTTTTCTAAAACCGCCACATCGGAGGGTTCCTCCACGACGCATATTATCGAACCGTCGCGATTAGGGTCCGAGCAAATGTGACACAGTTCTCCTACTGCAAGGTTTCCACAGCGTTTGCATGGTTTAAGGTTCTTTCTGGCATTGACTATGTTCTCAGCAAATTTCTCCACCCTTGTCAACGGCAATCTGAGAATGAAAAAAGCGATTCTGGAGGCGCTTTTCCTACCTATACCGGGTAGTAAGGTTAAATTTTCAATAAGGTCTTCTAAGATGTCCGCCATAAACCTAAAGCTTCAGTCCAGGAATCGGCAAGCCGCCGGTCAAACCCGAAAGTCCTTCAACCTGCAGTTTTTCAGCCCTCTCACGAGCTTGATTAACCGCCGCCAAGATTAACTCTTCAAGCATCTCTATGTCATCGGGATTCACGACCTCGGGATCTATCTTGATCTCCAAAATCTCCTGTTTGCCGTTGGCTGTCACTTTTACCATACCGCCACCAGCTGTCCCTTCAACAGTCTTGCTTGCCAGCTCTTCCTGAATTTTTTCTATTGAAGCTTGCATCTTCTGCATCTGTTTCATCAAATCGCCAATACCCTTTGCCATATGCACTCCTTTAATTATATCTATAAAAATCTTCTGGTTCATTGCATGTTCCCTCTAAACCTGATATCATCTCCATCGATCAAGTCATGTAGCTTTTTCATCTTGGGATGTTGATTCAGAAATTCCTCTATAGATTGCTTGGGTATATTTGGAATATCAGTCAAATCGTTATTTTCGTTTTCTAACCTCGTAAACGAAACCCCCGGATTGGCACCTGAAAACTCTTTTAAACAATCAATGATAAAACTCCTTCTCCCTGTTAAAAACTTCATATGAAACTCGTTTCCCAATGGAAAGCCCAAGTCGACCAAGTTACTGCCGTTATAGGAAACTTTTGCATATTGAAGATGGCTCCAGACAGCCAGGCTTTTACTCTTAACAAAACTTAGAAAATTCGACCACCAATTGGCAATATTATCAAGTTTATGCTCAATAGCCGTAGATTGGCTTCTTGTAAACGGTGCTTGACCGCTTTTCCTTCCAACGTCCATACTTCGACCTTCTTCTGCCGAAGTGGATTTCGTGGCCTTTACCACCTTCGATACAGAATGCCCTGATAACGCTCTTGTCATATTTACGGGGTTGCTTAAATTAGACAATAGCTCATCGATATCAACGGCTTTATCAAGGCCTGATAACCGCACTAACGCTACTTCCATAGCTACTACCGGGTCAACCCCGGACTTTTTGTCGACCGTGAAGTCAGCCATTATCTGAAGCATCCGTAAAATATCGGAGGTATCAATCTCGGATACTAACAATTCTGCTTTCTCCAGCTCGGAAATATCCATCTCCAGAATTGATGTTTCCCTAACCCCATTTTTAACCAACAACAGTTTACCGAGGAATATAGAAAGTTCATCAGCCAGCCCATCAATATCAACACCCTCATCGAAATAAACATTAAACATCTCTAACACGGCTGGTGTATCATGCTTAATAACCGCCTTTATAATTTTGAACAGAAAATCAGTTTTAACCAAACCCAGAATCTCTGAGGCTGATTCGGTGGTTATCATGCCCTGGCTGAAATTAATCAACTGGTCGAGAAGCGAAAGTGCATCGCGTAACGAACCATCAGCCTTACGAGCTACCATAAGCGCAGCCCTGGGATCGATCTCCAGTCCTTCCTTGGCAGCAATGTCGTTAACTGTCTCGGCCAACGCCGAAATCGGTACACGTTTGAAATCGAACCGTTGAGTTCGCGATAATATAGTTGCCGGCAGAGACTGGGGCTCAGTTGTGGCAAAAATGAAAATCACATGCGGTGGCGGTTCCTCAAGGGTTTTCAAAAGAGCATCAAAAGCCTCGTTTGTCAAACGATGAACCTCGTCTATGATGTATATCTTATAACGCGACGATGCTGGACTGTAGCGGACATTTTCCCGAAGCTGTCTTATGTCATCAATTCCACGGTTGGAGGCGGCGTCAATCTCGAATACATCGGGGGAAATGCCAGCCTTTATCTCCCGGCAGTTAATGCACTCTCCGCAGGGTGTCGGTGTAGGTCCTTTTTCGCAATTTAATGATTTTGCCATCACCCTGGCAGTGGTTGTCTTACCGGTGCCCCTTGACCCGCAAAACAAATAAGCATGAGAAATACGCCCCGAGGATATGGCATTGGCCAGGGTGCGAGTTATATGCTTTTGCGAGAGAATGCCGGAAAAATCATCAGGCCTGTACCGCCTGGCTAAGGCAAGGTAACTCATTTAATTTTCCATTCTTTCATTAACCAACCTACAATCGACTCAATGGCAGACCTCATCGGGTCCCGCTTTACTCCCCAAGATCGAGTTAAGCCCAACGTGCACCCACCGTTGACCCTTTGCCAAAAAGCAACCACCGGTGGAAAGCTCACAGTCAGGTATTCTTGCATCACACGGTGTTTCCACTTACCGCTGCTACCTTCCGGTCCTGACGGGGTTCGGCGGGCATCCGTTGCGCAAGGCCCGTCCGATCAACACCTCCAGCCAGTGTCTGCTTGAGGGTTACAGGCCTCGAGTGGGAATTCAGCCCCGGTATAGCGGATTCCGGGTTCAGGGCACCGCTAACTCCCCACCTAGCACGTTGACTTTGTTATCAAACATCTGGAGCAGAGCGGGCTCGAACCGCCGACCTGTACGTTGCGAACGTACCGCTCTCCCAGCTGAGCTACTGCCCCTACATTTACAATTCATACGGCGCTTAAGTTCCCAGCACCAATCCTTATATAAATATAATAACAAATATATCAAAATCGGCAAGGGAATTTGTTTGATTTCGTAAGCTGCATATCTTGTGAGCAATAAACATCCACACCCGCCTTCTCAATAAAAGACAGGCAGACCGGGAGGTCCGCCGTGCACCATCCACTTTACTTATACAACGATGACGGGATTATCACAACCTGAATAGATATTGAAACTTCATGAAAAACTGGCGGTCGGTTAATGTCGGGTTGGATTTTTCATCGAAATCCTCGTAACCGTGCCTGGAACCGATATAAAACAAGGTGAACGGGTTTATCCTGTAAGTCAAGAGCGGTTCGAAATCGTATTCCTTGTCGAAATCATCATATTGGATGATAAGTCGTAGAAACAGCTCACGGTTAAATTGAAAGTTAATGCGGGTTCGCAGTATGTATCCATCGAAAGCTACCTCCCCATTATCGGGGTTTTCCAATTTAGCATACTGTAGCCCGGGCTGAATGATGAGCCTTGATAATGGCTTGATTGACGTCCAGGCCTCGCCACGATAACCCTCTCCCAAAAACGGCGGGTCCTCCCCACGAGCAATATAGCGGCCAAACTGATACCAAAACCCAAGCGATAACAGGTCGGAGAACTTAGTATTAACAAGTATAAACAGACGACTTATATCCTTGAAATCGGCTCCTTTAAATCGCTCACGGCTCGTGTTAAACTCGATCTCAGTGTTCGTCTGGTACTTTAAATTAGCCCAGATCTTACCTCCAACCCATTCATCTTTGCTTTCGCCATTGAAGTTCCAAATTTTTCCCAACCAGATAACCGGCCCAAGCTGGTCAATGATTGAGGATTGGGGATAAAACTTACACCCAGTCCAACCGTTTATTCGCCGTGTACTATTGTTTGTGATAAATCCATTTTCTGCTCTGAATGTAGGGCTTGTTTCCCAGTAATCGATATCGAAATCCCAGTATCTTGAGGATCGTTCCAAACTGGTATATAAAGCATGTCCCCAGTATTGCTCGCCATCATAGGCGGCTGTATGTTTATCGTTGTCGAACAAGATATCGTTAATATCCTCGGTCAGACTGGTATCGTTTGGCTCCTCTGCATGGTTTGCCAGCGCCTGCAGTTCAAAACGGTAGTATTTCAAAAAGCGATATGAACCATCAATGCTAAGAACGGTCCCCGCTCCCCCGCCTTTCATACGCCGGTCGGTGGCAATAGCACCTACATAAGAGTTCTGTTGAAATGTATGCCTGACTCTGAATATATTCGAAACACTCTCACCGCCTTCTACAACCTCACTCTCCTCTTCAAAAGGTATAATCGTTGGCGAATGCTCATCATAAGCTACAAGATAGGCGAAGTCGGTTTTGCCCGATTTGCCTGTCAACCTAGTCGCCAAAAGTGGGTCATTAATTGACCTTGTATAAAAAACATTATACCAAAGGTCAAATAGATCGCTACCCTCCTGAAAGAATGGTCGCTTTTCAGGGTAAAACAGGGCAAACGTAGTGTTAACATCGATCTGGGCTGCATCCGATTCAACCTGACTGAAATCAGGATTATAAGTGGCTTCGGCGACCAGACTGGATTTAATTGCATACTTGATTCCCAAAGAACCCTCACCATCGAAATTACTATCATCAAGGCCTGAATTCGGGTCAGAGTTATCCTGAAGACAAGCTGACTGAAACCCCATTAATGAGGGCAAAATTTCAAAGCTACCACCCGGTTTAACATTCTTAATTCCCTTTATCGTGCCAAACTGGCACATCCAGCATGGATCATCATTATCGGTGTAAGCCCATGAGTAGGTACGACGGCTGTCACGAGGATGAGTCCGCCAGAAAGTAGCTCTCCAGACCTGCTCGGTCCTATCAGGAAAACGCAGGCTCGAAAAAGGTATTGCCAATTCAACCTGATAACCAATGTCCGTTATCTTGCCCTTAGATTCATACACAAGGTCAAAATTAATATCTTCGCCATGGAGCGATTGCAAACCATCTCCCTGGATGCCTAACGGATTCACAAAGACCTCATACGCCATAGTGGCATCGCCATAGGTGTCAAAGATAAAGCCCATATAATCGTCAGACCATATCTCATCCCGGCTTCGAAGCGAGGCACGAATGGTTCCGGGGTCATCGTAACAAAGAAAAGCAACATAAAGATTAATATTATCGTAAGTGACCCATACCTCTGTCTCAACAGGTGGTTTATCTCCATTATTGGGAAAGTTCTCCACAAAATTGTCAGCTACAGCCACATTTTCCCAGCCCGAATCACCTAACTCACCATCAATCTCAATAGTCCCTGCATAACGGGTTATTTCCATAGTTGGCTTGACATTCGGTTTAAAATCCTGAGCAAATGCCAGTTGAGATATAAGAATAAACACCGTCACCAAACACGCCTCTAATAGACCAATGGATATTCTCATAACTGATCTATTCACTTGATCTAAGTAAATATTGCCAATAAAAAATTCCCTATCACCACCTAATGTAATAAAGCCAACCCTTAACAGTCCATTCCTTATCCAACTACGAAATTTTATTTTGAATGTTACAAATTAATTTTGACACAATATATTATCCATGTTATATGACTAAAAGCGATTTCAAATAGCGAATTCGCACATTAATCCACATAATAATAGCTTGGCAACTTACAGCATTTTGTATTATATTTTGTATGAACAAGGAGGAAAGGTGGCCAGGCAGTTTATAAGTTACTGCGGCATCTATTGCGCTAATTGTCCGATTTTCATCGCGGGCGCACTATCCGACAAGAAAAAGAAAGCCCAACTGGCAAAGAAGTTATCCGAAGAAATGGGAAAAAAGATAACTCCGGAAGAAATTAGCTGTTTGGGGTGCAGGTCATCCACCAAAAGCCATTGGACACAAGATTGCAAGATCAGAAAATGCGCCAGTGAAAAGGGAATTGAATTTTGCTACCAGTGCGAGGAATTTCCATGTTCAAGTTTACATGAATTTTATAAAAAAAACCAAGAGCCCCGCGAAAACTTGAAAAAGATAAGCAAAGTAGGTGTCGATGCTTTCCTTGCGGAAATAATGAAAAACGATGGCAGGAAAAGTTAAAACGCTTGTGAACAACTACGAAACAAAATCATATTCGAAAAATTGCAAAACCTACTCCCGATTCAACCTTCTTGAAAAAACAAACTACCAACAAGGTTAAGTGTTGGGTTTTGGACAGGAAAGAAATAGAGATTACGAAGAAACCAAAAAGTAAATAATGAAAAAATTTGTCTTTCATGTGACGAAGATTGATTTCACTGATATCTATTATACTACTATCGCCTTTAACAAAATTAATAAATACGAATTCATGAGCGTTTCATCGGCGGTTTGTTAGTAACAACAAAATAGGGGAAAATCATGAACAAAAAGGACCATTCATCAAACTTACCTCTGGAATTTGATGTGAAAACAAATCCATTTGCCCTTGGCACCTCTTACCTCGATTACTGTGTACACAAGGGTTGGCTTGAAAAAACTGGTGATGGACCTACAGCTCAATATATTCTTACTGAAACTGGCAAAAAAAAGCTCTCGAATGCTTCTTTTAACCTTGACCTCTCAACCATCGCCTCGAAAAGCGACGGCCCCAAAAAAAGAAGAAAACGTCACAAAAAATGAACCAGCAAACGATACAAAATCCCATGAAAAAGTGAGCAAAAAGGCTAAGTATGGGTTTCATCCAGGATATTAAGGGATGCATTTATTAACTTCTATAACGATGCTGTCGATTTCTTCGCCGAAAAGATAAAAAAGGTCGAACTTGTCTCGGGCGAGATCACTAATATACCCCTCTCCCATCATCGATTGTTATTCAAAGACAGGGTGATACACGTAGATAGATCTTATGTCGATACACAGTCAATCCAGGAGGACCTTGAAAACGATCCCGAGGCCGAGCTTTTCGTTGGCCCACGAAAATTCTTCTCGGTTCGAAATGGTGAAATCATGGAATTCAACTATCCCTCCTCATACAACATATCTCTTGATACAGATAAATTACTAAGAGCAAAATCCTATTTATTCCCGATAACAACTTTAGCATTTTTCATGGGCATCTTTGTATATAGATTCATTGTTGCCCTCCTGTACGTCATTCTTATTATCACGCCAATTGTTCTTTTCAAGTTCAGACGAACCGGCCTATCGTTCAAAAGGAGTTTTCAAGTAGGATTGTATCTGGTAAGTTTACAGATAATGATAACTACTATCCTTGTTATAATCAACATTCATATTCCCTGGAGTTTCCTCTGGTTCATTCTCTTTTACTTTATATACATAGGAGGATTTGTCAACATTGATACCTCGAAAAGTATTGAAACAAATCAACACAAACCGTTAAAATAAGATTGATGTGCTATAAGTGAGAGTTGCAATTACAGGAGCAAGCGGTTTTCTTGGCGGTGCTTTAGCTCGAGCATATCATGACAACGGTAACCATGTCGTTGCCCTTGTGCGAAAAACTTCCAATATCTCACTGCTGAAAGAGCTCGGTGTCGAGGTCATATACGGAGAGTTGTCCGATGAAACCGTTTTCAATACTCTCTTGAAAAATGCAGACCTGGGTATCCACTGTGCTGCTCTGACTACCGATATCGGTCCCTGGGAACAGTTTGTCGCCGTAAATATCAACGGTACTAAAAACTTCTTTGAGGCAAGCCTTAAGCAGGGATGTTCGAAAGTGGTATACATTTCATCGGTGGTTGTCTATGGCAATGGCCGACACCATCGCGGCACCGACGAGGAAGCGCCATACGAAACCATAATCGTCGACAATTACACTCGTTCCAAAATAATCGCTGACCGGATGGCATTCGAGTATCACCAGAAACGTAACCTTCCGGTAACAGTAGTGCGACCCGGTTACATCTGGGGCCCCGGTGACAGGGCAATCATGCCGCTATTGATCGAGGCGATAAAATCCAACAAGTTAGCGGTTGTCGATGGCGGTACTAATATCATGCACCTGTCCCACATAGACAATGTCGTTCAGGGCATTATGTTGGCTGCAAAAAGCGAGAAATCAACAGGACGAGCCTATAACATCACCGATGGCTCCAAAGTCACTACCTTTCGGTTTTTGACAGACTTGATTAATATTATAGGTGTCGAATATAAAATCAGATCTTTCCCCTATGTACCAGTTTATGTTGTTGCGTATTTTCTTGAATTGTACGCCCGTTTAAGGCGTTATAAGTTCAAGCCACCCATTACACGTTATACCGTTCGCTTGAGTAAATACGACCAGTTCTTTGATATCTCACGAGCTATATATGAGCTTGGGTATAAACCACAGGTCAATTACAAAGAGGGGATGGCGGGCCTGACAGGGTCTGTACCATCGTGGTTTTATTCAATAAAAAAGTTTTAGCTGTTCAGAAGGAGGATGATTATGTCATTTAGAACGCTAATGATCATCAAAGCGGTAGTGTGCCTGATTTTTGGGGTAGCACTTTTATTTTTCCCGGGATTCCTGTTATCAATTTTGGGGGCTAAGTTAGGTCCGGGTGGGCTATTTACAGCAAGAGAGTATGGAGCAGCACTCTGGGGTAATCTCATGATTACCTGGTTTGCGAGAAACGCAGCAGACTCAGATGCAAGACGAGCAATTATTCTTGCAATGTTTATCTATGACTTAATAGGATTTATCGTGACATTAGTGAATGTCTTATCTGGAGTGTTGAACCCTCTCGGTTTCTAAAAGCTACTGCAACTTAGCAAAAAATTGCAGTCTGAGGACTAAAAACCTCTGAACCAGCCATAGAAGGTTATCGCCGGGGATAGGATTTAAAACAGGCATTGTTAGGATTAAAGGGGCTGTCTGATGACAGTCCTTTTTTATTTCGGTTATTTTCCTCTGATAAAATCTTACTTCGACTTCTTATAATAGAGATAGTTCCAATTGCCAAAAGCAGAAGTGCTATAATAATCAAACCCCATTCAGAAAGAGCGGGGATCGGTTGACCACAGCCAATGCCCAGTGCTCCAATATCTTCTTCACCACTTTCGCCAGCGCCAACACAACATGATATATCAGCTACATAATAATTACCAGCATCTTATGATTACGAAGTATCTCCAGTAGTCAGAAACAACAACCCCAGCACAATATTATACCCATTGAAATTGATGTTCTCAGCATAAATCCCAGGTTGAACCAGCACCGTATCGCCATTAGAACCAGTGTCAATCCCCTCCCGAATGGTAGGATAATCATCGGGAACATATACAATCGTTGCTCTATTATAAAAAAAGAAAAATATTATACATATTAACCCCTTGTTAAATCGAGCTAAGATTCTCTAACTGCTAATAATAATTATAACAGATTTTTCAGATATAACAATCCTTTTTCACTTCCCAAACCATTATATCTCTGACTGTCGAGAGTATTATCGAGGATTAAATAACTGCGCCTTGGAGGAATCGAACCTCCGACCCGCTGATTAAGAGTCAGCTGCTCTACCTAGCTGAGCTAAAGGCGCAAAGCAAATGAGGGTGGAAGGGATCGAACCTTCGACCACCTGCTTAAAAGGCAGATGCTCTACCACTGAGCTACACCCCCATTATTTACATCTTTGTATATTAATTACTTAATCTTTAGTGTCAAGTTAATTCTATAGCGGAAATATCCTTACCTGGTACCTATACTATTATCGACGAAAAATCACCATTTTCAACAACGCACCAGGATAGTCGTGTCCTCTTCATCCAATCGGAAATCCGTTACCCTCTATTCTATATTTGTACATCAATGAAAATGACGTTTTTCTGATAATCGTTTATGACGTTCATTTGAATAACATCGGATTAGTGTTTATTTTGTTATCACCAGCCCTAACTCTACTTCAGCAACACCTTGGAATATTGTTGCATATTCTCAAGGCATTTGCCTGTACCTATGGCGACGCATGTCAAGGGGTCATCGGCTACTATCACGGAAAGGTTCGTCTCTTGGCGAAGCCTTTTATCGAGACCGCGAAGCAGGGCTCCACCACCGGTAAGGATAATACCAGCGTCAAGGATATCTGAGGCTAGCTCAGGGGGGGTTTGCTCCAACGCCATACGCACCGCTTCTATTATAGCATCTACCGGCTCAGCAATCGCCTCTCTTACCTGCGACGAGGTAATTTTCATCGTTTTAGGAACACCGGCAACAAGGTCACGCCCTTTAATCTCAAGTGTCTCCTCTTCATCGAGAGGATAAGCAGAACCGATTTTTATCTTAATCTCCTCGGCTGTCCTTTCGCCAATCAATAGGTTGTAATTTTTCTTCAGATAACTTATTATATCCGCATCAATCTCATCACCCGCTATCCTGATGGATATGTTGGATACAATACCGGATAAAGCGATAACAGCAATCTCCGAAGTGCCTCCTCCTATATCGATTACCATTGAGCCGGAAGGTTGATCAACCGGCAAACCAACACCGATAGCCGCAGCCATTGGCTCCTGGATTAAGTAAACCTCACGAGCTCCAGCATTCTCAGCAGAATCACGAACCGCTCTCTTCTCAACCTCCGTTATGCCAGAGGGAACTGAAATTACAATCTTAGGCTTCATAAGATATCGGTGACGCACAACCCGCTTAATAAAATCAGACAACATCCTCTCCGTCACCTCAAAATCAGCAATGACACCATCTTTTAAAGGTCTGATTGCGGAGATGGTTTCAGGTGTCCGGCCAATCATCTCCTTGGCAGCAATCCCAACCGCCAGAACCTTGCCAGTATCCTTCTCCAATGCTACTACGGATGGTTCATTCAAAACAATATTAGCGCCACGAACAAAAACCAAAGTATTGGCAGTGCCAAGGTCAATTCCAATATCATTTGAAAGAAAATTAAACCAAGACATATTTCCCTTTCTTGCCGGGCAATTAATCTCCTCACCACTAACAGGTGCCATTATAGTCTCTACCGAATTCATTGTAAATACCTTTTTTAATTATTGTTCGGCTTAACTCAAATTATCTATAGTAACATCACCTGTCATCGCCCTGCCCGCTTACTCACCAAGAACTTGTTGAAATGTAAAATCTTTTTCTCTCTCCAGGAGAAATAGCAGATATTATCTTTCCCTTAAGCACAACGGTAAAACAGATATCCTTAACAAATGGCTTAAGGAAACTTAAATACTTGCCAGAAAAGAATTAAAAAAACACAAACCTAACGGAGCCAACCAGGTCGACTATATTAGAACAGCCTTTCTCTCCCGTAAACTTATTTATATAATCGGAGAAAATTAGAAAAATCAAAATACGGGTGTTTCCGACTCTGACTCCGGATAACCATGGTAGATATCTAACAACTCAAAACGAGCATAGTCTTTGACAAATGCAAGGTGGACAATTCCGGTTGGACCGTTACGTTGTTTGCCAATAATAATATCAGCCTCAGCACCGAGATGTCCCTCAGAATCACGGTTTCGATGAATAAAAATAACGACATCGGCATCCTGCTCAATTGCCCCTGATTCTCTCAAATCCGACAATTGCGGCCTTGCATCCTTTCCACGTAACTCAACCTGCCTTGAAAGCTGTGATAGGGCTATAACTGGTACTTTCAACTCACGAGCTAAGGCTTTTAAGGAACGAGAGATGAATGATATTTCCTGCTGACGGTTCTCGACATTTCTGGGTCCCTGTATCAGTTGCAGATAATCGACAATTACAAGCTCGATATTCTCCCTTGATTTCAAACGTCTGGCCTTGGCCCTCATTTCGAGTACCGTCATTGTCGGTGTATCATCGATGAAAATAGGTGCCTCTGATAAAGGGCCCACAGCAATCGATAAGTTGGTCCACTGGTCATCAGCCAGTCGCCCTGTCCTCATCAAATGCGAGGAAACCCGTGCCCGACTACAAAGCATTCTCTGAGCTACCTGCTCCTTGGACATCTCCAATGAGAAAATCATCACCGGCACTTTCTTCTCAACCGCCAGATACTCAGCGATATTCAAACTGAAGGCCGTCTTGCCAACGGTAGGACGACTTGCAACAACAATCAAATCGGATTTTTGAAAACCTGAGGTTAAGTTATCAAGTTCTGAAAAACCGCTTGGTTGACCGGTTACATAACCCTCACGTTGAGCATATTGTTCAATATTATGGAAGGTCTCTGGAAGTATCTCACTTAAAGATGAAAAAGAAACTTTAAGCTTCCCCTCTTTTATAGCAAATATCTTCTGCTCGGCAGCATCTAAAAACTCGTCAATTACTTTATTGGGTTCATAAGCTTCAGATAAAATAGAGGCAGCAGTTTCAATCAATTGATTAAGCACCGCTTTTTCTAAAATTATTTTAGCGTGATGCTCAATATTAGAAATTCCGGGAGTAGCATCAGTTAGTCCGGCAAGATATGCTCTTCCACCAATTTCGTCCAATTGCCCCCTGTTGGCAAGCTCATTGGAAACAGTAATCAAATCAGCTGGTTCATTTTTATCATATAAATCAACAATAGCTTTAAAGATTTTCCTGTGGGAAGGTTTGTAAAAATAATTAGCATTCAACAACTCAATTCCGATATCCACAGCATCCTTCGATAAAAGCATTGCTCCCAGCACTGCTTGTTCAGCCTCGATAGATTGCGGCGGTATTTTCCCAACAGCTTCAGCCATCTATTTCTTCAGCTCCTTTAATTTTTTCAGAATTTTCTGCATATCATCCCAGAAAGGCCTTTTATACTGGGGAGAGCGTAGCAAGGCAGCAGTGTGATATGTTACCATCAATAATGTGCCACGATAGTCAAACCACCTCTCCCGCATCTGCCCCAATGACATTTTAGTCTGTAAAAGGCGCTGGGCAGCAATCCTTCCCAAGCAACAGATTATCTTAGGCTTTATAAGCTTTATCTGATGATGAAGATAAGGCTCACAGGTCAAGGCCTCATCCGGCAAAGGGTCGCGATTATTCGGGGGACGACATTTCAAGATATTTGCGATATAGACATCCTCTCGTTTAAGTTTCATGGCGGCAAGAACACGGTTTAAAAGTTTTCCGGCACGCCCCACAAATGGCTTACCCTGTATATCCTCATCGTGACCCGGGGCCTCGCCTACAAACATTATATCCGCATCAGGGTTACCCTCTCCAAACACCAGGTTTGTCCTTGATGCCCCAAGGGGACATCTCTGGCAGTCCTTGATAATCCGGTAAAGCTGGTCAAGGTCTTCCGATTTATCGAATTCATCCAATCCCAAAGAGGATTTCATAGCCATAGATTCATTAACAGTCCTGCCCTGGCTGTCAAACGGTCGATACAGGACTTTCTCGCCCATCTCGTTTCTTTGTTGAAGATAACGACGGAATAAATCGTCATTCTCAATATCTCGTCCAGTATTTTCCATCATCACCTTCTCCTTTTTAATAACAACACCAACTCATCAAGTATCTTGTGGGCAAGCTCATTCTTGGGCATCAGAGGAAGGTCAAGGGCTTTTTTGCTTTTTCGGAAAATAATAACCTTGTTGAAATCCGAGCCGAACTCGGCACCTTTCCGCGTGGGGTCGTTAGCTATTATCATATCAAGTTTCTTTTCCCGCATCTTCTTCCTCGCAAAAGTCTCAAGGTTCTCGGTCTCCAAGGCAAAACCAACCATGATCTTCTTACCTTTTTTAGAGGCAAGCTCTTCCAGTATATCAGGATTTTTAACCAAAGCCAACGACAACCCCTTTTCACCCTTTTTAATTTTCTGTCGCACGTAAGTCTTTGGTTTAAAATCTGCAACGGCAGCTGCCATGATAACAGCATCAACCGATTTAAAACTATCACTAACAGCCTTCTTCATCTGAAAAGCAGTCTCGATTTCGATAAGTTTAACCTCCGGTGGCGTACTAATAGAAACCGGTCCGGAGATTAATGTTACATCCGCTCCCCTCTCCCTGGCCGCCCGAGCAATAGCATACCCCATTTTCCCCGATGAGCGGTTCGAGATAAACCTTACCGGGTCCAACGGCTCAATTGTGGGTCCAGCGGTCACCAGAATTCTAACACCGGTTAGGTCAGACCGATTTGCCAGAATCCCACAAATCCTCCCGAGGATATTTTGCGGTTCGTTCATACGCCCCTCGGCTATGGTCAGATTTGCCAGATGTCCCCTTGTTGGCCCAACGAAATGAACGCCATTTCTGTTAAGTTCGGCGATATTCCTCTGGGTAGCATAATTGTTCCACATATTGACATTCATAGCCGGCGCAAGGAGAATCGGGCCAGAGAACGCCAGAAGCTGGGTGGATAAAACCTCGTCGGCAATGCCCGTGGCCATCTTGGCGATGATGTTGGCAGTTGCGGGCGCCACCACAAACATATCAGCCCATTCAGCCCATTTCACATGATCCAGAGAATCCCGTCCCACATCCCACATATCAGCAGTAACCAACTCTGCTCCCAACGATGAAAAGGTCAGCGGGGTTACAAACTTAGTCGCTGATCGTGTCATCACCACACGCACCAGCGCTTCTGATTTCACTAAAAGCCGCAATAGCTCACAGGCTTTAAAAGCAGCAATACCACCCGAAACGCCCAAAAGGATCTTTTTGCCCTTTAATATCTCCACTATCCTCCTCTCACATTGCTACCACAATTGTATGAAAAAAACTATAGATGTCAACCACATACAGTATACAACTTTTCCACATACTTTTCCACATAGATTTATACTTTTTTAGCGAAATTTATCAATTCGGTACTTTTTTTAAATAAACGGTTAAGCAAAAATACTATATTAACATGCATAGCACCAAGAAAACCGGGAGGATAAATGACGAAGAAAGAAAATCTCATGGTACTTCTAAAATCAAATCACGGCGCCGTAAGAAAGTTAATCGATGATATCGATGATGATGAATCTATGTTTTGCGGTAAAGACAACCGCAATCATATCCGCTGGCTAACGGGTCATTTAGTTTATAATGCTGGAAATATTTTGAAAGTGCTGGGTGTTGAAGATACAGTACCAAAGGAATGGCTTAAGCTGTTCGGTAGAGAATCAGAGATAAGCGATAATCCGAATAGTTATCCATCGATGTCGGAACTAAAAAGCAAGCTTTATTTGCTCTATGAGCAGATATATGAAATGTTGAACGAAATGGCAGACTCAGATCTGGACAGAAAGATAGAACCATTCCCAAAATGGCAGACAACAGCTATGGATGCCGTGTTGTTTCTCTGCACTCATGAGTTTTATCATGCCGGACAGATCACCACAATAATCAGGATCCTCGGTAGAGAAAGGCCCTTCGGATGATTTTTCATCATTGTCGCTACATCTTTACAGACGTTGAATCCTTAGCACTTTCCCTATTGAAAAAGTAAAGGCGGTTTTATATTTATCGAGATAACACTATGTGATTGACCATGCCCTATTTTATTTCGTAATTTGTAAACATGAAATTTCTCTGCGATGACAATCTCGGCAAGCTCGCAAAATACCTGAGAATCTTAGGCTATGACACCTTTTTCAAGAAAACACTCAGCGACGCTGAGCTTCTGGCGGTTATGCTTAAGCAAAAGCGGATTGTATTGACAAGAGACAATAACCTCATAAAAAAAATCGAACCAGGAAAGTACTTGTTAATCGAAACAGATTCCCCGGACGAACAGCTGAAAGCCGTCATAAAAAGTTTGAAACTCAAATTACATGAAAACGAGCTGTTTTCACGATGTTTGGTCTGTAATGAGATCTGCCACGATGTAACAAAGGAGGAAATCGCCGACGAGGTATTCCCATATACAATAAAAACCCATAAGCAATTCAAAAAATGTCCCGCTTGCGGACGGGTTTACTGGCAGGGCAGTCATTACAAGGATATGGTTCAGAGATTGAAGTCGGTGATTGGAGAGGTCGACCAATGAAATGATAACGTTATAAGTAACTTCTTTTTTTAAAAATAATAGAAAAGCAATTAACCTGCATTATTCATAAATCTCTTTTGTATCAGTTGGTGGCTTGGGCATCTTGTCAAATAATCAATCATCACAGAAGCCTGAGTTGCTGGGTGGCAGATGTAGATGTCTGCCGCCCACAAACATTATAAAAATAGTTAGATACAAGTTATTATAGATATTTTATAGATCAAAAAATTCAACTTTAATAGCAAATTTTCGTTTCTGCCAGGGAGAAAGCCTTATATCAAAGAAGGGGCAGGTAACCGAT
>NATP01000099.1 GCA_002085375.1 candidate division Zixibacteria bacterium 4484_95 | reverse complement strand
GCTCGGCGAGATGGGTCGGAGGATTTGAATATACCTGAACCAACGAAAACTGCCTCAGCACCAAGCTGCATCATCAGTGAAGCGTCAGCCGGCGTAGCGATACCGCCCGCAGCAAAGTTTGGAACAGGCAATTTCTTATGGGCCTTAACCCACTTAACAATCTCATAGGGGGCGCCAAGCGTTTTTGCCTCGGTCATCAATTGTTCATCGTCAAGTGAAATCAGACGGCGGATACTGTCGTTAACAAGGCGGATATGACGGACAGCCTCGACAATGTTACCCGAGCCAGCCTCACCTTTGGTGCGAATAAGAGCTGCACCCTCGCCAATTCGTCTTAGAGCCTCACCAAGGTTCCGACAACCACAGACAAACGGGATTTTGAATTTATACTTGTCAACATGGTTTTGCTCATCGGCGGGGGTTAGAACCTCTGATTCGTCAATAAAATCAATTTTTAAAGACTCCAGAACCTGAGCCTCGGCAAAATGACCTATCCGGCATTTGGCCATTACCGGTATGCTGACTGCTTCTTTGACCTTAGCTATCATAGCCGGATCTGCCATCCGGGCAACACCACCTTCTTTGCGAATATCAGCGGGAACCCTCTCCAGAGCCATAACCGCTACTGCTCCAGCATCCTCGGCGATTTTAGCTTGATCCACGGTGGTGATATCCATAATTACCCCACCCTTGAGCATCTCGGCCAACCCCACTTTTACCTTGAAATCTTTATCATCAAACATATCACAACACCTCTTTTGTGATAGAATTACTCACGAATCCCATCCAGCCTTATTTTACCTTTATCTATTAAAGCCAGTTTCCTCAAAGTGATTAGTTATCATGAAACCAACCTGCCAGAAACCGAGAAATATCAAATCGGTTTTTTTCCCTATATGATAGGATAAAGCACAAAAATATCCATGTCAAGCATATTGCTGATAAGGATTTTTTTAAATAACACTAATATCCACATACTTAGTGGCTTATCTATAGGGACAGAATGATATTCTGTTCAAGATGGTAACCTGCTCAAAGGTTGGCTTATGTGGCTTGGGCATCCTGCCCAAGATTAAACGTTCAGTCAGGTCGTAGTGAAACGTGACCTGATGGTTATTGCCCGTTCACACCGGGTGACTATTAACCGGCTGAATCTTAAATAGAAAAAGCTTTATGACAAGAGCTTATTTCTAACCTCTATATCCTGTATTTATTGAGTATTTCATTATCGATAGGACATATTGGAATATCCTTACTTTGATCCCCTTTTTTAATATTAACGATAACGCTCTTTTGGGTTTTGGCATCACTATAGCGGGCGGTTATGGAGACAGCAAGCTTGATATCATCCTGGCTGGCCTTACCCCGGAGAAGCCCAATGGGTGAGCCTACGTTCATTACCTCGAAAATAAAATCGCTTTTTTTAGAAAGATATAAAATCGCCTTATTCTCCTCCTCGTTCCTTCCTATGATTAACTTGCACCTTTCTGATAACCTGAAATGACGGCCAACCCTTAATAGGTCTATATCATTAAAATCGAACTTGCTTTCGAAGGTGAAAAGGTCTTCAATCTTTCTGGAGTATTGTTGGTCAGTTAGGAGGCAACCACCTGCAGGTGATGAGTAATCTTTTAAACCAAACTTTTTTGCTAAAGCTATCTGTTTTTTTCGAGACCGCCCCTGTATATCCAAAAGCCATTCTCTCTTTATCAAACCCTCTTTCTCGGGCAGAGTAGGTGGTAGAAGTTTTCCGGAAAGCGGCCTGACAAGCCTTCCCCCAAGACCGCTTTTTTCGGCGATCATATCGAGATTATCGCGCAACTGCGACAAAGGCCTTTGGCCCAGCACCTCACCGGTGATAACGAAATCAGCCCCGCTTCTCTCCATATGAACACCGGCTTCTTTTAACATCAACAACCGACAATCGATACATGGATTCATATTTTTACCACGCCCAAATTTCGGGTTTTTTACAATCTCAACGAAATCCCATCCAAGATGTTTGTTTATTATATTAAATCCCCATTCCTTAGCAACAGAACTCGAGGTTGAATTACCGGATGGCATATCACCGGTACTATATCCGAAAGGTATTATAAATTTCAGCGCCTCAACCTCTACCTCATGGTGTATCATCACTAAAATCGCCAGCGCTGAATCCAGGCCACCGGAATAAAGAGCTATCGCTTTTGGTTTATTCGTCATCGTATATAACGCCAGTAAAAATCATTAACTTTTTATTCATCGTTTGGTAGGTCTACGAGTTATCCAACCGAGCAATGTTCATTATTACATATTACTTATCGAAGATCCTTAATGGTTCTCAAGGTTAATTTTTACCTTTTCCAAGTTCCTTTTAAATCTGTTAAATCCATATTCGCCCAATACCGTTCCCTGAAATCTGTTTTCGAATTTGGTTTCGGTTAAATCAGAGAGTTTATCAATATCCATATCATTAAAACCCTGGCCTGCTAAAAATTCTTCAGTATTTGTCCTAACAATGGACTTGTTATAAGGGCAGACAATCTGGCAGAGGTCACATCCAAACAGGTGATTGCCAACCTGAGGAATGTTGTTTTCATACTCGGGATTCTGTGGACCACTGTCTAATTCAGTCGTCAGATATGAAATACATTTGGTAGCATTCAAAAGATGTGGTTTCTCCAAGGCTCCGGTAGGACAGCTTTCAAGGCACTTATTGCAATCTGCGCAATGGTCAATCTCTGGATTGTCAGGCTCTATTTCGATATTTAGAAACAATTCACCTAAAAATACAAAACTCCCCGTATTCCTGTTTACGAGAAGAGTATTTTTGCCTCGCCATCCCAGTCCAGCCATCTGAGCCCATAGTTTATCAAACGTTGGTGATGTATCAACCGCGATTTTACCTTTTGTGCCGGGTTTAACCGATTGAATATATTTAAGCAAAGCTTTGAGCTTATCTTTTATCACTTTCTGATAAGGTCTTCCCCGGGCATAAATCGACACATAAGGTTTATCAGGACTATAATCGGTATCATTGAAGTAGCTTATGCCGACAGCTACAATAGATCTGGTATTCTCCATAAACAATCTGGGGTCACTTCGCTGACGTGGTTTTCTGGCCATATATGTCATCTGCCCATGATAACCCTTGTTCAGCCAGCAAAGCAGATGGTCATGGTCTTCCGGGCTGTAGCAGGGTTGGCACACTCCGACGAGGTCGAAACCTAACTGCTTGGCTTTTGATTTTATCTTATCTTTTAAATCTGTCTTTCCCATCGAGAATTTCAAACATCAATAATAAAGCCCCGCATTGAATAAGAATATTTATAACAGCTTGTATGTCAGGCCTACTGCTAATGTTTGTTTAAAGCGGCCGCGAAGGTTTATCTCTTTGTCGTATAATAGCTGGGTATAAAGGGAAACCGTAAGATATTTAGCCACCGAGACGGTAAATCGGTTTTCCAGATTTATATCAATTGTTTTCCAATAATCCTGTCGCGGAGTTCCTTTATATTTGTCAGCTCCCGAGAAAAATATGGCATTGTAAAAAGAAATCTTCGACACAAAGCCAACGATTTTCGATAGCTGCAATTTAATATCGATTACAGATTCAATACCTCCGTCAGTTGTGGTACTTGTTTTGGTTTTTTCTAATAATGTATCTTTAACCTCCTTAGTGATAATCTGTCTTAGGGCAAAACCTACCCTGCCTAACAGTTCGTTGGCGGATGACTGGCTGTCGGAATCCTTGGCGAAAAATATCTTTGCCAATCCAGCTGACTCGGTAATTTTCAAAGGCGAGAAAAACCGGTTTATGGATGGCACCGCGGCATCTAAAAACTGCGTTTCCAACCTTAATGCCACATAAGGGTCTATAATCTTAGAAAGGGTAAACCGGCCCAGGTTTTCTATATCGATAAGGTCGGTGGATTTTTCAGGTTTGGACCAGTATTTTGTTGTTTTATTTCCAGAGGTAACCTGCCGCTGAATATGGGTCTGGCCAAAAGATAACTTTGAGTTGTTTTTAAAGTTGAATTTCGTTGATATCTGCTTTTCAAATGTACCAAATGCGTTAGCAACCCAATTGATACTTCCCGCCTCTCCGCCAGCCCAGTTATCCGAATAAGAATTTTGTGTCATCGTAAAATCTACATCAAAAGATTTAGACCAGCCTGCACTTTCCTGGCCTGAAGCCTGTTTTAGATATGAACAGAATAGCAGAAAAACAAAAAACATCATATAACTTGCACTTCGCATTTTAGTACTCCTTTTTGACATTATCAAACTACAACCATCCACGATAATATGCTTATAAAATCAAAGATTTCCACAACAAATTTTGTTAAACCTTAGATTAAAGATTAAACTGTTAGATCGATAACCGCTTTATCCAATGACGAGAGAATTGAAGAGATTAAAGTTTCGTTTCTTGACTATCAAACTTATCTTGTAATAAAATATAAACGTGTTTGTTTTTTTATTTCATGATTGCCATTCCGGTTATCGATATTTCCAGAATGAGGTAATGGAGGAAACATGAAGAAATTTTTCAGATTTCAGGAACTTGGCACAGATTATAAAAAAGAGGTCCTTGGCGGGATAACCACTTTTATCGCTATGGCTTATATCATAATAGTCAACCCGGCAATTTTAGCCAATGGCGGCTTTCCCAAAGATGCAAGCGTAACCGCCACAATTATCGCAGCTATGATTGGTACATTCATCATGGCGGTTTACGCCAAACGTCCCTTTGCCATAGCTCCCTACATGGGAGAAAACGCATTCATTGCATATACCGTATGTATTAGTTTAGGATATAAATGGCAAACGGCATTAGGTGCCGTCTTCATCGGTGGCATAATATTCGTCCTCATAACCGCTTTTAAGATAAGAGGCTGGTTGGCAAAAGCAATTCCCGACTGCCTTAAAAGAAGCTTTGCCGTCGGAATCGGATTTTTTATAATGTTCATCGGCCTTAATGAAACAGGAATCATACAATTAGGTATTGAGGGTTCCCCCGTAAAAATTGGTCAGCTATCAGCTCCAGGACCACTGCTTGCTGTTTTATGCATACTGGTCATATTCATACTGATGATAAAAAAAATACCGGGCTCGCTTCTTATAGGAATACTGGTAACTACAATTATCTCTTTTGTTACTGGAGTTGCAGAATGGCCCGCAAAATTGATTTCAGCACCCCCATCCTTGTCACCACTTTTTTTAAAGCTGGATTTGGCTGGAGTTTTAACATTTGATTTTCTGCCCGTGATTCTTGTTGTATTCATACTTGACTTTGTGGATACGATGGGTACCCTGATAGGGGTTTCCGCCAGAGCCGGCCTTTTGGATGAAAACCTAAATCTACCGGAGATAGAAAAGCCAATGATGGCGGATGCCATTGCCACTGTAACCGGGGCATTGGCAGGAACATCAACAACCGGTACATTCTTGGAATCGGCTGCTGGTATTGAGGCCGGAGCCAAGAGTGGTTTTTCATCGCTTGTCACAACACTGTTTTTCGCACTCTGTCTTCTCTTCGCACCTTTGTTTGTGTCCGTTCCTCCTTTTGCTTATGGAGCTGCTCTGGTAGTTGTTGGCTTTTCAATGTTATCACCTATAAAGGATATTACATTTGATGACTATTCCGAACTGTTTCCATCGGTTGCTACAATAGCGTTAATGAGTTTCACTTATAACATCGGCTTCGGGATGACCGCTGGTTTTTTCCTTTATCCAGTCACCAAGATAGTTGCTGGTAAAACCAGGGAATTGACCACGGGGGTCTGGATTCTTTTCGGCATCTCGGTTCTGCTTTTTATAATCTATCCATATGATAGGATTTAAAAAAACAACAACAGGCGAAAATCATAAATACCCCCTCGTTTTAATAAAGGTGATTTCTCAGGCTAAATATTGCTGATTCTCGAGATTAAATATTCAAAAAAAATGTAAATCGACTGACAGGTTCTGACACAATAAAATTATAAGTTTTTCATACGCGGGATATTTGCTGCGGTCTTGAGCACATAAAAGTGCGAAAAGTAATCACACCCTGGTCAAAAGGGGGGTTTAATTTATGCAAGATTTTATATCAACATTAACAAATACTGTTATTAAATCTTTTAACATTAATCAAATTCTATATTTTTTAGAATCACAAAATAATCCTATTTTTTTATCCAAATATAAATCCGGTTAACTATCAAGCATTACGGATAGAGTTCTCCGACCAGAATTGATGTAAATTTTCATTGTGCATATTCTATTGGTTTTATATATTGTAAATGTGTTAAATATAGGCTATCAAAGGTGCTAAGATGAAGGAATTCTCCCTTTTAAAAGGAACTTATAGATTCTTTTCCATTGTTTAAACAGGGCATTACATTATGTTAAAGTAATTGGGAATTTAACTAAATGGGCACCCTAAAGATCAAGATAAAAAAACCTGTTATGAAATCGCTTATCCGTCTTTATCTCTCTTTTGGTGTTATCATGATTTTTTTCATCATCGTCTTTAACACCAAGATATTCTACTGGAATGTAAACGTTCCTTTCACATCCTTTATCGCTTTTGTCTCTGGACTAGTAATAAATATATTTGGTGGTAGCTCACATGTTACCGGCACCCATCTTTCGACAGCTCACTTTAGTATCAATGTTGTCGATGGTTGCAACGGTTTATACGCTGCGGCTATTTTAATTTCCGGTGTTATAGCCTATCCATCAAGTATAGCCCATAAGTTGCTGGGTGTCCTGATTGGTTTTTCCGCCATTTTTGTTCTCAACCTTGTTCGGGTCATAAGCCTTCTTTATCTTGGGCAGTATTATCCAGATATTTTTCACGAGGCCCATATTTTTATCTGGCAGCCGATTATCATTCTCTGGGCTATTTTTATCTGGTATATCTGGTGGAGCATAATTGAAGGGGAAAAAAATAAATAAATGGCTGTTTTTCCCAAGGTTTTTGATATATTTTATCATTGCCTACCTGCTTTGGCATTTTACAGCCCCGATCGCGAATAAAGCTCTTACGTTCCTCGGTGGAAACCTGGTGGTGCTATTCGACAGGGTAGAATTTACAAAGGCGATTAAGGCTGTAGGGAAGTACATTGTCGTTGCTTACGAACCGGCAAAGGAGGGCAAAAATCTCGTTCTCGATTATAAAGGTTTTACGTTTAACACGGTGTTCCTTATAGCCCTGATAATGGCTGTTCCAAATATAAATTATAAATTAAGGTTAAAGATTTTGGTGCTTGGTCTGGTGATTTTGTACCCGATTCAGGTTTCCAGGCTGGTTATTTATATATTTAACTACTATTGCCAGAACATACGCAGAAAAGACGGCACCACAATATATCCCACATTCACACATAATGCTATCGGTTACGCTAACAGGGTTTTAATAAGAATTGATGGACAGATAATTCCAATACTGATATGGGCAAGTTTGTTCTATTATTATAAGTGGCATAAGGTATT
>NATP01000098.1 GCA_002085375.1 candidate division Zixibacteria bacterium 4484_95 | reverse complement strand
AGTTTAGACGAAGAGGAAGGTGATAGTTGTGATAAGGATTTCATTCATTTTTGTGATTATTTTGCCGGGTCTGTTATTGGCACAGATAGGAGGGGACCCCGGGGCGGTTTACGAGATGGCAACGGAGAATAATATTTATGTTGGTGTCAGGGCGGCCGGTATGGGAGGTGCTCAGATCGCTGCTGGGGAGGATGGTTCGGCACTATGGTATAACCCGGCGCTTTTAACCCGTGTCCGAAGAATCGAGATTTCAGGAGCGTTATCACATCAGCGCTTTTTCAATAAGACAAAGTATGGAACCGTCAACTCCAAACAGGCGCAAATGAACAAAACCAGATTATCATCATTCTGGGCTGTGTTACCGGTTCCAGTGGAACAGGGGGGATTGTCATTAGCGCTGTCCGTAAATCGAGTAAAAAGCTTCGACAGGATATTGCGTTTGGAGGACAAGAACGGTTGGTTTGAGACCCCCGTTGGCGATGGTTACGGTTATGGCGAGGATGATATAGGCGGTTTGTGGGCTTATTCTATCGGTGGTGCAATCGAGATTTCCCGTCATACGTCAGTAGGGGCATCGATAGATTTCTTAGAGGGAAAGGATACTTTTTCAAGATTGACAGATGAAGTGGAAGGGGCATATTACTATTCGTTCCGAAGTAACCTTGAGGATAGTTATTCCGGTTATTCGGGAAAAATCGGTATCTCTTATTCGAAAGGATCTAATGTTCAAATTGGGGCAGTTATCAGATTTCCTACACCAATTACTGTTAGTCAGATGTACGATGACTATCAGGATGATGATGGAGATATTAGTATTACCTACCCAACAGAGGCTGAATATGAATATACACTTCCATTCAGTTTTGGAGTTGGAACGGCGTTTGTCGTTCGTGATTTATTGATCGCCGTGGATATCGTATATACTGATTACACTCAACTTGAATATAAAAGCGGATTTTCATCACTTGCCGAAGCCAATATAGCTGTCGAGCGGAATTACCGTGACGTTTTAGCCTGGAGCCTCGGGGCGGAATACTTTTTCCCGGAATGGGGATTGAGCTTAAGAGGGGGAATCAATAAAGACCCTATACCGTTTGAATATTATTCTATAGATAAAGACCTCATGATTTTCACAGCCGGTTTCAGCTATCTTCTGGATAGAACCTTGAAGATGGATTTTGCTGTGAATTTCTTGGACTGGAAAAGATATGACCCCGATTTTGAACCAGTTGCCAAAGAAAAATTTGATGTCCAGAGATTTTATGTAGGATTTACATACAGGATTTAATATCTCCTTCTGGGAAACTTACAAAAAATAACCTTTATGGATAATTGCTTGCCGTAGAGTTAACATTTTAATATAATTATTCATATATGAATCTTCAGGGTAGAATTGAAAAGTTTAATGTTCCAGAGATTTTTAAAACGATAATTTCAGGGCGGGGAAGTGGCACTTTAGGTGTTAACCGTGACGACCAGGCAGTGATTATCTATTTTAAAGATGGCCAGGTTACTTATGCATATGCGCCGAGTCAACCCAGACGCATTGGCGAAAGGTTTGTGGCTAAAGGTATAATCAATAATAAAACTCTTGAGGAATCATTGATTAGACAGAAGCGAACTGGCGGTGAGAAACGTTTGGGTGTTATTTTGATCGAAGGCGAGTTTATAAATAAACAGCAACTTGAATCTACGCTTACAGAACAGATAACTGATGTAATTTATAGTGTGATGTCCTGGGACAGGGGATTATTTAAGTTTTACGAGGATAAGTTTCCGACCCGCGAGGAGATAACACTCTCTTTGTCAACGGAACATCTTGTTGAAGAGGGTACTCGCAGGTTGGACGAGTTAAACCGCCTTAAATTAAAGCTACCTGATTTTTCCACCTGCTTGATAATGAAACCGCTTTTTGGAAAGCCAGATATAGAATTAAAACTTTCAGCTGACGATTGGAATGTTCTGGTAATGTGTGATGGTCGCAACAGCATTGGCAAAATCGTCAGTGATGCGTGTAATGACTCAGTGGGCTCGATTAAGTCGCTAATCCGGCTTTTTTATAAGGGCTTAATAGAGCCTGCTAACAGAAGCAGTGATTGGATATCCGATGCTAACCTGACAGAGCTTGAGGTGAAAATTGATAATCTATCCATTATGCTGGAAGAATTTTTAAAGAAGGGATGATATTGTGACCTCAAGATATGCTATGATGCTCAAACTGGATAATTTATTGACTGATTTTTTGCAAGCTTATGCACGAAAGAGGCTGGAGAGATTTGAAGCGATAAAACAGATAAACCGTTTAGAGGAGATAACATTCAGCAATAAGAAACAATACAGGTATCTTGATAAGCGTTTCAAGGCTTTGGAGGAATGGTTTATAGATGTTGGTTCAAGATTATCTGAGGATTGTTTTGACAAGACGATCATAACCCAGGTAGCGAAGTGCGTTGAAAAGATAGGTTCATATTACCAGGGCGAGTCAAAAGGCGATGATAAACGTGTTGTTTTGTATGATAGAAAGAGAGCGTCACGAGTTGCTTCCATGGTTAATGTTTTTTTGCAAGAGCGGAGTAAATTTTTAGGATATAAATACACACCGACAGGGCTTAAAATCGTTAGACCTTCAGAGACAACTTCATCGTTTCCTGCTCGTACAACATCACCGAGTAAAGATATCAAAGCCAGGTTCAAAGAGAGTTTAAAATACCAGCTTGAGATTGTAGAATATTTCCACCAGCCATGGGATCATCTTTTGTCAATAGTTAACTATCTTCTTAATAGTTTAGAAAAGAAGCCCGATATTAAAACCAAGCACATGGCTGGCAGTATATTGTATTACATGAAACTTAACGGCTACAAAGTATCATCCTATGTTGGGCGTTTGCAAAGGCTAAGTAAAAATCTCGATGAATGAAGATGAATTAAAATCATTTTATGAATCTCTCTCCTTAGGAGAGTTTGACCAAGCCTTAGGACTTGTTGAGAATGTGAAAAGACCATACAAAGATTCGGATGAAATTGTAATTTTGGCATTGCGGTTAAAGCAAGAGTTACAAAAACATCTTTCCCTCAAGACTGTTTAGTGTTATATTTACGCAATGGAGGTATTATGGGTAAAAGGCAGACATTTGCAGATAAAATCAAAAAGACAAAACATACGGTAAGCTGTGATAAGTGTGGTTCCCCGATAACACCAACTCTTTTTATGATTGCCGTCAAGACGGGAAAGGGGACATATAAGTATAAAAAGAATATGATAAATATTTGCAAATGTAACCATAAAGAATACTACGGATAATTGTAATTCGTTGTTAATGTTGACGGTTAAGTTTGGCCACTCTTTTTTTAAGGGTGGCTTATTTTTTATACTTTGTGAAAAAAGTTGCAAAATATATTGCTTAGCGTTTTCTGATTTGTATATTTATATAAATTGTTATTAGTTGATGGAGGTAGTAATGCCTAAAATAGATGTGGATGTAACACGATGCAAAGGTTGTGAACTTTGTATTGTAGCATGTCCAAAAGATGTTATTGCTTTATCTGATAATTTTGCCCCTTCGGGTTATTACCCGGCGGTGCCGGTCAGACCTGAGAATTGCACAGGGTGTAAACTGTGTGCTTATGTTTGTCCGGATGTAGCCATTGAAGTCTGGAAGTGAGGTAGATATGGCTGAAAAGACATTGATGAAAGGTAATGAGGCATTGGCCGAGGGAGCAGTAAGAGCTGGATGTCGGTTTTTTGCCGGGTATCCCATCACTCCCCAGAATGAGATTCCAGAATATATGTCCTGGAGATTGCCAGAGATGGGAGGAACTTTCATACAGGCTGAAAGCGAGGTTGCGGCGATTAATATGCTTTTTGGCGCATCAGCCTGTGGGGCACGGGTGATGACATCTTCATCCGGTCCCGGTATCTCTCTAAAACAGGAGGGTATATCTTATTGCGCCGGTGCTCGTCTTCCGATTTTTTATGCAAATGTTGTTCGGGGCGGTCCTGGTTTGGGCAATATTGCCCCATCGCAGGGTGACTATTACCAGGCAACCCGTGGTGGTGGACACGGCGATTACCGGGTTTTTGTTATGGCTCCTGGATCGGTCTCGGAAATGGCTAATTTCCCCAGGAAATGCTATGAGGTTGCTTTCAAATATCGGATACCCTCGATGATTTTAGCCGATGGCCTATTGGGACAAATGATGGAACCATTGGAATTCGATTTTGAGCCAGTCGATACTTCGACCATTCCCGAGCCGGATTGGGTTCTTGGTGTAAACGAAGGTCGCAAGAGAAGAGTGGTTAGGTCATATGACCTTGCTCCTGGTAAAATGGAGGAGTTTAACCTTGAGCTTGATAGTATCCATAGTGAGGTTAAAGCTAATGAGGTTATCTGCGAGACGATAGAGACAGATGATGCGGAGCTGGTTTTAACCGGTTATGGAACGTCGGCCCGGGTTTGCAAATCTGCAATGGCTTTAGCTCGCAAAGAGGGAATAAAGGTGGGAGTCATAAGACCCATAACGATATGGCCATTCCCTGAGAAAATTTTCTCAGAGATTGCCGATAAGGTTAAAAATTTCTTGGTTGTAGAAATGAGCCTTGGGCAATATATTGATGATGTTAAGCTATCCATTTTAGGCAAGGCAAAAATTGATCTTCATAAGCGTCCAGCTGGAGGTATTCCTGTTGCTGAGGAGATTTTGGGGGTTATCAAGCAGATATTGGGAAAATCCTGAGATTTTGTCTCAATTAAGGCAATGTAAAGAATTAACTGGAGATAGAGATGAAGAAAGTATTTGAGAGAACAAAGGGATTAGTTGATATCCCTATGCGTTATTGCCCCGGTTGTGGCCATGGAGTGGTTCACAGGCTGGTAGCCGAGGTAATTGAAGAGATGGGGATGTTGAAGAAAGCTATACTAATCGCACCTGTAGGCTGTTCGGTTTTCGCTGATGAGTATTTCAATACCGATGCTATTCAGGGAGCTCATGGCCGTGGGCCGGCTATTGCTACCGGTTTGAAGAGGATCAAACCGGAATGTTTGGTTATCTCATACCAGGGTGATGGAGATTTAGCCTCGATAGGTATGGCAGAGACGATTCATGCTGCTAACAGGGCTGAGAATATATCTATTATTTTTATCAATAATGCCATATATGGTATGACTGGTGGACAGATGGCTCCGACCACTTTACTGGGAATGAAATCAACAACCTGTCCTGCCGGACGGTCAGTTGATGTTAATGGGTATCCTTTTAAGATGTGTGAGTTGCTGGCCACACTTGATGGTGCTTACTATCTTGAACGAACTTCTGTTCATGCACCAGCCAATGTGATTAAGACCAAGAAAGCTATCAAGAAAGCATTTACATACCAGATGGAAGGACGTGGTTTCACTATGGTGGAGATCCTTTCTCAGTGTCCTACCGATTGGAATCTGACGCCACTGCAGGCGATTGAACGTGTTAAGAATGAGATGATTTCCTATTTCCCTTTAGGTGTTTTCAAGGCACCCCCCAAGCCTACAAAACAAGAAACGGTTAAAGTGTGATGGGAGGCAATGACATGTATCAGGGTATAATAATGGCTGGTTTCGGCGGACAAGGTGTTGTCTCCGGTGGGATTTTACTGGCATATTCAGGAATGGTTGATGGCAAATATGTAACGTTTTTCCCGGCATATGGTGCTGAGATGCGCGGTGGCACCGCCAACTGCTCGGTGGTGGTTTCCTCCGAGGAGGTTGCCTCACCGGTGGTCGCTTTTCCAGATTCTATTCTGGTGATGAACGAACCATCACTGGCAAAATTTGAACCCAAGCTTCGCCCAGGAGGTGTATTATTTCTTAATACCTCGCTGGTGTCCTCACGTTCCAAAAGAGATGACATCGAGACTGTAGAGGTTCCCGCTAACGAAATCGCCGAAGAGCTTGGCAATATCAAGTGTGCTAACATGGTGATGCTTGGAGCCTATGTTAAAAAGAGCAAAGCGGTGAGCATTGAAGCTTTGAAGAAATCGGTGGCCAAGGTTTATGTAAAAGCCAACGAAAAGGTTCTAAATATGAACCGCCAGGCAATTGAGCGTGGCGCCGAACTGGTGAAGTAGACAATCATGAATTTGGTTTTTGCACGGGCGGATTAAATGTCCGCCCTTTTTTATTTATATAGCTTGCTTTTTGTAATATTTATTTTATAATATATCTAAGTTTAGAGGTTTCCATGAAAACCCTGATATTAATACTATCTCTACCAACCCTGCTTTTTGCTCAAATGGGGTATAACCTCCCTGAGCGGCTTGATCTGGTTAAAGTAGATGGCAACCTTTTAACCGTTAGAGATTCACACACAGGAATTGAGGATACTTATTTGATAGAGGGTGAACCTGTTATAAACGGCTGGGCGATTGAACCCCAACAGGACAGCCTTATTTTTGAGCTGGTGGCCGATTTGGATATGTATCTCGTTGCAAATTTACAATCTTTTGACTTTGAGATGGATGGTTTAATTGAACTTGTAGGTTGTGACCTTCTTGATGGGGATGTATTAAAATTTTTAGAAAACGATGGCCATTTTAATTTTACAGAAGTAAACAGGATAGATACGAGCAATATCCTTTATGACCTTGGTGATGGAGATAGGGATGGCTTTATTGAAATCCTGACAAAATGGGATCGCAGCATATTTATTTATGAACAGACAAACCAACATACATATTCCGATTCACTTGTTTGGTCTATAACACCATTGGAGGGCAATTATCGGGTTTGGCCAAGATACTCTGATCTTGATGATGATGGTTTCAGAGAAGTATCTTTTCAAAATCATATTGACTATTATAAAGTAGAGGTTCATGAAAATACAGGAGACAACGAGTTTGACAATTACTATGATATACCCTGGCCGCGCATTGGTCCCGGCCAGTTTGCCAGTGGTGATTTTGATGGCGACGGTCACACTGAGGTCGTGGGTGGTGATGACTATGGGTTATTGACGGTTTTTGAGACAGTTATTTCAGACAGCTTTGTGATCGTCTGGCAGGATTATTTAGACCATCCCAATGCCTACATGCACAGGACTATTGGAGATACTGATGCCGATGGATTTATTGAGTGGGTTTCAGGAAGTCATGATTTTTCTCATGGGGGATTTTTCTTCAAGGTCTTTGAGGCTATTGGTGATAATCAATATGAGGTTATTTACTATGATTCTCTCCCTGGGAATCCTTGGCGATTAGGAGGGGTTTCATCAGGTGACGTTGATGGTGATGGCATAAATGAATTTGTTTTTTCATCCAACGATAATGTTGGATTATATAAGTATTATCAAGATACCGGCTGGCAACGGGTATGGTTAGTTGAAGATTTACAGGGAACGATTATTCCATATATGGTTGACACAAATGGTGATGGGATGTGTGAGGTTATTATTGCTACTAGCCACATACCCAATTATACGAGAATCTATAAGCTT
>NATP01000097.1 GCA_002085375.1 candidate division Zixibacteria bacterium 4484_95 | reverse complement strand
AAGGCCTGGTATTAAAGAAGTAATTGAATTGGATTTAGAAATATTGGAAGATCTGGCAGGATTTATAGATAGAAGGTTGGGAGATGGTTGGATCTATCATCCAAAACTAATGGTAAAAGAATTTAAAGCTGAAGTCGTGGGGGCTGATACTGAAACTGATTTAGCTTTATTGAAAATCGATACGGATGAGAACATGCCTTACCTTGAGTTAGGAGATTCAGATTCCATTTTGGTTGGCGATTGGGCTATTGCTGTTGGCAATCCGTTTCCACAACTCGGCCTCGACAGAACCGTAACAGTTGGAGTGGTATCCGCTCTTGGGCGCAGTGGCCTGATGTTTGGTTCTGACAATCCTGTTTATCAAAATTATATCCAGACCGACGCTTCAATAAATCGTGGAAACTCCGGTGGCCCCTTGGTTAACATTTATGGTCAAGTTATAGGTATTAATTCGGCAATTGTCTCAACATCGGGGGGAAATATAGGGATCGGTTTCGCCATCCCCATAAACTTAGCTAAAAAGGTCGCAGACGAGCTAAAGGAGTCCGGGGTAATATCCCGTGGCTGGCTGGGTATATTACCTGGTAATATCGACAATAATATGGCCGAGGCTTTAGACCTCTCCTCCCCTGAAGGGGTTTTAGTGGAGTCAGTTGAGCCCGATTCACCAGCCCAGGAGGGAGGGTTAAAGGTGGGCGATGTTATAATCGAGTTTAACGATAAAAAAGTCACCAATGCCCAACAATTTCGATTTTTGGTAGCCGACGCCGGTCCTGGTGCAAAAATATCCTTGAAAGTTATAAGGGACGGGCGCACAAAAACTCTGGATTTCAAACTCGGTGATAGAAGCGAATTTCTGGAGATAGCATCGTCGAGTAAAAAAGAGAAAAGTGAAACAAAATGGCTGGGGCTTTCTGTGAGCACATTTAATCGACAACTGGCTGAAAAACTGGGGATCGATTACGAACCTAGTGTTATAATTGAGAATATTGAGCCGGGAAGTCCAGCCGATGATGCCGGACTCTCCGTAAGAGACCTTATTATCGAGATTGATCGCAAACCGGTCAAAACAAAAGGTGATTTTCTAAAAATAGCCGACAAACTCAAAGACAGAGAAAAACCGATATTATTTCTTATCAAGAGAGGGAAAAATACACTTTTCAAAGCAGTTAAACCTGAATAAAAGATGAGTGTAAAACAGAAATATTTGAAACTAAAATATGTTTTCTAAAGTATATTTTCGAGAGTTCGTTTTAAATAAAATGGACAAACTTTTGTCCAGAGGAGTTCATTGATTTGTCAAAGCAGTCAAAAAGATTTCGCGATGAGGATCAGTCTTTAGATCTATATCTTCGTGAGATCGGTGAAACACCTTTAATTTCCGCTGAGGATGAGGTGGAGCTGGCTAAAAGGATCAGAAAAAACGACCAAGCAGCGCTTGAAAAGCTGACCAAAGCCAATCTCCGTTTCGTCGTCTCGGTGGCAAAACAGTATCAAAACCAGGGCCTGTCCCTTGCCGATTTAATTAACGAAGGTAATATCGGGCTTATAAAAGCGGCTAAAAGGTTTGACGAGACCCGTGGTTTTAAGTTCATCTCTTATGCCGTTTGGTGGATAAGACAGGCCATTCTGCAAGCTTTGGCTGAACAGTCCCGAATAGTCAGATTACCCCTAAACAGAGTGGGCACTTTGCATAAGATTGGCAAAGTATCCTCAAGTCTCGAGCAGGAATACGGTCGGGAACCATCAGCCGATGAAATCGCCAAAAAACTAGAACTTACCGAAGGCGAAGTTTCCAATACGCTCAAAATTTCCAACTCGCACCTGTCGCTTGACGCCCCATTCTCTACCTCGGAGGATAACTCGCTAATCGACGTTTTGGAGGATGAATTTCAACCCTCTCCCGATGAAAACCTTCTGGATGAGTCATTGAGGGTTGAGATAATTAAGGCACTTGACACACTTACTCCGCGAGAGGCTGAGGTGATAAATCTTTATTTCGGCCTTAGCCATATGTATTCTTATTTATTATTCATCAAAACTGCAAGGGTTTTTACTACCTTCTATTGTAAAAAACCGGCAGTTTTCTCACAATGGTCACCAACTGCCAGAACGATAATATCTCAAATTATCTTTCTTGAAGAATTTTGATTCTCAGGACACCTTTAACTATAGCCCTCAGATTTTAAATATCTTTTCCCTGCCGTTTTTGACAAACTTTGTAGCGTTCCGCGTATCGACTACTACCCTGGCTTTATCCACAATCCACTGGAAGTTGTATTTCGAGTGGTCGGAGATGATCGCCACGCAATCTACCGAGATAAGGAGTTTGCTGTTTAGCTCGACCGATTTTGATTTTTTGCCATCATCCATTGCAAGCTCAGGAACATAGGGGTCATTATAAATAACGTTAGCGCCTTTTTGCTGTAGTATCTTCATGATATCAAGCGCCGGCGATTCCCTGACATCGGCGATATCCTTTTTGTAAGCGATACCCAGCAATAACACTTTTGCCCCACGAAGGGATTTTTTTTGGCTATTTAACGCGGCATTTATTTTCTCAACCACATACTCCGGCATCCGCGAGTTGATATCACCGGCAAGCTCGATAAAACGAGCATAATAGTTCAAAGATCGTAGTTTCCATGACAGATAATGAGGATCGATCGGGATGCAATGTCCTCCCAGCCCCGGACCGGGATAAAACGGTAAGAATCCGAAAGGTTTGTGATCTGTTCGTAAATTGTCCTGGCAACTTTAAGGCAATTACTTGTAGTACCACCCACAACTTTGGGTGTATTATGAGTTTTATATCTGGTATTGCCTGGGTCAACTCTCTCCGGGGAAAAAGCCAAAAATATATCTCTTCCTACCCTGAGATTTCCCTGTTCAAGCATCGGTTTGATAAGCTCCTCGGTGGTGCCCGGGTAAGTAGTCGATTCTAAAATAATCAACTGTCCCGGGTGAATGTATTTCTTAATTTCATTCACTGCTGATAAGATAGAAGATACATCGGGGTCCTTGGTTTTATTCAGAGGTGTGGGGACAGCAATAGCCACGCAATCGATACTTTTTAAAACAGAAAAATCATCGGTGCATTTAAGGCGCCTTAAATCGGTAAGCTCCCTGACCTGATAATCCTTTATATCATCCACATCAGACTTACCGGCGTTTATGGTTTTTATCTTTTCAGGATTAATATCTATGCCTATAACCTTAAAACCGACACAGCCAAATTCGATAGCAAGAGGTAACCCGACATACCCCATACCGATGATGGCGATGGTAGCGGAACGTTCAAGAATTTTTCTCTCAAGGACTTTAGCCTGATTGATAGCTTTTGATGTTTTAATCTTAACTTTCGCTTCCCTTTTCTTCTTTATCCCGGATTTTTTCACCATGACTCCTTATTAATAAATAATTACATCACCAATCTTATCCTAAAATTTTATCGTCAGCAATATATCTTTTTTAATGGCTGATTCAACTATATTAAACATTAAACAGCCGTTTTAAAATAATTGTCAATTTTCATTCAATTTGTGGGGTCAAATAATCTATCCAGTAAATGTACAAATCACGAAGCGTTTTATTTATATTTATATCTGGTTTCCAACCGACATCCGTTTGAATCTTCTCTGGAGAACCTATCAATATCGGTATATCAACCGGTCTCAAGCGAGACGGATCAGATACAACCTTTATCTTTTTCGAAGAAAATGATGTTATTATTTCAAGTAAGTCCTTTATCCTATAACCGTTACCTGAACAGATATTATACGGCTTGCCGGGTTTTCCCCGTTCGATTATTGCTAGGTAAGCTTTAACCACATCGCGGACATCGGTGTAATCACGTGTAACATCAAGATTACCGACTTTTATCTCCGGTGTCGATAATCCAAGTTCTATTTTAGCTGTTTGAAATGACCAATCTGATAAAACCGCTGCCGTTCGCTGGCGTGGTCCCGAATGTGAAAAAGCACGGGCCAGATAAACCGGCAGCTGGTATGATTTGTAATATTGATAGCCCAGCATATCAACAGTGGCTTTGGATACACCATAAGGATTAACGGGAGCTAATGGAAAATCCTCAGTAACCGGCATATCTTCAGGCTTAAGCAAACCATAAATTTCAGATGATGCGACCATAAGCGTTTTAGGCGGTGGTTTCATTCCTGATATCGATTCCAATATGTTTAATGAACCTATAATGTTGACAGAAAAAGTATCAATCGGATTTTCAAACGATAACTTAACCGATGACTGCGCTGCAAGATGGAATATTACATCAGGAGAAAAGGAGATGATAATCTTAGAGATCTGCTCCCCATCACGCAAATCAGCCTCGAATAATTTCACCTCTTTAGGTAAGGTCCAATAGGCTCTTGATGGCTTTTCAACAATGTTACCAGCAGTGCACAAACCGGCAACCTCGTAGCCCTTTTCAAGCAAAAGCTCGGTTAGATGAGAACCTACAAAACCTTTTATGCCAGTAACAAGAGCTTTCACCACCAGTTTCCAAACCTTACTTCAATCACTTCAATTTATGAATATAACACTTTTTTCACCTGCGCAAAAGAAATTATAAAGGAGTCAACTAAATTTATTATCAAACAACCAATCTAAGGTCACACATTATTTCTATTAAAATATAATCTTTGCAAAATCATTAACTTATATCGGGGAGCACTGGATTGCCACTTTTGTTAAAATGGAAAATTAAAAAAACATTTGCTAAATGAGAATTTAAAGTTTTAATTAAAAAGCTAAGGCAATAAAAACTTACAACAAATAATGAAAATTAATTGTTAGAGGAGGCAGTTATGATAGGAAACATCACATCAAAATTCATAATAACATCATCCATTATGCTTATAACAATATCATGTCAGGGAGGTAAGCAGGTAAATGATGAAAAGAAAGCTGAACCTTTGACAAAGGAGAAAAAAATGCTCATGATCGAACTCAAAAGCACAGCCTTTACAGATGGTGATACCATTCCAGTTAAACACACCTGTGATGGCCAAGATATATCACCATTGTTAAACTGGTCGACACCACCAGAAGGAACCAAATCTTTAACCCTGATCTGCGACGACCCCGATGCCCCGATGGGAACCTGGGTTCACTGGGTGCTATTCAACATACCTTGCGATGTAACCGAGCTACCGGAGGGCTTTTCAGTGGAAAGGGCAAAAGGAGAGTTAGCCAAAGCTACCGAGGGTATCACCAGCTTCAAACGTCGTGGTTACGGTGGTCCCTGTCCCCCACCCGGTCCGGCACATCGTTACTTTTTCAAGCTATATGCGCTTGATGCCAAATTAGAACTTGACAAGGGTGCTAACAAAGCCGATATCGAGAAGGCCATGGAAGGGCATATACTTGCCAAGGGCCAACTCATGGGAAAATACAAGAGATAAGAGCTTGATGTTTCACAACAATCGGATAAAATATAAAACATATGATTCATTTGAAAGAACATTTCACTAACTTCAATATGAGTTAAGCTGAACAGGAATAAAAGATTAAATACAAAAAAATAAAAAGGCGACAACTTTCCTAAAAACTTGTTTTCGCAATTTATTATGATTAAATAGGTTACGGTTTCATGGTTTTTCGTTTCAAAATTGAGTGTCAATTTCACAAATTTTTATGAAATTTTCTGATTCCATAAGGCATTGAAAAATCGCCGATTGTAAAATTGTTTATTAATTTTTATAAAATGGCTTGACTTATCTTCAGGCTAAAAATAATATAATTGTTCCTTGTTGAGGGAAACCAGCCAGCCTTTGGCTGTGACTTAAAAAAAGCTGAAAATCTCTCAGAAGTGGTTCTACGTGATGGAGTTTGGGAAACTATTTTATGCAACGGTTCGGTTATGCTAAGTGCCGCTAACAAACTGAATGTCAATAAATTGGTAACATTAGAAAAAATTACTCCCGGAGCTGAGGATTTAATTGAAAGAGCCTGTCGAACCTGTTACCTCTCATTTCACCGATATGATCCACCCAAATCGACTGAGGAGTTAATAAAGAAAATCCTCCGTAAGAAACATCATTCTGTTTTAGAACATGCTCATGCTACTTTCAGGATAAAAGGTGGTTCGAGGGTGTTTACTCATGAACTTGTACGTCATAGATTTATATCACCATCACAGGAAAGTCAGCGCTATGTATGTTATGCTGATAAGCCCGGACGGCAAAAAACTAAGGATTTCGAATTTGTGACACCACCAACTTTTATTGGCGACGACTTCGATTTTACCGAAAAATATAAAAAACAGGTGGATTTATGTTACCAGCTATATGAAAAGATGCTTGATGCCGGTATACCTCCTGAGGATGCCCGGTATATTCTTCCAAATGGCACCACCTCGGAAATAGTAATTACCGCTAATTTCCGGGAACTAAGACACTTTTTCTGGGTTAGAACAAATCAGAGGGCCCATTGGGAAATAAGGCTAATTGCTATCGAAATGCTTAAAATAATGAAAAGGGAAGCCCCTATTGTTTTCGGAGACTTTGTCATAGATGAAAAAAATATGTCAGCGACCGGTGAAATCGAAACCTAAGCCCATGGTACTAATATGGCTTGAAGGGGCTTATATACCGTTTTAACATGATCTTGGAGGAGGGAAATATGGATATAAAGGCAACGGGTACGAAATCTCAGCTTACGGAGAATTCGCTTGCTGTACTTCGTCGCCGTTATCTGGCAAAGGATGACAACGGACAGATAATTGAAACGCCCGAACAGCTATTCATGCGAGTGGCTCGAGCCATTGCCGAGCCCGACCTTAACTACGGTGCAACCCCCGAGGAGGTTGAGCAGACTGCTTTGGCATTTTATAATATGATAGCCGAACTTGAATTTATGCCTAACTCACCAACTCTGATGAACGCTGGCAGACCCTTAGGACAACTCTCAGCATGTTTCGTCATCCCTATTGAAGATTCCATGGAATCTATTTTTGATGCTGTCAAAGCAACCGCTTTGATACATAAATCGGGCGGTGGAACCGGCTTCTCATTCTCCCGGCTCCGCCCAAAAAACTCACCGGTTGCCTCAACATCAGGTGTTGCCTCCGGCCCTATTTCTTTTATGAAAGTGATCAACGCCGCTACTGAAGCTGTCAAACAGGGTGGCACCCGAAGAGGAGCCAATATGGGAATATTGCAGGTTGATCACCCCGATATAATGGATTTTATAACCTGTAAAGACGATATTACAGAGCTTACTAATTTTAATATATCTGTAGGTATAACTGATGCCTTCATGAAAGCGGTCAAAGAGAACACCACCTACCCGCTAATAGACCCCCGTACAGGCAAACAGTTTATCAAGGATGGTACACCTCAATCTCTTGACGCCAGAGAGGTTTTTGATGCTATTGTCAATCATGCCCACAGAACCGGCGAACCGGGTGTAGTATTTCTCGACAAAATTAACAAAAAGGAAAAAACCAAAAATATTGGCCTTATCGAAGCCACCAACCCATGTGGGGAACAACCCCTTCTGCCTTATGAAAGTTGTAATCTGGGCTCTATCAACCTCTCTAAAATGATTAAAACAACGGTCGGTGTCTCTCCCGGGTCTGACCTTTTCCGCTCTGAAATCGATTGGGACAAACTAAAAAGAACCGTTCATCGGTCTATACATTTTTTAGATAACGTCATTGATGCAAACAAATACCCCATTCCTGAAATCGACACAAACACTAAGGCCAACCGACGGATTGGAATGGGTGTCATGGGTTGGGCTGACCTTCTGGTGATGCTTGAAATACCTTACAATTCGGAGGAGGCTTTAAAATTAGCCGAGAAGGTGATGGCCTTCATACAAAATGAGGCCGATTTAGCTTCCCAGCAATTAGCTCGCATCAGGGGTAATTTCCCCAACTGGGAGAAATCCGATTTCTTCAATCAGAAAACAGGTTCCGGAATACCCCGTAGAAATGCCACAGTTACTACCATTGCGCCCACTGGCACAATCTCTATAATTGCCAGTTGCTCATCCGGTATAGAACCATTGTTTGCCATTTGTTATGAGCGAAACGTAATGGATAATGACCACCTAATAGAGGTCAATCCTTATTTCGAGCAAAAAGCCAAACAGATGGGATTTTACTCCGACAAGCTGATTGAGAAAATTGCCGAACATAACTCCATCGCTGATTTCGATGAAATCCCCCAAGAGGTGCGAAATATCTTTGTCACCAGCCACGATGTTTCATTCGAATGGCATATAAGGATGCAGGATGCTTTCCAGAAATATACCGATAACGCCGTTTCCAAGACGATAAACCTACCCAATGAGGCTACAGTTGATGATGTCAGGCAGGCATATGAGCTTGCCTACAGCCTGGAGTGCAAGGGTATTACTATCTATCGTGATGGAAGTCGTCCCCATCAGGTGCTTTCAACTAAAAAGACTGTCGAACCCATATCTGACGAAATCCCTATTGTCAGGGAGCGGCCGGAGACGCTTCATGGTTTCACCGAAAAGATAAAGACCGGCTTTGGCAACCTTTATATCACCATAAACACCTACCAAGGGCAGCCGTTTGAGGTTTTCGCCCAGATAGGTAAATCGGGGCATGATACCATGGCCGACACCGAGGCGGTCTGCCGGTTGATATCGCTCGCTTTGCGTTCAGGTGTGCCGGTCGAAGAGATAATCGAACAGCTCAAGGGCATCGGTGGTGATTCACAGGTTTTCGGTAATGGTGGCCTGATACGCTCCATGCCCGATGCAATCGCCAAGGTTCTGCACCGCCATTTCGGTAATGGCAAAACGCTTAAACAGGAGCCCGACCTGGGAACTATGAGATGCCCCGATTGTGGCGCCAAGCTGATTTCCGAGTCGGGATGTATCTCCTGTCCACTGTGTGGTTTTTCAAAGTGTAAGTAAAGCCTCTTGAAATAGATTAAATCTATGTGCCGGGCGTTCGGAGGGGCGCCCGGTTTTATTTTAAAGATTGTAATTATTGGTTATTTATGTTATATTTGTAAAAATTAGAGGCTTCCATGAAAACCTTGGTATTAATATTAATTTTACCAACCCTGCTTTTTGCTCAGGTGGACTACAACCTTCCCGAAGGGCTTGAACTGGTCAAAGTAGATGGCAATCTTGTAACAGTTAGAGATATTTATACCGGCATTGAGGATACATATTTAATAGAGGGCACGCCTGTAATAAATGGCTGGGAGCTTGAACCACAACAGGACAGCCTTATTTTTGAACTTGTGGCTATTTTACCAATGCATCTTATAGCAGATATTCAGGTTTATGATTTCAACCAAAACGACCTAATTGAGATTATCGGCGGGGATGGTATCGATGATTGTGCCTTAAAAATACTGGAAAATCAAGGCAATTTTAATTTTACAGAAGTATTCAGGATTGACAGTAGTAATATAGTGTATAACTTAGGGGATGCCGATAGAGATTCGTTGATAGAAGTTTTAACAAAATGGAGTAGAAGTATATACTTATATGAGCAACAGCAGGCTGGCAGTTTTCCCGATTCTCTGGTTTGGGCGATAACACCCTTAGAAAGCAATTTTAGGGTCTGGCCTAGAATTTCAGACCTTGATAGCGATTGTGTAATGGAGGTTTCATTTATTAACAATATTGATTTCAATAAGATTCAGATTTTTGAGAATAATGGAGATAACAATTTTATCGAAAAACCACCAATAAGTTGGCAATCTCCAAATGGACCGGGGGATTTTGCCTCTGGTGATATTGATGGGGATGGCTTAAACGAGGTAATAGGCGGGGGTATATATGGTATTCTCAATGTTTATGAGACTGTTGCAGATGATTCTTTCGAGCTTGTGTGGGAGGATGATATTGGCCATCCCAATGCCTTTATGCACAAATTCATAGGCGATACAGATAGTGATGGATTCGGCGAGTGGGTATCGGGAAGCAAAGATTACTCAGCCGGCGGCTTCTTTTTCAAGGTTTATGAGGCGGTCGGCGACAACCAGTATGAAGCTATTTATTTTGATTCACTGCCAGGCCAGCCATGGGGATTGGGTGGTATAGCTGTGGGCGATATTGATGGTGATGGTATAAATGAATTTGCCTTTTCATCAAACAGCAATATTGGAATATATAAGTATGATGATACTTATGGATGGCACAGAGTATGGCTTTTACCTGACCTGGGAAATTATTCAGTTATCCCATACCTTGTTGATGTCGATGGAAATGGGCTTTGTGAGTTTGTTTATGTTACTGACCAGTCACCAGGTTATACCAGAATTTATGCATT
>NATP01000096.1 GCA_002085375.1 candidate division Zixibacteria bacterium 4484_95 | reverse complement strand
GGTTTGGGTGCTGGTTTTTTCGGAACTTTGGTTGGTTTGGGTGGAGGTATAATCATGGTGCCGGTTTTGAATCTCGTTTTTGGATTTCCCATTAAGACCGCTGTAGCTACAAGTCTGTGTGCGGTATGTGCTACCTCCATCGGTGGAGCAGCTAAATATTTGACCAGGGGTGTTGCTGATTTCAGGATGGGATTGTTCCTTGAGACTACTACGGTGATTGGAGCAGTAAGTGGATGCCTTTTAGCTATCATCGTAAAACCTCAAGTTATAAGCATAATATTCGCCCTTGTTTTATTTTATGCCGCGGTAAGTATAGCTCTTAAAAAACAAGACGCCGAGGGCAATCAGGATGACATTAATTATAATAAACCAACTTTAAAACGCAAGCTCTCTGCTTTAGGGTTATCATCTGTTGTAGGAATGGTCTCATCGTTTTTGGGAATTGGTGGAGGTGTTGTTCAGGTACCGATCTTGCACTTAATATTAAAACTTCCGATCAAAGTTGCCACTGCTACATCAACCTATATGATAGGAATTACTGCTTCTGCTGGTAGTCTGGTTTACTTTTTTAAAGGCTTTATAGATTACAAATTTGTCGGTCCGTTAATTATTGGCACACTTATAGGTTCGACATACGGAGCTACTGTGGCCGGTAAACTCAAGTCAACAACGATTAAGCTCTTATTTATTGTGGTTATTGTCTATGCTGGTTTGCAAGTTGGGTTGAAGGGATTAGGAGTAAAGATCTTATGAATATCTCCAGGACAATAGCCTTGATTTTATATGGAGGCGGTATCGTTATGGTGTTCGTGTTAATCCTGGCTATGGTTATGTGGTATATTGGCGATGATCCTGCAACACTGTTAGTTAAAATCGGAGTCGTTTTAGCAATGGCGACGCCATTTACTGGTGTTACAGTAGCAATGATATTGCTTATGAAAAAAGGTGAAATAAAAGATGGTCTGTTTGCATTGGTGCTTCTGATATTGATTATTTTTACGGTTTTCTGGAGGATGTTTGTGTGATATATCATGTATTTGTTGATTTTTATAACGTTGTGATTGGTAAGGATATCGGTCATTGACTCATGAAAGTATTTACTTATAGAAAAATGAGAGTGTTGCAAGGGTTTTGATACTGAATGGATGGATTTGACTTGAATAATCAATTTATTGGTGATAAATTTTTTAATATGGAAAGGGTGATTGGATGAAGGCTGTAATAATGGCGGGTGGTTTCGGTACCCGTTTAAGGCCGTTGACTCTGAACGTACCAAAACCTATGGTGAAACTTGGTAGCTACCCTTTAATGGAACACCTGATAAAGCTTTTGAAGAGTCATGGGCTTATAGATATAACAGCCTTACTATATTTTCAGGCGGAACAAATAAGAAAATATTTTGGTGACGGTTCAAATTTCGGTGTCAATATCAATTATGTGATGTCCAAGTCCAATTTTGGGACTGCCGGCTCGGTAAAAAACGCTCAGAGCCATCTTACCAAAAGGTTTTTGATAATTTCAGGTGATGTGGCTACTGATATCGACTTATCGGAGGTTTTTAAATTCCATTGTAGGCGTAAGGCTGAGGCGACGATTGTGCTTACACGTGTGGAAGACCCTCTTGCCTATGGAGTTGTTATAACCAATGAAAAGGGACGTATCACCAGATTCTTAGAAAAACCCACCTGGGGACAGGTATTTTCCGATACCGTTAACACCGGTATATATATTCTTGAGCCTGAGGTTCTAAAACTGGTTCCGGAATCAGTTGAGTTTGATTTTTCCAAGGACCTTTTTCCTTTGATGCTTGCCCAGAAGAGGCGGTTATATGGTTATGTGGCTGATGGTTACTGGCGAGATATAGGTAATGCCAGTGAGTATTTCAAAGCTCATCAAGACCTTCTTGAGGGGGTGATAAAGCTTAGACCGTTTGGGAAGAAGATAAGTAAAGACGGAGCCAATATCTGGTTGGGTAAGGATACCATGATATCGCCAAGAGCAAATTTTTCAGGCACCGTAATCATAGGCGATAGAGTTAAGATTGGGCCGAGGGCAAGATTATTTAATAGCGTAATTGGTTCTGATTCTATTGTTGGCCGTGAGGCTGTTCTTAATAGAGTGGTGGCGTGGGATAAGGTCTCGATTGGACCCAGGTCTAATGTATCTGAGGCGATAATCTGCAATGGTGTCATAATAGGTGAAGAAGCGGTTGTAGAGGAGAATGCCATAATTTCAGATGATGCCAGGGTGGGCAGTGAGGCCAGGGTAAAAGCCAACGTAAAGGTCTGGCCTGCAAAAGAGGTTGAATCGGGCGCGGTTTTGTCATCAAGCTTAGTCTGGGGTGAACGCTGGACTAAGGAATTGTTTACTGATTCGAAGGTGACTGGTATTGCCAATGTTGAAATTACACCGGAATTTGCTGCTCGTCTTGGTGCGGCCTATGGAGCGGTAGTAGGTCAAAACAGAACCGTTCTTTTAAGCAGAGATGCTGCGCGCTCATCTAGGATGATTACCAGGGCTTTGATTTCAGGACTGATTTCGACTGGCGTAAATGCCGCTGAGTTGAGAACTGTACCTATACCTGTGCTTCGCTGTCAGTTAAGTTTTCAGAAAGAAGAAGGCGGGATTTATGCCAGATTATCGCCTGAGGGTAATCGTCGGATGGATATAGTCTTTTTCGATTCCGGTGGTTATGATATACCGGTGAGCAAGTCCAAAGCAATTGAGCGGTTATTCCTGCGAGAAGATTTCAAGCGGGCAAATATGGAACAGACCGGCAAAATTGAATTTCCGGAAAGAGTTATAGATTATTATAGAGAGAGTTTTTTGCAAGCTTTGGAAGCTGATGTTATCCGTCAGGCGAAAATGAAAGTGATTATTGATTTTTCTTTTGGAGGAGCCTCAGAGATACTTCCAGCGATTCTTGGAGCCCTCGACATAGATGTTATATCCATTAACGCACCACTTGAACCTGACAGGGTTTATTATTTTGTTAAGGAGAGACAGAAAGCCCAGAAGAGACTGGCAACAATCGTGAAATCATTGAAGGCTGATGCAGGATTTTTAATTGGGCCGGGTGCGGAGAAGCTAATCGCCTTTAATGAAAATGGTGTCATGATCGATAACCAGACTTTACTCTTAAAGGTTTTATCCCTTTATCTGGAGGTAAATTCGTGTGATAAAATCGCTGTTCCTGTGGTTGCCTCTTCGGGGGTTGAGGCGATAGCCTCATTGCACAACACGAAAGTTGAGAGAATCTCTGATAATCACCTGGCGATGATGGATGCCCTTCACAAAGGAGGGGCTGATTTTGTTGGTGGGACGAAAGGAGGATTTATATTCCCTGGTTTTCAGGTTGGCACTGATGCAATGTTTGCTCTTGCTAAGATATTGGAGCTCATGGCGAAAACGGGTAAACGTTTAGGTGAGATTAAGGGAAGATGGTCAAGGGTGAAAATTTTGCAAAAGGAGATTCCCTGCAGTTGGTCGAAGAAGGGGTTGGTGATGCGACGGCTGATGGAGCATACTGCCAGGAAAAAGCGAGTCCTGGTCGACGGTGTGAGGTTTTCGGACGGTGGAAGTAATGTTTTGATTAAACCTAATCATAATAAAGCCTTATTTTTTCTCCAGGTTGAGTCAAAATCAGAAGAAAAAGCTAAAAGCACCCGTGATAAATACATATCGATGGTGAAACTATGGCAAAAAACAGACAGCAATGATTAATATGAATTATCAACAAAAGAAGGACTATTTATTTAGACCAACGCAAATTGTTTTTCAGGAAAACTCTTTAAATGAAAAACCTTGACTGTTAAATTATAAAATATATATTTAAAAATTTAATATTGCCTTGGGATAAACTAGGGGGCAGGTGAATAAAACGATGGATGGTTGAGTTTGAGTTGCAAAAATTATAGCTGTAAGAAAAATGTTTTCTCTTTATTCAATACTCATATTCTTTATGGTATTCTGATAGTTATCCTATCCTTGGCTTTGGTAGATTTGTCTTTTTCCCAAGAGGAGATCTTGCTTAAACCTCAAGAAGCTTTGGGTTATACTGAACTAAAAGCTGGTGAGACTATAGCGCTGGATACACCTATCGATCCAAAGACCTACCGAATTGGGCCAGGTGACGAAATGACTATTTTTATCTGGGGAAACCTTCAGGCGCAATACGATCTAAAGGTTACCCCTGAGGGTAAACTTCTGTTTCCAAATATCGGGCCAATTGACGTTTCAGGTCTGTATTTGGATGAAGTAAAGTCTCGTATAAAAAAGATGGTGCTTAAGCGTTATAAAAATATCCACGTGACATCTGATTTGACCGGTTTGCGTAAATTCAGGGTTTATGTCACAGGGGCGGTCAATTGCCCTGGTGTTTACGAGGCCAATGGTTCAACTCGTGTTTCCGAGGTTATTTTAAAAGCTGGAGGTTTTGCTAATGAGGATAAGGAGCTCAATCGTTGGCAGAGGCCAAAAAAGAAGGTGGAATTTCCTCCCGGAATCGCTTCTCATAGGAGAATTATTGTAAGCCATATTGATGGCGGAATAGATACGGCTGATGTTTTGATTTTTGAACAGGCGGGTGACCTTAGGTACAATTATAAGTTGACCGATGGTGATAGGATTTTTGTACCGCTAAGAGAAGAAGATGTGAATCTATATGGGATTTTTGGTGGAGTGAGAAATCCTGGATATTTCGAATATTCTCCGCGAGATTCATTAAAAGATTTAATCGGTTTGGCTCATGGATTATCTATTGATGCGGAGACTGCAAAGGCGGAGCTGGTTCGATTTAACGAGGATGACAGAACCACCTCCAAAACGGTTATAGCGTTGGGAGATATCTTAACAGGAAAAAGCCCGGATATACATCTATTGCCAGATGACAGGATATATATCAGAACGGTTAAGTATTATCATGAAAAGCAACAAGTATTAATTATTGGCGAAGTAATGTTTCCCGGTTTTTATGCCATAGAGCATGATTCCACTTATTTAACAGAGATAATTGAAAAAGCGGGAGGCTTTACGAAGCTATCCTCTTTAACTGAGGCTGTAATGACCAGGTATATCTCCAATGACACCAAAGATAGGGAGTTTGAAAGATTAAAGCAGATACCGGTAGCGGATATGTCTGATCTTGAATATGAGTATTTCAAGATAAAATCTAGGGAAGACCCTGGTCGGGTTTCTGTGGATTTCAAAGATCTGTTTAGTAACAATAAGGAAGGTGATATCATATTACGTGATGGTGATATTATCTATATCCCCAGAAGGAGCGAAGTAGTGGTTGTTTCTGGAGAAGTTGCCAATCCTGGTATGCTAAGCTATCATCCTCAATACAATTATCTTGATTATATAAAGCTTGCCGGTGGTTATAGTTTCCGTGCCGATAAGAGGAAAGCGAGGATTATCAAGGGCGTTACCGGTGAGTGGAAAAAAACCAACCGAAAAACCAAGATCGATCCTGGTGATGTTATTCTTGTTCCAGAGAAGCAGAAGATTAAATACTGGACTGTCATAAAGGATGTTGTATCTTTTCTGGGAAGTACAGCCACAGTTTATTTAGTTATAAGGGAGGCCACAAAATAGGCTATTATGAATGATATTAAAAAAGATGGGGCGAGTTTGTGGGACATATTATCAGTGATTGTTAAATGGCGTCGTTTGCTTGTGATAAATTTTCTGACGGCATCCATTTTCATATTAATAGTTTCCTTTTTCCTTCCAAATTGGTATATATCCCGTGCCTCGATATTTCCCCCTGAGGAGGAAACGCCCGGTTTTGGATTTGCTTCATCAATTTTAGGTGGCGGTTTAGCTGGAGCTCTATCTTCATACAAAATGGCTCTGCCGGCCTTTGCCACCCCCTCGGACCTATATGCTTCTATTTTACGAAGTCGGATTGTATCTGAAAGCGTCGTTAAAAAACATGATTTCCAAAAAATTTACGGTGTTGGTTCGCTCGAAAAAGCACTGAAAATTTTGGCCAGCCACCTAAATGTAAAAGTTGAACCCGAGGGTATAATCAGAGTAAGCTTTGAAGACAAAGATCCAGAACTTGCTGCTTCTGTGGTTAACTCTTTTATTGAGGAGTTAAACAAGGTCAATAACGAAGTTCTGCTTTTAAGGGCGACAGCAACCCGCCACTTTATTGAGGAGAGACTTGCTCAGACAAAGATAGAATTAACCAAAGCAGAGGAAGATTATCGTGCTTTTCAGGAAGAGCATAAAGCAATTTCTTTAGATGACCAGATGCGGGCTATGATAGACAATTTAGCTGAGTTGAAGAAACAGCTTTTTCTTGCGGAGATTGAACTTGGGGTTTTAAAGCGCTCCTTTTTACCTACTCATACCGAGGTAAAACGACAGGAGGCCAAAATTGACGAGATAAAGAAGCAGATCAATATATTAGAAGAGGGCGCCTCAAATAACAAAAAGGAAGGAGAGCTTTCAATACCGTTTTCGGAAGCTCCCGATTTGAGTTTACAACTGGTCCGATTAACACGCCAATTGAAGATTCAGGAAACTATCTATGAGTTTCTTACCCAGGAATATGAAAAAGTGAAGATACAGGAAAAAAAGGATACACCCACGATTCAGATACTTGACCCTCCGACGGTCCCCGAGGTGAAAAGCCGTCCCCGAAGAAGCATGATGGCTGTAATGGCCGGGTTGTTGAGTTTTTTGCTAACCACAGTGGCTGTTTTTGTAAAGGAGTTTGTTGATAGAAATAAACGGAACGACACAGAAACATATCGCCAGTTGGATAAGATTTTGGTAACGGTCAAGGATGATTTTTATGCTTTGAGGTCTTTATTTATGAGAAAGAAGGGAGAGGATAATGACCGGACCAATTGAGATTGGCCAGGTCGGACTTGGCGCCTGGGGGAAAAATCTTTTACGAAATTTTATCATGCTTAATCAGTGCCACGTGAAGGTTGCTTGTGATATTGATGCTACTCAACGTGCTAAAGCCTCGGAGATGTTCCCCGGAGTCGTTATTACTAACAAGTATGAAGATATCATAAAGGATGATAAAATTAGGGCTGTTGTTATAGCCACACCTCCGGCGATGCATTATCAGATAGCGATGGAGGCAATAAGAGCTGGTAAGGATGTTTTTGTGGAGAAACCGCTGGTGTTAAGCATTGATGAGGGGAAAAGTCTGGTTGAACTGGCAGAAAAAAATGACCGGATTTTAATGGTAGGGCATATAATGGAATACCATCCCGCCAGCCTTTTATTAAAACAATATATCAAGGATGGTATTTTAGGAGAAGTTTACTATCTTTACTCCTCGAGGATTAATCTTGGCAAAGTCAGAGATAATGAAAATTCGTTGTGGAGTTTTGCTCCTCATGACATTTCCCTGATAATATTTTTGCTTGGTAAATTTCCCAAAAGGGTAACAGCTACCGGTTCATATTATATTCAGAAGGGTATCGAGGACGTGTGTTTTATGACGATGCATTTTGATGATAAAACGATGGCGCATGTTCATGTTAGCTGGCTTGATCCTCATAAGGAGCGGAAGCTAACGATAGTTGGCTCCAAGAAAATGGTTGTTTTTGATGATACCAAGGCCTCGGAGAAAATCTGGCTTTACGATAAGGGGGTTGATACAAAACTCGATTACACTACTTACGATG
>NATP01000095.1 GCA_002085375.1 candidate division Zixibacteria bacterium 4484_95 | reverse complement strand
CGAAAATATATAGCTGGAGAATATCATCAGAGCCAGAACACCAAAGAAGATGACAACCACCGAGTTGAGCTCCTGAGAGCGGGCAACCTGACCTCTTTTCCTAGCCTTTTCCCGCCTCCGGGGAGTTGGCTGTTCAGTTTTTTCGTCCTGGCTATATTCCTCTGCCATAAATTACACCGGCCGCATTGCCATGATGAGATAATCAAGATCTGCATTTAAACCCTGAAGAAGCTTGGTAAATACATACCCAACAAACGGGAACGATATACCCAACATCACCAAACCAATGCTGATCTTCAATGGAAACCCAACAATAAATATATTCATCTGGGGAACGGTACGTGCCACTATCCCCATAGCTACATCCACCAAAAACAAGGTAACAATGCAGGGAGCGCTCAGCTTGATAGCTGAGGCTAAAGTATCAACGCCAGCTCGGACGATGATCTCTGCAGAAAGCTTGCTGAAATTTATCTGTCCAAGAGGTATCGCCTGAAAACTGTTTATTACTGCTGAGAGGACAAGGTGATGGCCATCGATGGCCAGAAAAATCAATATTGCCAGTAAGAACTGAAACTGGCCAATTATCGGAACATGAGCTGATGAATTCGGGTCAATGACATTAACGATACCGAACCCCATCTGCAGGCCGATAATGTTACCACCAAACTGAACCGCAAAAAAAAGAAGTAAAGAGGTAAACCCAATAAGTAAACCGGCAGTTACCTCTTTTGCCAGAATGCCAATTAGACTGAATAAATCAGAAGGTAAATTTACAGGTAAGGAAGGAACTGTCGGCAGTATTACTATACTTATTATGAAAATAATGCTGATTTTAAGCATCTTGGGGATATTCCGGTGGCCAAACACGGGAGCCACGGTCATTATTCCACCAACCCGTAAGACAACGAACAACAGCTTCTCAAATTCAAGCGCACCCAGTTGCAGAAAAGTCATCAGGCACAATCCTCCTTATCAGTGCTTGAGCAAAGCTTATGCCTGAAGGACTACTCCCGGCATATATTCACAACCTATTGTAATTCAATAAGATAGATGAAGTTTTCAGGGATGTTTCTATGGTCTATTCTAATTTGTGGGAAAAATATTCCAGTCTATAGATGAAGCTTTTTCCAAAAAAATAGTCTGGTATCGTGGATGGCACATGTCCTCTAGAAGCCTTTGATATCAGCAGACCGAGAGGTCTGCCGTGCAGGAATAAGACCTAATAAGCCATCGATGGTATCATCGACAGAAGCTGAACTGTAAAACTTAGAAGTGTCTTTATCATCCAGGGAAGAAAGATAACTAAAGCAACTGCTACAGCTATAATTTTGGGGATAAAGGTCAGTGTCATTTCATGAATCTGGGTTATCGCCTGAATAATAGCCACACCCAGCCCGATTATCAGAGAAAAAACCAGCATCGGCGATGCCACCATAAAGGTGGTGAAAATAGCTGCACGTCCTACAGAAATTACATATTGCATATCCATAATATTACCCCTTACCTGTCAATTAAAATCCGTCAGTGAAAACTTGTCAGCATCGACTTTATTAACAAATACCAGCCATCAACTAAAACGAACAACAGTATCTTAAACGGTAGTGACACCATAATCGGCGGTAACATCAACATCCCCATCGACATCAAAACCGACGCTACCACCATATCGATTATCAGAAATGGTATAAATATGATAAAGCTTATCTGAAAGGCTATCCTGAGCTCGGAGATAACGAAACCTGGAATAATTATATATGTTGGCAGCTCATTTGCCGACTGGGGTTGAGGTATTCCTGCAAAAGAGACAAATAGCGCCAGGTCTTTTTCACGCACCTGTTTTAACATAAACTCCCTTATGGGTTGAACACCCACATCATAAGCCTTCTTCTGGGTTATTTCATTTTTAAGGTATGGCTGAAGGGCGGTTTCATTGATTTTAGTTATAGTTGGCGCCATAACAAATAGCGTAAGGATTAAAGCCAAACCAACCATCAACTGATTAGGGGGCATTTGATGCGTCCCGATAGCATTCCGTAAAAACGAAAAAACCACCACTATCCTGACAAATGAGGTCAACATTATAATAATCGCCGGAGCTAAGGTCAGGACTGTAAGTAAAAGGAGTATCTGAAGTGTAACCGAGAGGTCTTTGGCGTCTTTTGCCTCCTCTACACCCACTGTGATTTTGGGAAGGGTCTGGGCAAAGGAGATTTCGCCCAATACCGTTATGAGTATCAAACAAATTAAGGCGACCTTAAGTATCTTCATCTTTTTAAAACGGATTTTAAAACGTTCTGAAAACTTTTTGGTTTTTCAGGACTCTGTTTGAGAGATTCGACCTCTTCTGGAGCTAATTCCTTGATAAAGCTTACTGAATATTCACTGACTCCCAATACATTATAGGACAATCCAAGTTTTACAATAAAAAGGCTTTGTTTGGGTGTAAGATGAGATTTAGCGATAACCTTAACCAAGTTTTCGCTGTTAGAAAATGTCCTGTTGCTTAACCTTTTCAACATGAAAATGGATAAATAAATCAAACCAACAATGACCACCAGTGATAGGATAAGTTTGAATAGAATACCTGCAATACTCGGGTTATAATCTATTTCGGGGAGAACTGGAACAGTTTTTAGTGTATCTTGAGCGTATGTTAGGCCATGTAAAATCAATATTCCAGGTAAGAGCCTCAGTGTTTTCATTTCAGGCTCCTAATCCTATCCTGAGGAGAAATCATGCTGGTAACACGTAAACCGAAATTCTCATCAACCACAACTACCTCACCTTTAGCAAGGAGCTTATTATTGACTAAAAGGTCAACCGGTTCACCTGCTAATTTGTCCAACTCTACCACGGACCCGGGGCCAAGGTTTAGGATATCCTCAATAGCCATATTGGTCCGCCCCAGCTCAATGGAAACCGGCAAGGAAACATCCAACAGCATATTGATATTTCGGACTTTCTCTTTATCCTCGGGTTTGAGCTGTTTAAATGATGGCTTCTCGACAAGAGGTTGATCCTCCATTGCCGGCGTGGTCTCAGCATTATCTGGAGCCAAAGTAGAATCTCTCTCCGGTGTTTCCATAATTTTTGCCTCAGCCGTTTCCCCAGCAGAATCAGGAGATTCTTTCTCTGAAACCTCTTGTTGAATATCTTTTACCTGTACTTGTGCTTCTGATTGTTCCCCACTGGCCGATTCTGATTGGGGAACGTCCATCTCCGGTATCTTGACCTCTTCCTTTTCGGGTGAAGCGGACATGTCGACAGGCGGAGAATCAGGAGGCTTCCCCGTCTTGGAGTCAGACCTGTCTGCTTGTTGTTTTTCTTCAACCATAATTAATCCTCAATGATAATTCGTTATTTTTACTGCTAACTGGTTGCCGGATAAACCCGGTTTACCATGAAACTTTAACTTATCTCCAACATAAACGTCGACGTCCTGATAAATCCGTTGGTCCAGCTTAATAACATCTCCCGCTTTTATATTTATAAGATCGCGCACAGTAAGGGTGGTATTGCCAAGAACCGTTTTCACATATGTCTGAACTGGAACAAGCCTTTTTGCATTCATTAACCGGTTGTCTTTGTCCACTATTTTTTTGTTTTTATCCATACTTTTTTGCGCTGATAATTTTTCGACAACCCCTTCAAGGGTCAGATATGGGTAACAAATGGTCATTATCCCCGATGAAGACATCATCTTTAATTGTAATGATATCACAATAACCGTTTCACCCTGCGGTACAACCTGGATAAACTGTGGATTTGATTCAAAGGCTGATTGTTTAATATTGACTGGTAGTATGCTTTCCCAGGTTTTTTCTAACTCTTTAAAACTGCGGGAGACAATCTTCTTCATAATAGATTTTTCTATACCCGTTAGCTCCCGCTCGGCATTCAATGTCTTTCCTACTCCACCAAACATCCGGTCAACAAATGCAAATACAACCGAGGGATTGAAATCCATAATGCCCACACCATCCAGAGGTGATAATGTAAAAACATAAGTGCATGATGGTGACATCAAAGACATTATGAATTCGGAATAGGTAATCTGGTCAACCGATAAAAGGTCAACATCAACCACCGATCTGGTAATCCCTGAAAGCGCAGAACGGAAATGACCGGCAAAGTTAGAGTGAAGGGATTCCAGGGTTCGCATCTGGTCTTTGGAGAGACGATTGGGATGTTTAAAATCGTAAGCTACAGCTTTACCCAATATATCCGCTTTAGCCGATGCTTTTTCTAAAAGCTCTGAGCCTTCACCATTAGTGGCCACGTTGCTCAGAAGATCATCGATTTCATCCTGTGATAATATCTTCGCCATAACTATTGCAATACAAAATCAACAAAATAAATCTGATAAACAGGCTTTGGGTCTAAAACACGGCGGAACGTTTCTAATATCTCCTGCCTTATCCGTTCCTTTTCTTCAACCGTGGTTAACTGCATTATCGTCTTGGCCGAAAGTATACTAATCAATGCATCCCTCAGTTGAGGTTTTCTCTCATTAAGCGGGTTGGATTCATTACCATCTCCATGGCCACCGCTTTTCCCCTTTGGCTCAGCTGCCATCTCCACACCTATCGAAACAGATAGATAGCGGCTGCCTTTAGTACCTGCCGGATTAACAATGAGGTCCTCCAGAAGGTAAATCTGTGTTTCAGCATTACCCTCGCTAACAACCGGTTCTTCTTCTTTTTCTTTTACTACCATCTGTAATGCTGGATCAGGTTTAATGAATTTCGTAACCACAAAGAATGCACCACCAGCCAATAACAATTGAACAACAACAATCATTATCAGTTTGAGATTTAATCCTTTCTTCTTTTTTTCAGTTTCCTTAGGGGTTTCCTCGTCGGTTTTCGGGCTTTTCGATGTTGTCACCTGTTCAACCTCAGCCATATTCACCTCACCTTTTCATCTTTTATTTCTATCTGATTGGTCCTTCTCTTAAAATTCTCCACTTTGTTAATCACATCATCAACGGTCTCTTTTACCATTATCTTTTTCCCTGTGGTCAGACTGATAATAGTATCCGGAATAGCCTCGATGTATTCTATCAAGTCGGTATTTATCACAAGTTCCGAATCGTTGAGTCTTGTCAGTTTAATCATTGTCAATTTCCTTTAAAGGGGGAGGTTCAACCCCTCCCCCTTAACCATCAATTACCCTTTAAGGTTTACCAGCTCTTGCAACATTGCATCAGAGGTTGTTATCACTCTGGCGTTGGCTTGGAAGCCCCTCTGGGATACGATCATATTGGTAAACTCTTGAGCCAGGTCAACATTTGATATCTCCAGCGCTCCCGATGTAATAGTCGAGGATGTCGTAGAACCGGGCACACCTAAAATGGCATTACCAGAGTTGGCAGAGCTTTGATACAGATTTTTACCAGCTTTTATTAAACCGGCTGGATTGTTAAAATCGGCAATGTAAATCTGAGCCAGCACCCGGGAAACACCATTTGTAAATATGCCGGTTATCGTTCCTGAGGAGTCAATTGAGATATTAGCCAGAACACCAAGACCATACCCATCCTGTGAGCGGGCAGTAGCGGTCGATGAGGCGGCAAAACCTGTAAGACCATCATAACCACCAGGCGTTCCAGCCAAAATAGTTATGTCCATTTCCTCCGCCCCATTGTTCGGTTCTATTCTTAATGAAGTAGCTCCACCCTCAAAATTAAATGAGGCCAAGGAACCGTCAGCATTAAAATTAACACTACCTGAACCGCCAGTGCGAATTTCCTCGTTACCGCTGACAGAGGCCTCCCAATACCACATATTGTTTTCCCAGCTCTTTGTGAAAGTGATCGTTATTGTATGTCTTCCACCTTGGGAATCGTAGGCAGTAATACTCGTTGCATGTTGCGTATCACGAGTTTCAATTATCAATGTCGATGATGTCAAGGGCCCCGTGCCATCAGGATCACCAACCAAGCCACCCTGGCCGGTTGAAATTGTAACTCCACCCCCTCCTAAATCGGAAATGCCGGTCACAATACCAGTATTGGGGTCAGTAATTAAAGTCAGTGCAACAGGATCAAAGTCAATGCCTGTTACAGTAGGCGTAAACACATCAACCGCCTGAATGGTTGAGGCTGTACCATTATTCACAGTAAACGTTGATGTTCCAAATACTTTCAAACAGATATTAGGAATGGTTGTATTTACAGTAGGTGGATTCTCATTATTTAAAGGCGCTGCACCAAGGTCTGTATATGTTGTGGTTCCACCTGTAACATCAACATTAGCAATTAAACCATTGCTCCCCGAGGTGTAATCACCAGGAACTGTGGTTCGGTAAATACTAATGCTGGTAGCGTCAGCCAAGTCAGCATAAGCTGACCAATCGATAACCATCGAGTCATCACCGGCAGCCACTGTTTGATTGAATTCAAAACCCGTTGACTTTCCGTTGTTGTTTACAGCAATTACGGTATAATAGTATGTGGTACCGGGCGTAAGATTACCCGCACCATCCAGATTTGACGTAGCCGTGGCATCGCCAACGCCAAAATCATCAAGCTGGTCAGGGTAAGGAAGATCACGAACCCTAACGTTATAAACACTGGGACTACCTGCATAATCCCGTTTTAATTCCAATTGACCGTCAACAATCGAGGCTGTAACTCCCTGAACACTTGAATTTATTGCTGCAATCAAATCGTTCACGGTCGAGTCCACCGTTAACTGGGTAAGTGTAACCCAGTCATCGTTATCAACGCTTATTTGAAAATTTGTAGCGTTGGTAATCCCAAGATCAGAAAGTTTAACCTGACCAGTAAGGTTTAAAGTGGAGTTAACAATAGGTGGATTGATGCTTGAAATGGGAGTGTCACCAAGATCGGTATATGTTGAAGGTGGAGTTGATCCGGAAACATCGACCTCGGCAATCCATCCGTTATTACCCTGAGTATAATCTCCCGCTACCGTTGTTCTATAAATATTGATTTTATCAGCATCTGCCAGATCGGTATATGCCGACCAATCAATAACTATCGAATCGTTACCAGCTACAAGTGTATGGCTAAACTCAACACCTGTAGATTGACCAAGTTCATTCACAGCGATTACAGTATAGTAGTATGTAGTACCAGGATTAAGATTACCTGCACCATCCAAGTTTGAAGTAGCTGTTGCATCTCCCAGGCTAAAATCATCCAGCACATTAGCATGATTACCGGAAAGCTGAGAGAAAGAAGCATTCTCACCTGTAATCGTTATCGTATGAGTACCCCCTGAACCGTTTTGTGCATAACCAGAAACAGTTGTCACATTGGTACTACCTGCCTGAACAAGCGAGGCTAATGAATCAGTGGCATTTGAATCCAAGTTCAAACCCAGCGTCATCTCGGTTGAAGCTCTCGCCGGGTCCTGCTGGCCAAACGGCAGAGTTATATTCCCCACGGGGGCGTTAGCCGGTATGGTTCCATCAACATCGGCCATTTTCCCCTGAAGGATAAATCCGTTACTCGGATTAACCATGTTGGAGTTAGCATCGTAACCGAAAGCGCGCCAGATCGGTTATCTGACCGGTTGTCTCAAGACCACCCTGCAAGAAAATGTTATCTATAGTGGAAAGAGACATCCCCAAACCCAACTGGAGCGGATTTGAGCCACCCCTGGTTGCTGTGGGCCTGCTCGCTCCACGCATAGTTTGCACTAAAGCCTCCTGGAACGTTACTCGCCCCATCTTGAAGCCAATAGTATTTACGTTCGCAATGTTGTCGCCAACCACATTCATTTTTACCTGGTGGTTGCGCAAGCCGGAAACTCCAGCAAAAAGTGATGCCATCATTTTTAAAATTCCCTCCTGAAGCCCGACCAGTCAGGCCGGGGCAAGGGCCTCCCCTTATCGGGGTCCAGCCCGTTTACGATTAACCTATCACCGCACTGTCTATGTTAGTGAATACTCCTTCCTTCATTTTGTCAGCTTCCAATGCGGTAATAACCATCTTGTTTTTGACCGAAACCAGAAAAGCCAACTCATCAAGCAATACCAACGATTGGCTGGCCCCCTTCTGACCAGCTTTGCTAACCGCCTTATTTAACCTACTTATAGTCTGTTTATCAAATTTGACTTTTCTGGTAGAAAGCCTGTCAATAGCATGGTTGGAAAATTTTAAATCAGTAACAACGGACAATTCTGATTCAAGAGTCTTCTGAAACTGCCTTGACTTTTCAGGAATAGTTGGACTTTCCCTTATAGAAAAAGGCTTTTCAATCACGGAAACAACATTTCTATCAACATCGGATATCTTCATTATTCACCTCCTCTCCAAAAAGTCAAATTTAACTGTTATAATTAACGTTTAAACTATCTCCATCCAGAATCTCAATTATCGTCGATAAATCTACCTTGTAACCGCCAACTATAAGGTAAGCTCTACCATCAACATATTTAACCGACTCAACAGGCCCGATTACTCTTTTGGAAACATCAACGTTCTCACCGGTAAGAGTCGAGGCGCTTACCTCATACGAATAGGTGCCGGGACTTGCCTGGTTCCCATTATCATCACGGCCATCCCAGATATAAGTATTATTTCCCTTGGGGATTTCCTCTTGTTGGATGGTTCTTACCAGTGCACCGCTCTCATTATAAATCTTAACCGTAACAGAACTGGCTTCGGTATCAAGATGGTAGCTTAAATTTGCCTGACCATCTGAAGCCAGATAAAAATCCGCACCTTCAGCGACAACGGTCTTACCTATTAACGTTGTCGCCATAGTGTTGGCAATAGTCTGGCTCATGACATAATCAACCTGTGTTGATGTCTCAAGTGAGCTGGTCATGTTCTCCAGCTGTTCAAGCTGAGAAAATTGCGCTAACTGTGCAATAAAAGCCTGATCCTGCATCGGTGAGAGAGGGTCCTGGTAACGAAGCTGGGTTACTAACAAATGCAAAAAGTCTTCTTTCCCCAGGTCACTTTTCACCGAGTAATCATAGCCGTCAAGGGTCGGATCATAAAACGTAATATTGGGTATGTTAGCCATTTCACCTCCTTTCAAATAAATAGATCGATTTCTCCATCATGGTATTTCTTCGAACATCCAATACTTAACTTCTCATCTTTATCATTATCCTCATCAACTTGCCCATTAGCCGACGGCAAATAGCGACATGAAAAGCCCCCTGCCGTTTTTGAATGTAAATGTCCGTTAGATGAGGGATTAAAATCCTGGAAATCCTTTAAGGCCATTTCAATCTTGCAATTGTCAATATTTAAATCCGTTCTCAATCGCATTATTTCAGCCTCAAGAATCTGTTTTACCCCAAGGGTTTCCACTTTAAACAATACCTCTACCCTTTTACCATCATAAGATAAGTCAATGGTAAGACGACCCAAATGTTCTGGTTTTAATTTGATGGTCATTTGAGTGCGTCCCGGAATAACCATCAACCTTGACCTTAACTGGTTTATAATCTTATCAATATTTTCAATAGCTATACATGGTGAACCATTTTCAGCTGATAGTCTGCTACTTGCTAAATCAAGCCTTTCGTTAATTTTTATTGCTGGATACTGCCTGGGTACAACATTATCCGCTATCACTCGAGGTCTTATGCTCTCAGCAAAATCCTTAAAAGAATTAACAGTGGTTTCGGTTAACTTATCGTTATCTGAGGTTAACAGCGTTTTAAATCCGTTAGCAGATGACTGTTTCATCTTTCGTATCTTACAGTGGTTGTTATCAGAAACAACTGTTTGACTATTCCCTGAATTTTCTTCAACAATATCCTTGATACCTGTTTGCCATGTTGCAGTCCGGATATCTGTTATGACGGTTTTTTCAATCACCCTGAACTTTTGAATGCTCATTTGACGGTTAAAATCTTTTTGTTCAAGCAATGCTTTTAAATCAAATATAATATATTTATGTTGTTGATTTTTCCTACTAGAAGGATTTGTTGATTGAGAAAATAATTTATTATCGTTTATCGATGTTTCGTCTTCCCCTGTTGTTTTTACCTCTATCAATATCCTATCAGGATATCTCTCCAACAATTCCATCAATCTTTCGGCAGGAATCTTATAATAAAAAATATCACCATCATTAGTGTTTATTTTTAAAGGTACAGATTGATTTTCTTTCCATATGAGCTTACTTTCCATATGAGCTTATCAAATATAAAATCCGGTTTCAACTGTACCGATACATCACCCTGAAAATGGGAATTATCATGTAAATAAGGTGTGGTCTTTCTAAACTCATCATATGCGATGACCTCCAGTGCTGTAGTGTCTGCCTGATTATTCTGATTATTATACTGTTTATTTAAAAGCTGTTCACCATCACCAACTTTATTCTTAGAAAAAGCCTCTTTCAACAAACCAACAAGCTCTTCCGATTTTTGAATGTCCAGTATCAGGGAAACAGTCTGAGTTTTGACCAAGTATTTTAATTCATCCGCCGGTAAGATCTTGTATGAATATGTTTCAGATGATAAATTATTAGAATCTAAATGTTCTGTTTTTTCGAACAAATTTATGCCATCATCAATGAGGTTTTCCAATACGCCTATGGAATCATTCATAATCCCCGTTTTTGTATTATCGTTACACCAGTAATTATTATTGACTATTGAAAATGTAAGCCAATCATCAAAATCATACCCACCTTGTTTTTTTACATCAGCGGGATTTGATTTATCGCCTTTATGGATCAAAAAATTCGTCAAAGATGCTATATCTGAAAACAACTGCCCCAACTTAAGCTCCCTTCACCAATAACATCTTCGAGATTCTTGCGGACCTATCAGGTGGAAGAAACTCCAAAACCTGGCTAGCATTAGCGGGTTTCATCTTCGGCAAAATCACCACAACCAACGAATCCTCCATTTGGCTAAAAACCTTGGCAACACTCTCTTGGTCCATACCATCATATATCTTTGCCAGGTTATACATCCTTTCCTCTTCTGCCTTACGTTTATCTGCTAAAAGTTGCTGTATCTCTTCTCTTAAAGCCTCAAGTTTTTCCTTTTCTTTTATTAATCGTTCTTTTTGAGACTGCAAATCCGCTTTCTCATCAGCAATGGACCGCCGGGCTTTATCGATCTCGCTCATTAAATCCTCTGTAATCACAGTATCCTGTTCTACCATCGCCGTACTATCCGCCTTCACATGCTCAATTTTAAATTTCGCATATTTCAAACTCTGGTCAGGTTTTATTCCAAGCGCTGCCGAAAAAACCAGAATATAAACCAGAAAACTAACCACCATCCCTGCTAAGTAAAAAATTATTTTCAACACGAATTTCATCGCTTAAATACACTATTCCGTTTTTTAATAAAGCAAGCCCTGTGCCATCACATTCCGTTTAACGTAACATCTTATATAATTGCAGGTTAGCATTATTGGAAAAAGAGCAAACTAAATACCATAATAAAAACAGTAGAAAATATTTCTTATTGAGTAGGCACATTTTTCCCGAGAAATTTGCTTGACATCACAGAAAATATGTGAGCAATAATAGATAGGCCTTTTTAAGTAGGTCTCTAACGATTGGTATGTAAAATTCGGAACTCAGGAAAATGCAAGCTTGAGTGTTTTAAATACGAAAGTATTTTACATGAAGCTTCTTAAATATACAATCATAGCTTATATATTTGCTCATCTGCAAGTTATCTGCTGGGGCGGAACAATAAGCCCACAACTACAAAAAAAGCTAACAAATAGTAACCCATCTGATATGCACAAAGTAATCCTGGTAATGGCCAAACAGGCTAACATCTATGCTCTGAATCAGCAATTGACCCTACAAAGGGCAACGCTCGCTCAGAGAAATTATCAGGTAATAACATCCCTCCAGGAGGTGGCCACAAGAACCCAGCAGTCGGTTATACCCGCAATGAACGAGCTTGAGGCCTATGGTAAAATCCAAAACATCAAAAGATTCTGGCTGGTTAATCTCATAGCTGTTGAGGCCACCAAAGAAGCAATAATGTACTTTGCAAATTTAGAGGAGATCGAGAAAATTACTCTCGATTACCAGGTAGAATTGACTAAACCTGTCGAAGAGCACAATTTTGAAAAACCTGATCGCATGCATTATGGCCATGAGATTGGGCTTGAACGAATCCATGCTCCCCAAGCCTGGGCTATGGGTTATACCGGCGCTGGCCGACTTGTATCTCATGTCGACACCGGAGTTGATGGTTACCATCCCGCTTTAGCTGACCGTTTCCGCGGTGATGTCGATGATGATGGCGATTGTGATGAAAGCTGGTTTGATCCTAACGGCGGTTCGGGTTTTCCAACAGATTACAGCGATCATGGCACCCATACCATGGGCATAATATGCGGTCGAACCCCCGATGGAGATACCATTGGTGTTGCTATCGATGCCTCATGGATCTCAACCTCTCCTGCATTCTATGGAAGTCATGAACAATTTATCTCAACCACTTTGATGTCTCTTGAATGGATCGTTGATCCGGATGATAATCCCACCACCCAGGACAATCCCGATGTGTGTGGAAACTCATGGGGAATTCCTGATAGCTGGGAATATCCTGACTGCGACGAAACGTTCTGGAACGCTATTGATAACTGCGAAGCTGCTGGTACTGTTATAATATTTTCTGCCGGTGATGAGGGTTTCGACGGCCTGCGCTCACCTGCCGATAGAGCCACCACATACTATAATGTTTTTTCCGTGGGTGCCGTTGACGGTAACGAACCTTCACTGCCGATAGACAGCCAGTCAGCCCGGGGACCTACAGAATGCGCCACTGGTGATCTGGCTATTAAACCTGAGGTTGTCGCTCCCGGAGTAAATGTTAGAAGTTCTGTACCTGGTGGAGACTATAGTTATAAAAGTGGAACCTCTATAGCATCTCCATATATAGCGGGTGCTGTCGCCGTTATTCGACAGGTCAATCCAAATCTTGATGCTAACACCATAAAAGATATTTTGATGCTAACCGCTGAGGACCTCGGCACACCAGGAGAGGATAACGATTATGGTCATGGCATCATTAACCTGTATCGGGCTTGTATATTAGCTGAGGGGTTTGGTTATGTAGATGGTTATATTACTGATATAAACACCTCAAACCCCCTCCCAGCACATATTAGGGTCGTAGATGGTCAAGCCGAGACCTATGCAAATATCTCCGGTTACTTTCGAATTGGTCTTCCTGCCGATACGACCTTTACTCTTGAAGCTTCATATTATGGCTATCTACCACAACAACAATCTATCTACATTACAGCCGGTGACACAGCTCATCAAGATTTCGCTTTAACGCCAGCTACACCTGCGATATTACAGGGAACCGTTACTTCAGTAATTGGTGACAGCATCGATGGAGCTGAAGTAAATATTCTGGATACTCCCATACCGCCCGAAACAACAGATACCAATGGTTTTTATCAGTTTTTAGCCGTGCCTTCAGGTTCATCATACAGAGTTCAGGTTATAGCCATTGGGTACAGCCGGGGACTTGACTCTATATTCATACAGGACGGCGCGACTAACATTCTTGATTTTTCAATCACGCCAGCCGAGACATTTGAATACAGTAATGGCGATTATTCTGGAGAAGGCGTATGGCAATGGGGAGAGCCAACCTATGGTCCACCTTGTGCATGGTCGGGGACAAAGGTTTGGGGGACAATACTCGACGGCGAATATCCAGATAACGCCGATGACAACCTTACCAGTCCAGATATGTTTTTAGCCCTCTCTGAAGCACGTTTAGAATTCTACCACTGGTATGATATCGAAAATGGTTGGGATGGTGGAAATGTCTCCATATCTACTGATGATGGCAACTCATGGACATTGATTTCACCCGATGGCGGTTACCCTGACCACGATATCTATGCCCTTAATGAACCCGGCTATACAGGTTCAAGTAACGGTTGGATCCACGCCAGCTTTGATATTTCAGTTTATTATAATCATAATGTTATGTTCAGATGGAGATTCGGTTCGGATTATCATGTCAACAAGGCTGGTTGGTATATCGATGATGTCGTTGTCATTGGCACTATCCCGCCGGAGCCACCAGAGTTATCATATAATCCCACATCGTTTAACGTAACCACACAACCAGGAAATATAGAGACTCGTGAGCTTTTCATCATCAATAATGGAAATAGTTTTCTATTTTTCAACCTTTTAACAGAAACCTTTGACCCGCTCTGTCATAATGCCAAGCAGGAAATTACATCACTCCTGCACAGACCAGGGTCGGTTGGTTATTATAAGGTTGACACTGAAAAAGCAAGTGCAACCGATAAGTCTTATTCCCCGCCTATAACCACCGGTCAGGGAGGTCCGGATAATTTCGGTTACGGATGGATAGATTCAGATGAGCCAAATGGCCCCGTATATAACTGGATTGACATATCGGAAATCGGCACCCCCATAGTTTTAGGAATGGACGATTATGAAGGTCCGATATCTATCGGTTTTGCGTTTCCATTTTATGAAAACGACTATGTTTCGCTTTATATCTGCTCAAATGGAATGCTATCATTTGGCAGTGGTTCGACATCATATAACAACACTTATATACCAAATCCAGACGATCCAAACAATATGATTGCAATCTGGTGGGACGACCTCGACCCATCTCAGGCTGGCGCCATATATTATTATAATGACAGCTTCAATAATCGTTTCATAGTCAGCTTCATAGAAATACCTAATTATAATGATACCGGCTCATTGACATTTCAGGCAATTCTTTATCCCAGCGGTGAAATCACCCTGCAGTATAGCACGATGGATCCCGGTTCAGATGACCTTCAGAACGCCACCATAGGAATTGAAAACATCGACGGTTCTGACGGCCTTGAGATATTATACAACGCCCCCTACATGCATAACAATCTGGCGATATACATTCAACCAAGCTGGCTTTTGGTCTCACCTACAACGGGGATTGTTGATGCCCATGATAGCTCTGTAATTACCGTTACTTTCGATGCCACCATGTTAAATGAAAATATATACACCGGCAACATCAATCTTATAAGCAATGATCCCGTCAATCCTGATGTTGATATACCGGTAATTTTTAGTGTTAGCGCTTCCGGGACACCAGAACTCTCCTTCTCGGCTGATGGCATCACCGATAGTTTATATGAGGACAGCCTGTCGGTGCACGATATCACAATTTACAATAGTGGCGAGGGTATATTATTTATAACATTCAGCAGTGAATATTCATGGATAGGGTTTGATGGCGGTCCATATTATATCAACCCCGCAGATAGCGCCATCCTGCAGGTAACCCTCGACGCCACAGATTTATCACCGGGTGATTACAGCGGTTCAATAGATTTTAACTCAAACGACCCGGACACTATCTCCGGAAGTATCCCGGTCACACTTACGGTTATGCCTTTATCTCCCGGTTGCGATTACGTCCCCGGCGACATCAATGGTGACGGTGATGTTATGGGCAACGATGTAACATTCGGTGTTCGCTATTTCAAGGGATTGGGACTTCCTCCTCCTGATTCCTGCTTGGATGACTCTCTTTCAACCTGGCTATATGCAGCTGGTGATGTCAACGGTAATTGCCGTTTTACGGGTTCAGATATTAGTTTTCTGGTTGCTTATTATAAAGCTTACAACCCGGAAATATTATTCTGCCATCGAACTCCGCCACTAGGTTACACGCATTTTAGCCCAGAAATTATAAAAATAGGAAAAAACCATGATTTCATCAAAAAAATAAGATGAAACATATTTATAATATTTTTCTACTTTCAGGATTTATTTGTGAATTTAAACTTCACCAAACATTAAATCAAACCGAATTATAAAAACAAAATAAAGTGAAATTCATAACGGCTTTTGACGCAATCAGTTAGTTCTAAATATATCCCTAAAATATCTATAATTTTTATGCACTTGTTCATTAATCTGTCACATCATAATCCAGGCATTAAATTACCCGGTGTTTCAGGTTCCTCATTCTTGTAACTAAAAAAACACCAACGGATTATTTTTTTTAATATTTTTGATAAAAAAAACTTGACAAGGAACGATAGAATAATTATAATTATTAATGTAACAAGAGGGTCTACGGACGAATTGTACTGTCTTCTTCTGGCGCAGTTGAAAAACGTCTGGTGTAAATATGAAATAAGTAAGGAGAATATATTTCAGAAATCTAAAGTGGAATATTTATTAAGTTAAACTATCACAAATTTCTAACCTTGTTAAAATGGAGGATATGCCTATAAAGCAAAATCACTTAAACTAACGTTAACATGAAAATCGTTAACATTAAAAGTGAGGAAATCAGGTAAACTTAGAAATGTTAAGTAAGGTTATGTTAACCATAACTAATGTTTGGAGAAACTTATGAAAAAACTTTCTTTAGTGATCATTGTCGTTGGGTTGGTTGTAGCGTTAGCTTCATTGTCCTTCTCTGCGATTTCTAAAGATGTTCTCTCATCAAAGAAGCCGGTTACCCAGAAAGATCTTAAGGAAGCGGCTCTCATTGCTGAGAAGATGGAACAATATAAAGCAGAGCAGGCCAAGATGGCAGCCGAGGAAGCCAGAGCGCTTGATAGAGATATATTGACAGCCAAAGGTTCAAAAGCTGTCACTACCGGGATGGCTCCCTCTGTTATCGCTCGTTTTGGGGATGTTGAAGTTGAGGAATATGTAAAGGAGAAAAAACCATCCGTTAACATAGCTCCTCCTCCTGACCCTAACGTAATCCTCCAGGGCGGCGATGACTGCGCTACAGCTACACCAATTCCCACCCTTCCTTATTACGATACTGGTACTACGTGTGGCTATACTGATGACTATGATGAGGAGTGTCCCTCCAGTTCAACCTCTCCTGACGTTGTATATTCTTATACACCAGAAGTTGATACATGCATTGAAATCTCCCTCTGTAATGAAAATACTGATTA
>NATP01000094.1 GCA_002085375.1 candidate division Zixibacteria bacterium 4484_95 | reverse complement strand
ATGGGAGATAACCGCGACAACTCCGCTGATTCACGGTTTTGGGGTTTTCTCGATCGACGGCTTATCATGGGACGAGCCATGATAATACATTTCTCATGGGCAACCGATCCCAAATCTCCAGAAATAGAAATTTCCAACCCACTGTCTATACCGGAATGGTTTGCCTATAATATTTGGCATTTCCCTCAACGTGTACGCTGGAACAGATTGGCAAAAATTATAACTTAATATTCTATTCAATGATAAAAATAATTTTTGCCTGTATTGATTTACCATCCAAGTATTGATAACATCCTCCAGAAAAGGATTTGTTTGAAATTATTGCTACATGTTGCAATGAGCAACTTGTTATCCTGTATTGGAAAGCACCTTTTGAGAAAAACCTTGATTATTACCTCTTTTATGTTAATATAAGGCTTTTGTGAAATTGATACTTGAGAAAATCACCAAAACATTTCCCGGCCAGAAGGTTTTTAGGGATATCTCTGTTGAAGTCAATAAGGGGCAAACCCTTATAATCAATGGACCTAACGGTTCGGGGAAAACGACATTGATAAAGATAATCAGCTCCTTGCTTCTTCCCACTGCAGGCAAAGTTGTGTTTAATTATAACGGCAAGGACTTAACCGGTTCTGACATTTTACCCTATATTGGTTTAGTCACGCCCGATCTGTTTGTGTATGATGAGCTGACGGCTTTCGAGAATCTCAATTTTTTTGCAGAAGTTTCTGGATTGGTTGTTGCTAATTTCGAGATTAAACTCGCTCAGTTTGGTTTAAAAGGAAGAGGTTATGATCTGGTAGGGACTTACTCCTCCGGTATGAAGCAAAGATTAAAATATATACTTGCCCTGATGAGGAATCCTCCACTTTTACTTTTAGATGAACCTATGGTAAACCTAGACGACCAGGGTAAATCGATGGTTGAGGATATAATTAAAAGCCATGATGGCATAACTGTTGTCACCACAAATGAGAAAGAGAATTTAAAGTATGTCGGCGGCCGGGAAATCAGGCTTGGTGAGTAAAACCTTAGCTGTTTTATTAAAAGATCTTAGAAGTGAACTTCGGACCCGTTACGCTATATGTGCCATCATCATGTTTGCGGTGGTGACGGTTGTAGCGGTCGGTTTTGCCACTGGAGGAATAACTCTTGAAAAAGATTTACAGGGTATTCTGTTATGGCTTGTAATTTATTTTGCATCAATGGCTGGTATAGGCCAGAGTTTTATCAAGGAAGAGGAAAACCGAACCTCTCTCGCCCTGAGGCTTTTCGCTTACCCACCGTCGGTTTATGGTGGTAAATATCTTTTCAATCTTATGCTTCTTTTTGTTCTTGAGATAATTGTGGTTCCCTTATTTGCCATGCTGGTGGGTTTGCAGGTTAAATGTTATGTTCTCTTTTTTTCCGTTTTGATTTTGGGCACTATTGGTCTGGCCGGTACTACCACCATAATTGCCGCCATAATCTCTAAGACCTCGACCAAGGGTGTGCTTTTTGCGGTGTTATCATTTCCTCTGATCCTTCCCTTGTTGATTATGGCAATCCTTCTCAAACGGCTTGGCGGAGTTGCAGGTGTTAATTTCTTATGCAGTAGTAATGTCTGTCTCCGGATTTTTACTTTTCGATTATGTCTGGAATGATTAAAATAATAACATCGGTTTTTACAATGAGGTGTGTCGATTTGAAGAAACGTGACTTGCCTGAAAGATATTTATGAGGATATCGGGAACTAGTTATTTTGAGAATATTGTTTAAGGGGGAGTAATGGTTTGGAAGATTGGACTTTTGTTGATTTTTAGCTGGGTTATAATCGGTACCTGGGTATTTGAACCACCGATGAGCAGTACTTTTAATCCTGAAATTTATAGGATTTTTTATTATCATGTTCCGGTAGCTTTAGTTACTTTCATTGCTTATGCTCTGGCGATGTATCAGGGGCTCAGATACCTAAGTACGAAAAAGCTTCAATATGATAGCAAGTCATCAATTGCAGCTTTGCTGGGAACGATATTTTGTGTGCTGGCAATGGTAAGCGGATCGATTTTTGCCAGATTCACTTGGGGAGTGTTCTGGAATTGGGACCCCAGAGAAACCTCGATAGTGGTGTTACTCCTGATTTATCTTGCATATTTCTCTTTAAGATCAGCAGTTTCAGACCCTGTAAAAAGGGCTAATCTATCTGCGGTTTATTCCCTTTTAGGTTTTATTGCGGCTGTTTTTACAATATTTATCTGGCCCAGGATTACACCCGGTTTACATCCAGGAGCACCGGGGGATTCGAAAATAATTGTTATGTCTTTTAATACATTGATAGTTTTTTTGCCAGCCCTGGCGGCGTTTATAATATTATTTTTATGGGTTTATTCACTTTCGGTAAGAGTTGCCAGTTTACAAAAGGAGACTTAAAATGACAAAGTTAGTTCCGATGTTTATATCTTTATTAATCTGGTTTGTACTATGGTTTTACATCATAAGATTGGACCGTAAACTTAAGGATATCGAGAAAAATGCTTAAAAAGTACAGAGTATTTATCGGGATCACCGTAGTTGTTATATTTAGCGGATTAGGATTATGGTCGTTAAAGAAAACAGCTTCACCCTATGTCAGTTTCAAGCAAGCGAGAAACATCCAGAAGAACGTGCAGGTTCTGGGGAAAGTTGAACATGATAAAACCAACTATGATGAGAAAACGGGTATCTTTTCATTTTACATCGTTGATGATAGTGGCGACAGGATGCTGGTAGAATATTCGGGGATAAAACCGGGCAACTTTGAACAGGCTGAATCTGTTGTCTGTGTAGGCAGATACAAAGATGGAGTGTTAGAGGCAGGTAAAATTTTTGTCAAGTGTCCCTCCAAATATCAGAGCTCTCAAGCAAGGGACAAGGATATTTAATGATTGAAGGTTCATATCTTCTGATGATAGCGTCCGTAGCGGCTCTGCTGTCGTTGGTTGGTAACTATTTCGTTGCTCGAGGCAAAAATGACTATTTGCTTGCTTCACGCTGGTCATACTATTTAATGACCGTACTGGTTTTGGTTTCTACCGTGTATCTTGCAATTCTTTTCTTAACTGACCATTTTGAGTATGCCTATGTCTCTGGTTATTCGTCGCTTGACCTGCCGTTTAATTTTAAAATCACTTCGCTCTGGGCGGGCCAGGAGGGCTCTTTTCTTATCTGGTTGGCCATATCAGTATTATTAGGGTTATGGGTTAAGGCGAAGGCCGGAAACCGGTCTGGTTGGGTGATGTTCTTTTATATATTGGGTCAGATTTTTTTGCTTGTTCTTTTGAACATTTCTTCACCTTTTAAATTGAATTCTGTAGTTCCTGTCGATGGTCAGGGCTTAAATCCACTTTTGCGGAATTTCTGGATGCAGATACATCCTCCCATTGTGTTTTTAGGATACGCATCCACTTTCGTTCCTTTTTCTTTTGCCATGGCCGCCTTAGCTACCAATGAATATGATAACTGGGTTAAGATGACATTTCCCTGGGTGATCTTTTCCGTATTTTCCCTTGGCACCGGTATATTTATCGGTGGGTACTGGGCTTATGAAACACTTGGCTGGGGGGGATACTGGGGATGGGACCCGGTGGAAAATGCTTCTTTAGTTCCCTGGCTTGGAAGTGTAGCTTTGGTTCATGGTATGATACTTGAGCGTTTCAAAGGTACTTTCAGAAAAACAAACATATTTTTGGCAATAACTGTGTTTCTCATGGTGATATACGGGACATTCCTTACGCGTTCAGGTGTATTAGCTGATTTTTCAGTGCATTCGTTTTTTGACCTTGGCTACAACGTCTATCTTGTGCTGTTTTTAGTTATGTTTACCGTTGTATCATACGGTTTGTTGGCATACAAGTCGAGATCGATCAAATCTTCCGAACCTAGCAGGTTGATATTATCACGCGAATTTGTTGTTTATCTTGGTATGTTTTTTATCATCCTTTCAGCCTTTTTAGTGTTGTTGGGAACATCAGCGCCGCTTTTAACACGGATATTTGGTGAGCCATCCACGGTTGACCAATCATATTATATCATCACCAACCTACCCATAGGTATCATATTAGGCGTTGTTCTCGGGCTGGCTGCTATTTTATCGTGGAGAAAATCCGCCTGGTTTGATTTTAGATACAAATTAATTCTTTCCATTACCATATCGTTGTTGATGACCTTGATTAACTTCTTGCTTGGTGTTGATAATTTATTTTATCTGATTTTTATCTTTACCAGTGGCTTTGCTTTTGTAGCTAATTTAATTTTTGTAGTTAAAGGGGTGAAAAAGGGGTTATTTCATATTCTACCTGGGTTAGTACATGCCGGATTTGCTTTGATGTTTATAGGTGTTGTTGTTTCATCGGTTTACTCGGTTGGACAGAAGGTGTCAATTGAAGAGGGCAAAACTGAGGATATTTTAGGTTATGATATTAAATTTAAAGGAAGTGAACAGATTACACATGACAAACAAAAAATCAACATAGAGATAGCACGTGGTTCAGCGATGTTTTCAGTTTCGCCAGTTTTTATCTGGAGCCGTTATGGGCTGGTTCGTAATCCATGCATTAAAAGGTTCTTATTATATGACCTTTACATCTCGCCTGAGGAGATAAAAATTAAGTCCCCCGATGACATGAGGGAAATTTTAATACTTGCTAAAAATCAAACGGGTAAAGTTAAAGGGTATGAAGTTACTTTTAAACAGTTTGATCTAGGTTCACATGTTAATGATGAGGCTATGATTGTAGGGGCCGTGCTTGAGGTGAGAACCGAAGACGGTAAAAACGAGATTATAAAACCTACCCAGGTCGTAAGGGGCAACGAAGAACCGAAACTTATCCCCGCAGAGATACAGTCAACAGGTGACTATATCTACCTTCTCAAGATAAAGGCTGATGAGGGGCTCGTTAAACTGGGGGTTTCCGACAAGGAAACCCCGGCGGATTTTGAACCGAGACAAACACTAATTATTCATGTTTCGATTAAACCGCTTATCAACCTTGTCTGGTTGGGATTGATTATGATGATTATCGGTTCGGCAATAGTTACATATAGAAGGATAACAGAGATAGGGTAATTTAGGTTGCTTACTTAATTAATCTATCCTGTCATAAAAGCCCTATGTCGACGAATAGCATTAACCGAGTTGTAATTATCGAACCCTGTTTTTTAGTATGGGTAAATTGGTGGTTTGTTGTACTAAACAATAAACATTGTTTTCCCTTGATTCAGTATAGAACTCGTTGGCTATATTGATAGGAAAGCCTGAGGTATATTAAGAATATTTGAAAATAAAGTGACCGATGATAAGAAGAGATTGAATGATTAATCTGGATGATTGTTAGACTTGTAAATCAAGTAATATGTCCTTAGGGCGGGTTTAATAAAGGCCAGGCGGTATTTTTAAACGCATAAACAACTTGCCTTTTTTGACGATATTGTATATACTGCAAAAGCTTGTTTTGTTTATATCAGAACAAATAAAGATAGTCGGAGGTTAAAAAGATAATACCCCAGCAAGTTTATCTGGAGAGAACAAAGAAAGCTTGTAACTATGATTGTAGCTGCCCGGCAAGATCGGGGTACTAAATAGATGGATAAAACAAACTGGGTATTACGCAAACATAAGAACTATTTTAAGGCTTTTTGCGATGGTAAAAGAATATATTAAGTATATCTTAACCGAAAGAATAACAAAAATTCCGGGGTGGTTTTTAAATAACATTATCAATGAAAATATGGGGGTAGAAATTAAACTCATGCCGATATCAGCAGTATAGGAGGAGATTTTGCAACCGTTAATGATAAATAAGAAAGACTTACTCTTACAAAGAAGTTTACCAAGCTTTGTGAAAATATATTTTTTAATCACTTTAAGTATTATTATGTGTTCTGGTAAAGTTTTAGCTCAAAAGACAAGTACCCTGATAAATTCTGATCCACCGGGAGTAATATTAAGTCTAGAAGGGGAGTATAGAATTACGGCAACAACTCCTTGTCGTTTACCGGAGAACATAACCGGTTTCTATAGGCTTAAGGCAAGGCTAACCGGTTATGAGACGTGGGATGGGGAAATTATGATTTTACCCGGTCAGGATAATACTTTCTCATTTACTTTATCTCCGAAGACAAGATTCAAAGCAGGCTTGCGTTCTTTATTCTTCCCTGGGTGGGGGCAATATTATTCAGACCAGCGCTATCGAGCAGCTTTGTTAAGCCTGAGCACATTAGGTTTAGGGGTGGCTTCGTTGATTGCCGATGCTGATTATCGTAGAAAACGTGACGATTATTTCCAGATTATGACCGATTTATCGAACGCCGTTACAGCTGAGGAGATTTTACAGCTTCGCAACCTGGCTCGCGAAAAAAACCGCCAAGCTTATGACGCCGAAACCACCAGAAACGTTTTCATCGGGGTCACTGTTGGATTATGGGCTTATAATCTCATCGATGCCGTTATTTTTTTCCCGGAGAGAAAGTTTGTTTTCCAGAAACCTCTTACTATAGGTTTAAATCAGATCAAAGCTGATTTTGATGGTCAAGAAACAAACCTTAAATTAATAGTAATGTTTTAGGGTAAAACAATGACACGATTAAAATATTTTCTTTTTTTATTTCTTATTGCTGGTTGTGACCGGGAGATACCCAATCCAATTATCAATCCCCCGGTTATGGATATTCCAACGACACCGACGAATTTGACTGTTACACTTGGTGATAGAACCCTGTATCTTCGTTGGCAAATGCCAGATACATCCTCGGTAACGGCTTACCTGATTTACCGGGCGGATGGTGATGGCGCAGAGTATCTATTTATAGATACTTCATTGTCTTTAGAATATACCGACACAAATTTGCATAACGATATTCAGTATGGTTACAGGGTTTCGGCAATTAACTCAGATGATGTTGAGGGATGCCTATCTAATCCAGTTTTTGGTATCCCCGGCCTTTATGTGATAACTATAAACGATGGAGATCTGGTTACAAATGTTCGCAATGTCAATCTATCATTGATAGCGCCAGCAAGTGCTATGTATATGATGGTTTCTAATTCCATGGATTTTGCAGATAGCCTATGGGAACCATATATGGATACGAAACAATGGTTATTAACTTCAGAAAATGGTTTAAAAACAGTTTATGCGGTATTCCGCGATAGTCTTGCCAATTCAACGGAGGTGATTTCGGATGATATCACTTTCGAGATATTGCCCTATCAGTATTCAATCATTGCCAATCACAGGGCTGAGGTTGCTTATTCTCGAAATATTGAGTTAACGATTAGTGCCCCTGGGGGAACATCTTATATGATGGTGTCTGACAATCCTGATTTTGATGGTGGCCAGTGGGAGGATTTTGCTATATCAAGACAGTGGTTTGTATCAACGCAGTCTGCTGATAATCGTGACACCGTCTCGTTTTATGCTCGTTTCCGTGATGAATATGGAGATAGCGTAGCAATAGAGGTTTCAGATTCAATAATTTTAGTCTCAAGCGATCCTGTTGAACTGTTTGATGTGTATCAACCACCGGATCATTATCAATCGATTCAGCTACAATGGTCACAGTCGTTATCAGAGGATTTTTATTGTTACAGGTTATTTCGGTCAAGGAGTTCAACCTCGTTAGATACGATAGTTGTGAATATAACAGATATCACCCAGACCGATTTCATTGATAATATAAATATTACAGATCTTACAGATTCCACTCCTGATTCTGTTTATTATATGTTGAGGTTTTACAGCATTTATGGTGATTCATCGGATTCTGATACTATTTTGGTTATTCTGCAAAATACACAACCTTCATCGGTTATTTGTTTCATTAGAGATATCGTATACGAGTTAAACGACTTGGGCAATATCGACCTTAGCGCAACTATAGGTTGGTCGAGAAGCAATATCCCTGATTTTTGGCATTATGTTGTATATGAGAATACAGCTCTGGACACCACTGGCGCTATGCCCATTGGTTATGTCTATGACAACCAGACGCTTTCTTTTGATATAATTAAAAACAATGTTGACACCCTGACCGTTTATTATTACTGGCTTAAGGTGTTCGATATCGGCGGTCAGGTTTCGGAGTTTTCTTTGCCAGACTCGATCTATTATTAATTTTAAAAAGGATATTTCGATTCGGATATCGAATTGATTTAGACGGATTCTGCTGGTTAGATTATAAAGTATCTTGATTAATCTTTAAGATAACCGATTAATTAATCTGTATGTCGAAAAAAGATTATTTTATGGCTATCAGCTTAGTGATTGCCAGTTTTTTATATTATTTCTGGCAGGCCTGCCCGAGTTTTTATTTTTGGGATAGTGCTGAACTGGCTACCGCCATATCCTGCAGGGGCATACCTCACCCGCCAGGCTTCCCTTTATATCTGTTAACTGCTGGGCTGTTGGACCAGGTTTTACCGTTTGATAGTGGTAGGACAACAACATTGTTTTCGGTTATATGCATTTCGATCTCGGTGGGATTATTTTACCTGGGTACTTTAAAATTGATAAGTTTTGTTTTGAAACCGGCTTGGGTGAGAAGGCTGAGTGCTCTGACGGTGACAATTGGATTGATCTTATCATATTCTCTTTCTGCCCAAGCAACCAGAGCCGAGGTTTATGCATTAAACTTTCTTATCTATTCTCTGGCGATATTTTTTATAGGCGAGGTTTTTCTTCTCCCTCAAAACCTGTTTAAGAGGAGGCGAGCGTTCATATTGGCTTTATATCTAATCGGGCTGGGATTGGCCAATCATCATCTTACAATAGCCCTTCTCTTACCGGCAATTTTTTATTTAGGATTTAGAGAGAGATTAAATTTATCGTTTATAACCATAGCTATAACTTCGGTTGTTTTTCCACTGTCGATTTATTTATTGCTTATCATTTATGCTGGTCACAAGCCGGATTTAAACTGGGGAAATCCAACGAACATTTATGCCCTAATTGATGTGTTAACATTAAAAGGTTTTACTCTATCCATGGAGTTTTTCAGTATAGGCCATCTTATAGATAATTTCATTTTTGATGTATCACTTATCCTCAAACAGACCGGCCCCATTTTAGCGCTTTTTGCCATAATAGGTTTAATAGTAATGAATAAAACAAATAAAAAATTGTTTTTCTTTTTAGCCATTATTTTATTTTTTAACCTTGTCTCGACAATTTTTAATGAAACATATTACTATGAAAACATGGATATCCACGGTTACCTTTTGTTTTCCATAGCCGTTGTTATGGTCTTTTCGGCAGTGGGATTTGG
>NATP01000093.1 GCA_002085375.1 candidate division Zixibacteria bacterium 4484_95 | reverse complement strand
CCTTTTTACTTTTCATCTGGGTGGGAACGCAAAGCGTCATATGGGAGAATGTTTCGGCCAGCCGAATCCAAAACTTAAAGTATTGTTCATCCGCTTTATACTGCCCGTTGTATTCGTAAAATCTCAAGTTTAGAAAGACGCTCAACTTCATTCGCCGTTGCGTCTCCGCAGATTTAACCAGCCATAGTAACTCTTTAGCCCTTCAAGAAAAGGTCTTTTGCTTTCCCAATGAAGTATAGATTGAGCCTCTGTTATAGAGTAAGTTGAGCGATTGTTTTTGGATTTAAACTGATAAGAAATGCTCAATCGTTTTCTAAGCATGAATCCGAGAACTTTTTCTGCCACCACGAAAAACGGAAATGTAACGGAAATGGGAACAAAAATCGCGAAATATCCTTCGCCTGTTATTGCCTTTAACATCTCAAGATATTCTTCTTGCGTAGGGTTATTGAGATCGACAATGTTCAATGGCCCAGCACTGACAATATCTGCATCATTGGCATTCATCAAAGCATCTATAAGATTTTCCACGTATATTAGCGGAAGGCGTTTCCTTCTTTGGCCAAGAACAATCAGGACGCGTTTGCCAATGCGAAAATTGGTCTCGAGGAGCAACTGCTCACGACCAGGCCCCCATACAATTCCAGGCCGGATAATCACCGTTTTGGTATCATTTTCCTCCTGGAACGATCGCACCATTTCTTCGGCTTTGAGCTTAGCATAGGTATAGGCACCCCGCTTGAGCGGATGGGATTCATACGGAAAGCCGCTATCAATTATTCCATTTTTTGGATATTTTGTCTGGTCCAAGATGCTGACAGTACTCACGTAAATGAGTCTACTAACATTATTATCCTTTATTGCCTTTAAAAGGTTCTTCGTCCCTACGCAGGTTCCTTCGACCTGAGTAAACAGGTCACCTTTTGTTGCAGCAGCGAGATGATAAACAGATTCTATGCCCCGGCAAGCGTGACCCAAACAATCAGCGTCAAGCATATTGCCGACATATATCTGGGGAGGATATTTAAAGTCGGCCCCGAAATGGTCTTCGTTTATCCTCCGACGGGTAATAACGCGGACAGTTTTACCTTCCTGCAAGAGTCGCCGAACGAGATGTGTTCCAATAAAACCGGTCGCCCCTGTTACCAGGACTTCAGGATTGCCTGAAGGCTGGTAGCCGGTAATGGCGCTAAGTGGCGCAAAATCGCTTTCTGCCTGACCAAAAGATGATCGAATGGTTTGCTCACAAAGCTCGACTACGGTTCGGACATCTTCAAGAGGCGTTGGGGAATGACCTTGATTAATGACCGTATCGTAGAAATCTTTAATGAGTACTCTAATCCCTTCGTAGGGATCATATCTTCCGGCCAGGAGAGAAAAGATGCTGCAACTGTTAGCCCAGCCAACTTTCAGCGCCAGTGAGAAATTAATGAGCAACCGATCGACTATCTCTGGCAATTTGCTTTTTTTGATTACATAATAAAATCTGTTTCTGAGATTCAGGACGACAAACCCTCTTTCGCATTCGATTTCAAAATAATTCTGGAACAGCTTCGTACTGAAGGATATATGGAAAGAACAGGTAGCGGAAGATGAGTTCGAACGATAGAAACCGTGGAAATCGGCTGGCCGGTTTCGACTATCAGTGCGAATAATCGAGTGTTCAAAAGCCAAATGACCTACAAGATCGTTAAATACACTAACGATATGGGGAAGGAGATCGAGATACATTCCGCCGCTGAACTCATTCCACCACCCTTTGGACAGTCCTTGGTCTTCCATCTCAAGGTATGGCCCGCTGTCATATCCATGGACGTGAATAATCCGGCCAAGCTCGCCACTTTGAATTAGAGTTTTTATTTTTAAATAGGGCTTTTCAAATATCCGCTGGTGCCCGGCACAGATGAGCTTGTTACAGCGAATTGCCGTATCTTTAAGTTCTCTGAAATCTTGAACACTCAAACATACAGGCTTTTCAATGTATACATGCCCTCCCCTTTCCACGCACTTGATGGCCAGCTCTTTGTGCGTCCGCGGTGGAGTAATTATGTGGCAAATATCGGGATGAAACTCGTTAGATAGCAAGTCAAGTGAGTCGTAAAGCTTATCGATTTCATACAGCTCACCCAACAGATGGGCTTTTATAATTTCTTTGTCGCATAGGGCAATATTCTCACGCGGCACTATACGAAGCACCTTCTCGAGATGATTTGCAGCCATTTTTCCGCAGCCGACGATAGCTACCTTGAAATTGTATTCTGCCATAAACTAATACTTTCTTGATTAATGAATTGGTTATCTTCTTAATTAAACGCTACTGAGACTAAAGCCGAGTGCTTCCGCAAAGAGGGTTAGTGGCAGTTGTGCTTTGGGAACATGCTTTCTGGCGGCTATTAGTACTTCCCTTCATTTAAAACTCTCTTCCGGTAATATACTGCTTGCAAGAGCTGTCTTAAACATGGTACACATGTTTATTGAATTTTTCCTTCTTTAAAGCAATCAAAAAGACATGAATTACAAAAAGAAATAAAAAACTGTCATAAAATCCAGCTTTCAACATATGACCCGAATAAGCTAACACCGGTAGCGCAAGGATCGATTTCTCGGAGGAAGCCCTAGAAAGCATTCGCAAAGAGTATTTGACCAGTAATACGAAGATCACCATATAAAAAACAAAGCCAAAGATCCCATGATTGCGTATTAATATAGCAAACAAGGGCCCACCCGTATCTCTCATTCCTGCACCAAAAAAATCACCGGTTCTGATGGCATTTAGGACATAGTTAATGCTTGTTATTAAGGTACCAGCGCGAATAAGAAAATAACCCTCCCCCAGATATTCAGCCAACTCAGATCTATCGCTAAATACTCGCCAATTATGATAAATACAAAATAATGCTAACGCAATGGTAGTATAAATCATATATCTAATGATCCCGCTCTTGCGATAAAACCAAAGCAATGCAAGGAACGGAAGAATCAACATCGTTGCTCCCGACATAGTGATGACAAGGCAAATAAAAATGACCATACAGGAAAAACGATGTTCCGAGCGAGAAGGGTACCTTTTCATCAAATAAATTGCAAAGAATAGGGAAGGCTCCAAAAATAATGCAAAAACATTTGGTTCTGTTGAGAAGCCTGAAAGTCTATGAAACTCAAAACCCAAAATGGAGATACTCTCGAACGGTATAAATAAACCCATTCGTAATGGGAAGCTATATCTCCAGAAACCAAACCGGCCTTCATAATCGTAACCAACAAGCTCATTTAACGAAACCCTCCAATCCAAAAGGTGTACTATTCCTAAATGTACCAAAAGTGATACTGTAATTCCAAGTATGGAAATTACGGTGCATAAACGGACATAGGGAAGAACGAGAGTTTCGATCTGATTTGGTAGCTTGATTGTAAACCAGAAAAGTAAAATAAAAAATAAATTTTTAGCAACAAATTCAATTGCTAATCTTATCGAAATACCGTTCAAATAGGTTGTAATCACTGCAAGAACAGAAAAAATCAGCATTAAAGAAGATATCACAAGAACTGGAGCTTTGTAAAATTGACGAAATTTTGCTATGTTCGTTCTAAATGCCAGTGTCAATACCGTAAACATAGAAACAGCCGTAAGGAATATCACATGAGGATTAAACAAAGATGGAATAATGGTCAGACGATTTAAAAGTACGAAATTCAAGAATATTAGAAGAGCAAATTGTGGCATTTTGCATACATTTTGAAAAAGTTATGTTAACTTAGAAAAAGGGTTCCTTAATTGTCTTTTCGAAATTTGAGATAGCTAATATTTTGGAAAGAGAACATGGCTACTTACGAGGAATTTAACCTTACACCTATGGAAATTATCTTTTGATTTTCATCAACGTAAGAAGCATACCGTAATAAGGTTTGTACCATAATGGACGTCTTTTTATGGCCCTAACAAAAAAACGACGCGATTTTTGATAGCTGTTAACTTGATGATATCGTCTGCCGATATTGTACAGCTTCTGCACTTCTCTTGTTGCAAGAAATTTATTGAAATCAGAACCGGTCAATTTTCCTTCTGCTCTGAGCTGCTCAAGATGACTTTTATAAACATTAAATGCATTTTGAGCATGGTATTCAATCTTATTAGTCAGTGATTCAGGGCCACGATAATACTCTCCTAAAACATGATTCAAATAATAAAATTTGGAACCAAGCCTGGCCAGTTTAAGCCAGAAATCATAATCTTCTACGCTGTTAAAATCCATGTTTTTCGAAAAACCACCCACCTCAATGGCCACATCACGCCTGACAACCGTTGCTGAAGTTAATAATTTGTTGCCCCTAAATAGGAGATCCTCATAAGCAGGCTCCTTGACCTGACCGTAATCTAATATCTTTTTGCGACCATCCAAACTAACTTCCAACTCCGCATGGTACACAATATCCACATCGGGATAAAGCTCAAAAATACGTTTAACTGAAAATAATTTTTCAGGGTACCAACGATCATCTGAATCAAGAAAGGCAATGTATTCGCCTTTGGCATTTTTGATACCAATATTCCTTGGCCGGGCAGGGCCACCAAAATTTTTTTCACATTTGATCAGTCTAATTCTGGGGTCTTTTTTTGAGTACTTTTCAACAATATCAGCACTTGAATCCGTTGAACAGTCGTCCACTATAACCATTTCCCAATTATGATAAGTTTGGCCTATAACAGATTCAATAGTTTCGCCAATATACTTTTCCGAATTATAAAGCGGTGTGATCACTGAAACCAAAGGTTGCAAGCCTTTCATAGAGCAATACCCGAAATATTCTTTTGATTTTTTACCATTTTAACGACCAATCACTTCTTCATGGCAATAATAACCAGAGAATTTCTAATATTCGTTCTATAATGTTCTACAGTATACCCCAAGGCTTGAAACATAAAATAATAATCATCAAGTCTGTAATAATGATCGCCAGACTCCCCGTCGGGGGGGAACAATTCGTAAAAGCTTACGCTTATTTTGCGATTAATTATCAGGTACTTAACAATCCTTTTCAAATATCTCAATGGAGTTATCAAGTGCTCGCCTAAAAGTACTACCCCCCCCGTGATTTCAACACTCTGTCACACTCGACAAGAAGTCTCAGCGGCTTATCGGCATGATGAAATGCCTGTGACATAAAAATCAAATCATATTCTTCTTCACCTCTTTTTATATCGTAAAATGAACCATATACTCGTTGAATTTTATCTTTGTCAGCTTCAAATTGTTCAAACACAACAGGCGCTAATTGACTGAGTCGGTGCCAGGAAAAGTCAAGTGCATCAATGCGTACAACGTCTTCTGATTTACTCAACATCGCGCTTGTCCAGCAAACACCTGCAGCGACATCAAGAATATTTCCATGTAAAAGTCCTTTTTCTTCCAACTTTGTTTGAGCAATTTTATATTCTTCAAATAAACCACTTGAATGCAAGTAGTTGACAAGTTTCTTCTCGTTTTTATCTTTCACCCACCATTCTTTTTCCTTTTCTTTTTCAACATCATTCCAATATGTTGAAGTATATATCTCTCTAACTTTGTGCTTATTAATCCATTCAATAATTGGTTTCATATTTTTCCTCTCGCAATCTAAGAAACCTCCTCACCCCATCCCTTGTCACCGGCTCAAAATACTCTTGCCTTATCCTTCTTCCGATTTTCTCGTGTTCTTTAATCTTTTCCTGGCTACGGTTTTTATAAAATTGAATTGCTTTTGCGATTTCTTCCGGGGTGTGGCACAGCTGCCAGATATCTTCGATAATGTTCTCCGGAATCGGATTGTGAGTTAAACCGTGTCTGTTGCCAACAACAATAACAGGGATGCCCTTTGCCAGGGTTTCAAGACAGACACTAGATGCGCTGCTTATAAGAAGATTTGACTTTTCAATATAATCATTGAATTCACCGTTTACAAATTCAAACTCTTTTGGCCAGTCTGCGCCGAAATTTTTTTTAATCACAGAAGGGGGAGTAGCAGGATGGGGTTTAATCCATAATCGAACGTGGTTATTCAGGTTGGCTTTGTCATGAGCAAGCATGGTTAGTATATGAATCGCATCACTTACCATGATGGGCAATGCCACAAGAACGGTGTACTCGCTTGAAGTAGGAAGGTGTTTTCTTTCCTGCCATACCTGTTGGAATCGGAAAGCAGGAGCCACTGTCACGCAAAGATCAGGGCAAAATTTCCGGGCCAAGGTTATCAACCCTTTGCCGATAACCGTTACTTTATGGGGGATAACGCTATTCTTCTGTTCCACTTTTGTTGGATACATACATAAATAATGCGGTGTAGCAGCAAAGCCCTGATAACCTATGGTTGGTGTCTCTTGATAGTAACGTCGAAACCCTGCATTCCATCCCTTGTCAATGTTCTGGTTTTCAAACCAGTCAACAACAAGCCGTAACTTTATGTTTGCCTCTTTTAACCTTCTGGCAAAACGATAATTTAACAATGGTGTATATGAAGAGCTGATTGCCTTGAAACTCCTCATTTCTTCTCGCACCAAACTTGATATATTTACTCCCCGAAAAAGACATGCTTTTATCCTTAACGTACGAATGCGCAAAACATGCCCCCATGCAAATAAATAATCTCTAAACTTCAAATAATCCTCTTTTAAGGCAAAGTTTCTTTTGGATCTACGAAGTTGCTTAATAACCGATCTATACTGCCACGGTCGAAACCCATATAAATGAGGAACGAACCATACAGTCTCTTTTTCCTTTTCGGAAAGAGCGTTCATAAGGCCTGGGTAATACCGGTCCTTCTCAATATAATTAGGCATAACAAAGGTATCAATCAACGTCAACGGATTGGAGGGAAATGGTTTTCTCAGATATTTTGTTATCTTTGCTATGATAAATAAAATGAGATGCCGAAAGGGAATACCGAATAAGACATAAATCGGCCTTAGAATTTCTTTCAGGTGCTGTCTTAGCGGCAGACGTGCCAATGTGATCTTGGCTGCTATCCCTTGTCCGACAAGATAGTCTCCAATAATTTTCTTAAACGCCCTGGAATCGGTTATAATCTCAGAAATAGGCTCCTTTTTCCGGATCAATTCCTGAAGGAAGGCAATACAGCAACAGTAATGAAAAAGAGGGCTTGTCAGGGTATTCCGGCTCGCCGGAGAAGATACCCACCAGTCGATGCTTTTTCCGTGTTGTTTGGAAAGGGAATCGATAAGTATGGTGAATGGCTTATGTGTCTCATGGGCAATTTGGTTCCATAGTTTTGCATATTCCGAAGGAATGTTTGCATTGTATCGAAGATCTAATTGACTTCCCACTAATCCTTGGCCCCCTGTTCTATTTCCTTGCCAGAACCCACACATGCGAACTGAGTTGATATTTCTGCAAGAAAGACTGAAATTCCATTACAGCCTTTTCGCCTCGGCTTACAAGAACTCTTGTAAATTCATCCACCATAGGGTTGTTTTTTACAATATCCACATCCAATACCCCAGGTGTCCAGATATCTATATACGTGAAACCGGCTCTTTGAAACAGTTTTTTAAAGCCCTTAATGCTGAGAAAATTTAAATGATGCGGAGGGAAAACGCTGTTAGAGTGTTCCTGAAGTGTCAGGATGTCGAATCCTTCATATCCGAGACCAGTGCCTAAACAATATCCGCCAGGTTTGATAAGCTGATAAAGGGAACCAGTAAATCTCTTACATGAGAACACATGCTCAATGACCTCGGAGCA
>NATP01000013.1 GCA_002085375.1 candidate division Zixibacteria bacterium 4484_95 | reverse complement strand
ATTGAGGGCAATGGCGAAATAACTGATAATGGTTTTGACCCATACAGCCTGTTGTTTTCTGAGGAGATTATCCCCGGGCAATATGACCTTACTTTAAGTATTGCCGCCGATAATGATTACTCAACCGAGATTTACATTCCTGTTGAGGTTACTCTTGAAATGGCGGGTTTTCCACTTAGCTTAGTGGGTGCTATTGAATCTTCTCCTTTGATATTCGATTTTGATTCGGATGGTCAGAATGAGATTATTGTCGGTACTAACGAAAACAGGGTATATGCTATTGAATCAGATGGACTTTTCAGCTCGGGCTGGCCTGTAACAGGTAGTAGCGATTTTAATACCGCCGCCTGTGTAGGTGACTTGGACGGCAACGGAGATTTTGAGGTCGTAGCTTGTGCTAAGGACGGACAGGTTCATGCCTGGGATAAAAATGGAAATAGCCTGGATAATTTTCCTGTAGATGTTAATAGCATGCAGGTATTTGCAAACCCAACTTTAGCTGACCTCGATGGCAATGGGGACTTAGAGATTATTCAAGCCACTTTTCTTCCCTCGAAAAGCATATATATCATAAACCACGATGGTTCGAATTTTGGTGATTGGCCGTATGCCGGCGATGATCCCTGGTATAGTGGGGTAGCTGTTGGTGATATTGATGGTGATGACCAGCTTGAGATAGCCATAGGTGGACTTGATAACAAGCTTCATGTTTTCAACATCGACATGACGGAGGACGAGGGTTGGCCATATGATGTTGGTGGGGATATCAAAGTTGCTCCGGCTGTGGGCGATATAGAACCTTCCGATCCGGAACTGGAAATAGTGGTTGGCACTAACAGTGGTTGGGTTTACCTTTTCAATCATGATGGGACGATTGTCGACGGTTGGCCGGTTGACATTGGCACCCAGATAAAATCGACACCATCGCTTGCTGACCTCGATGATGATGGTTCACCGGAGATAATTGTAGGTTCCAGCGATTCTGAGCTTTACGTTTATGATTCTGATGCTTCGGTTTTCAATGGTTTTCCTGTGACTCTATCGGCATCCGTTAATACCTCGGCGGTTGTGGGAGATATTTCAGGGGATGGTTCACCGGATATTATCATTGCTAACGGTTCCATTAACAGCCTGATATATGCTTTTGACAATCAGGGGCAACCCTTGGATAATTTTCCGATGCCCCCTGCTGGAACTGGTCAAATATCTACAACACCGGCAATCTGGGATATTGATAACGATGGTGATATGGAAATAGTTATAGGGGTTCAGGCCAGTGATAACAACCTCAATGTCATAGATTATAAGGTGCAGGCTTTGTTAACCGATATGCAATGGCGTGCTTATGGTAATGATATCTATCGTTCCGGCAATTATGTTCCGTTATTCCCTTACACCGATGTTCCTGATGAACCTGTATCACTTCCGATTGAGTTCAGTTTGAACCAGAATTTCCCCAATCCTTTCAACAGCAAAACCGTAATCAGGTTCAGTCTTGATGCACCGGGCGATATTTCTCTGGATGTGTTTGATATTCTTGGCAGAAAAGTGAAGACACTTAATGATGGTTTCAAACAAGCTGGTAATTACGAGATTACCTGGGATGGTAGAAATTCCGAGAACATGGAAGTTGCTTCGGGGATTTATTTTTACAGATTAAAAACTGGCACTAACGTCCTTGTTAAAAGAATGGTATATTTAAGGTAACTATTTGATGACCCGTCGGTTACTGCCGGCGGGTTTTTTATTTATGGTGAGATTATAACAATTGACTAAAATGTATTAATTACTGGGTATTGAATTTGCATTGAACAACATATGGTGAAAAAGGGGTCTTTTTCCCTTGACTTTTGGATTTAATTTTGTAACTTGAAAAAGAATACTCGAATGACGTGGGTATTTGTGTATGAAGATATAATAAGTCCGTTTATAGCATAGAATTGAAGAAAGGCATAAGGAAGTAAAGAGCATTTTATATTGGAATCATAGAAATTATGATGGAAATAAGCGGTTATTTTTACTTTGCATGTATAAGGAGGTGAAGAAGGCAAAATAAGGGAGATAGCGACAGCTAAATAAAGAACTATAAACTTTATTCTTTGGAGGTTTTTTAATGAAAAAATTAATGATTTGTGCCTTGGTTATGGTTTTCGCTGTTAGCGGAGCTTATGCGGCAAAGAGCTCGTTTATTTTCCCTGTGATAAACATGCCCACCGATAGCAGTTCCAGCCCGGATAGTTTTGGTTACACATGGGTGGATAACGATAATGGAGGCAGTCCGGTATATAACTGGTTAGACATTACTGAAATTGGTGTTCAGGTTGAAGGGCTTATGGATGATAACACCGTTGGACCAATTGATCTTGGTTTTGATTTTCCTTTTTATTGGTATTTTGTTGACCATCTTTGGATTGGTTCCAACGGATATATATCGTTTTCATCGGATGCCAATTATTCGCAGAATTTTCCAATGATACCGAGTCCTATTTTACCTAACGACCTTGTTTGTCCTCTTGCCAGTGATATTGATTTCACTTCTCCCTATGGAGAAAAACTCTGTTATTACTATACGAATGATGTTGATTCGTTTGTCGTATCCTGGATAGATGTTCCCGAGTGGAATGATCCTCCGCAAAACACTAGCCACACTTTCCAGATGATTCTTTGTGCGGCAGATTCTTCGATTACTTTCCAGTATGGCCCGCAGGTGGGTAATTTCCAAAACCCCGACGGTGCCTGCCAGATAGGGATTGAGGATCTTGTTGGTAGGACAGGATTGCGTTATATGTATAATCGTCTGCCACAAGAAAGGATGCCACATGATAGCCTGACCATTCGTATCCATCCAGAACCCAATCCGGATTTTGTTTTCCATGACGTTGGTGTTGCTGGAGGTATGAATGAAACATCCGGTGGTATATTTGCTCCGGTAGGCCAGGATATGTACGTAAGAGCTTTAATTAAGAACTACGGGACTGTGGATGAGGAAAATATAAAGGTTACTTCGGAAATCAAGAGAGGTTATCTGAGAGTTTATGCTGATACCGTTTTCATTGAAAGTATGGAACCAGGTGAAGAAGTCTGGGTTGAATTTAATGACACCTATATTCCTGATGAGATTGATATTTACTCTATCATCTTCAAAACCACGTTAACTGGCGACCAGTTTTACAGCAACAACCGTGACACTACCGAATTGCGCTCTTATACTCTTCCCATGACCTTGGGTTATGCCGACTCTGCTACCGGTAACTATACATGGTGGATAGGCGGTACAGGAACAGGTTTTGCAAACGAGTTTGTAATGCCCGAGCCTGTAACTGTAACTGGAGTTTCTATCAATTACATGACTTCAGGTAGCACCCAACGAAGCTATTTTTATGTTATTCCCGCTGATGAATATGGTAATCCGGATGAGGCTAATACGTTGTGGGGAGATACCGTAACGACATTCAATCCTGGTGGTTGGTATACTGTAAATATTCCTGAGCCCATTAATATTCAGGCAGGGGAAAAATTCTTCGTTTCTCATATATCAGGAGTAGATAGTATTGGAACCGGTATGGATACCGATATGCCGCTTTCCAATCGAGGTTGGGAAAACACTGGTTCTTACGCCCCCTCGCGTGACCGTAGTAACCAGGACATTTGTATCAGCGTTGTATGTGATGTTGGAGTAGGGATTGATGATAAGGAAACCTCCCTGCCGACGAGTTTTAATCTCAATCAGAATTATCCCAATCCTTTCAATGCTAGAACAGAATTGGGTTTCTATCTGGCTGAAAAAAGTGAAGTCGCTTTTGATATTTACAATATAGTTGGTCAGAAGATTAAGACGCTTAAGAAGGGCATGTTAGAAGCTGGTTTTTATACTGTTACCTGGGATGGCACTAACAACAACGGTGAGGTTGTTTCATCTGGCGTTTATTTCTATCGGTTGACTGCCGGTGATAAGACACAGACCAAGAAAATGGTTATGCTGAAATAACAACAGATTGATGAGACTTATGAAAACCCCGTCATGCTGGCGGGGTTTTTTTTCGAAAATAGTGTTAAAATATGTTGCCTTTGATTGTTAAGAAGGTTATTTTGTTTACATGGGTATTGCAATTAAAATGAAATCTGTTGCGCAGTATCTTAATACTATTTTTCAGAGATAAAGGTGAAAAAACCTGATATTCTGTTTTTAAATCTTCAAAGAAAGGTGTTAACTGAAAGTTCTGCATAATGATTTAAATCCAATAACGATTTTATTGATATGGATTTTGTGTAAACCGTTACAATAGCAAGTTTACTAAAGGCATGCAGTTTGCTTAAATATAAAGGGTAATTTCATTTATTGGATTGTTGAGATTGTTGAAAGAGAATGATGGATTTAAAATTAAATCGAAAGGGTCAGAATAATCAAAACTAAATTTTACTCGTTAAATATCATTATCCTGGTTGTTACTTTCGTAGCCGTGACGGTGAATGCCGATTCGGGTGTTATGAGTCTGCCTATATTATGGCCTGTTGACACTTTTAAAGAGAAAGCTGAAAGTCTCTCCCTGGATACCCAGGAGGATATGATTGCTTACGATAATGGACCATCATTATATTTTTCTTTTACAGAAGTTGGAACAAAATTTACAGTCAGATTTACTCCTCTGATGCCATGTACCTTAAGTTATGTTGAGATAGTTACTTATAATGGTTCTGGTGAAGCCTTGATACATGTTTGGGATGATGATAACGGAGTTCCGGGAAATGACCTTATTACACCATTTACAGCCACATTAAATGGTGATTTAATTTACCAGAGGATAGATATTGAACCCTTTATCGATATGGGAAGTGACGATTTTCATGTCGGTGTGGAATATTTGCAATCGCCCCCGCCGTATATGACCTCTGATGCTGATAGCGTTATTGAGTTGCGTTCGAAATATAAGAGACCATCTGATCCAAATTGGCAGGATGCTGTATACAATATCTGTATAAGAGCGTTTGTCCGTTATTATGTCATTGACCATGAACCGCCTACCATAGTCCATGTCTGGCGAGCGCTTGGGTTTTCTGAAGAGGGTGACCATCCTTTAGTTGCAAACATTAGTGACGATTCGGGGGTTGATTACGCTACGATTCATTATTCGATTGATGAGGTTGAATATTTCAGTATTGATATGGTAAATACAGAAAACGACACCTGGGTGGGTGCAATACCAGCACAACCGATAGGTACAACAATCTATTACTATATCACTGCTGTTGATACTTCACCTGATTCCAACGAGGCGGTATTCCCGCCAACTGCTCCGGATGAACCATATACTATGGAGATTGTCGAGGGTTATGAGTTAGCTTATGATGATGGTTTACCCGAACGTTTCTTTGTTGTCGATTCGTTAGAATATCATGATAATGCTTGTGCCATCAGGATAACGCCTGATGAATATCCGGTAAAGATAATCCTTGCCAGAGCTTATGTCCTGGGTGATAGTTCGGTCTATTTCACCATCAATGACCAATCGGACGGTGTTCCCGGTGATGTATTACCAGGCGGAGGGGAGGTTGTGGCAAATCGTTTACCTCATGGTTGGGCGATTGCCAACTGGGAGGATGGTGCCCTCATCACCGAGGGTGATTTCTTCGTGGTTATGCACTGGCAACCGGATGCTCCCGGCAATCCGGCGGTTGGTCAAGATTCCAATACGGTATTATATCGTTCATTCTGGTACAGTTCCCATTATGGATGGAATTTTACAAATGATGGTGAATGGATGATGAGAGTGGTGGTTGTCACTTCAACCGGTATAAAAGAGATCGGTTCTGATGGTGTGAAACCGGCTGGATATGAATTGTTGGGCAATTATCCAAATCCCTTCAACGCTACAACGGATATCAGGTTTATAACCCCATATGAAGGTGATGTCAAAATCGAGATTTTTAATATCAAAGGTCAGCTTATAAAAACTTTGGTTGATGGTTACATCAAGCCAGGAATCTATTCGAAAACCTGGGATGGTTCCAATAACAGCGGTAACGAGGTTTCTTCAGGTGTTTATTTTTGTAAGTTAACAGCTGGTGGTAACGTGGATACAAGAAAAATGGTTCTAATGAAATAAACCGTAATTTAAAAATAACCTTACTTTTTAAGATGCGCCTTCCGGTATATAGTCGGGAGGTTATTTTTTTCCCATGAAAGCCCTATAAAAAACTCTGCAATAAAATGCATAGATAATATTATTTCACATATACTTAGTTTTGGTTTGAACTTTATGCTGAATTCATAAGACATTATGTGGTAATATATTATAAATACCACTTAAAGCCAGAATTTTTAATTATAAGATGGCCTACCCTTTGCGATTACTGTTTGTTAGTGAAAAGAGGAGAGGATATGAAAAAATACTACAATTTTGTGATATTGATTATATGTTTGCTCATACCGCCACTTTTTTCAGCTGAGATACCTGTTTTCCTGGAAGATGCAGAGGGTGAAATTTCAGTTATTTTAAAGGTTATTGATAGTCAAGGAAATGACGATATTGACATTTTGGTGAAACATCGGGATATTTCCAAGCAAGAGAAGCACAAGCTAATTATAGAGAAGATGAAAAAAAGGGCATTGGATAAACAGCAAGCTATTCTCGATGAGATAAAGCATAATCTCGAGTATGTTTCTGAGTATAAGAGTTTTTGGATAAGCAACGTCGTTTATTTAAGGGGTGATGCGGGTTTTATTAGGTATATCTCCAGCAGGGATGATGTTGAGAATGTTTTTAAGAATCTACCTTTGATGCTGGTTATGCCTGTTGATTCAGCGATCGCTACCGATTTTAAAACCGGCAGTGAGCCAGGTTTGGATGTTATAGGAGTTAAGACAGCCTGGGAGATGGGACTTACGGGCGAGGGTTCTATCGTATGTAATTTTGATACCGGTGTCGATGGTAACCATCCAGCTCTTCTTCCAAGCTGGCGTGGTTCGAATGGTGCCTCTGTGTCTGAGAGTTGGTTTGACCCCTATACGAATACCGATTTTCCTGTTGATAGCCATGGTCATGGTACTCACACAATGGGCACGATGGTAGGTCTTGATGGTGGTGATACTATAGGGGTGGCTTTTGGCGCACAGTGGATTTCTGCCGCTGTTGTCGATAGAGGAGGAGGTGTGCAGAGGACCATTGCCGATATACTATCGGCATTTCAATGGGCTGCAGACCCTGATGGCGATCCCTCAACAAGTGATGATATGCCTGATGTAATTAACAACTCGTGGGGTGTGCCAACCGGTTATCTTGGTGCCTGTGATATGACATTTTGGGAGGCGATTGACAATGTCGAGGCGCTGGGGATAGTCTGTCTTTTTGCGGCTGGTAATGAGGGACCCTTTTCCTCGACTATCAGAACACCAGCTGACAGAATTACCACTCAGTTTAATAGTTTTGCTGTTGGGGCAATAAACAGCCAGACACTGGAAATCGCTTCATTTTCCTCAAGAGGACCCTCTGGTTGTGATAGCGTAACTATAAAGCCCGAGATTGTTGCTCCCGGTGTCGGAATAAGATCTTGTGACAACGGCGGTGGTTATATATCGATGTCAGGGACATCGATGGCTACGCCGCATGTAGCTGGTGCAGTTGCAATCCTCCGGCAATTCAATCCCCAAGCCAACCCTGACCAGATTAAAGCAGCTTTATTGACAGGGGCGGTTGATGTTGGCCCGCCTGGTGAAGACAATAATTACGGTTATGGCGTTTTAAATATATTAAAATCACTTTATAATATGCCACCACCAGATCATCCCCTAATACATACTGTATCTGTATCCGTTATCGATGGAGAAAATGGCAAGGCTGACCCGGGCGAGACGATAAGTTTTGGATTGACGATGGAGAACCTCGGCAGTGTGTCGAATATATATGCTGGTTTAACATCTCTTCTTTCCGGTGCAGAGGTTATTGAGGGCAGTGCGGACCTTGGCGAAATAGGGCATCTTGACACCGTATCCACAATGGCATTTGAGGTACATATATCAGAGGATTTGACCGTGGGGCAGCAAATTCCATTTGCATTAGAGTTTTTCAGTGGTGACTGGTCACAATTATATAGATTTTCTATTATCATTGGTGGTCTTACCGAGCCGGCTGTGGCGACTATCACCAACGATAACCTGCAGATGACTTTTTCCAATTTTGGACAGTATGGACTTGGTGATGGTTCGATTAATCCATTTGGAGGTATCGGATTTCGGTATCCTGTTGGGGGAACTGATTTTTTGTATGAGGGGGCTTTTTTGATAACCTCTAATGGAAAAGTCTCTGATGGTGCTCGCACTACAATTGGTATTCCTGATGATGACTTTTCACCTTTGCCTGGTGGTGAGCCTGTGGTTGTCCAACCGGGATTGTATTCAGATTATGATGGGTATGCTGCTTATTCCGATCTGGTGGCAGAGGAACCGATTGGTGTTAACATTAACCAGAGATGTTTCGCCTGGGATGGACCGTTCAAATTTATCACAGTTGAGTATTCGTTGATAAACGTATCCGGTGCTGCTTTAGTTAACGTTTATGCAGGCCTGTTTTGTGACTGGGATTTACCGCTTTCATCCGGGACAGATGACATTGTAGGTTATGATGATGTGTTATCGTTAGGATATGTTCAGGATGCTGCCACCGGCTGGTGTGTCGGTGTAAAAGCGATAACGTCACCAGCCAGCTCATATCGGGCTATCGATAACTACCAGGAGTTAATCGATGGGTTTTCCGAGGAGGAGAAGATACAGTTTATGACCGAGGGTTTTGTGCAGACACAGCGATCGATACCCGGCAATTATTCGCATCTGCTCTCGGTTGGACCTTATGATATACCCGAGGGTGATTCTGAAGTGGTGGCATTTGCCTTTGTTGTCGGTGAATCGCTTGATGATATCCGTTGCCAGGCGGACCAGGCTTTCTGGATGTATCCGGGGTTGACGGAAGTGGATAATGCTAATTCTGAGTTGCCTTTAGATATAAGCCTTTCTCAAAACTATCCGAACCCGTTTAATAACAGCACTTCCATAGATGTTAAAACATCAGCTCCTGCAAAATTAGTTATTTATGATATCAGCGGAAGGCGTGTGCGTGAGTTTGATATCAACCAGGCCGGGACATCCAGGATTATTTGGAATGGAACAAATAACGATGGAAAAAGTGTTGTATCGGGGGTTTATTTCTATCGATTGGTAAGTGATAACCAGAGTGTTTCGAGAAAAATGATATTGTTAAAATAAGCCCTGCTTAAAAATACCGGTTAGCTTAAATAATAATCTATATGTAATAAAAATACTTGACAGGCTGTCATACTTCTTTATAGTTATCGCGGTATAGCTTTAAATATTGCATCTTTATATTTTCAATCATTTAAGCATGCAATCTTAATTAAGGCTTTACATAATGTTTTCATATTTCTATAATTAAATCTATTAAGTGCCATCAGTCTTTTAAGGTAAAAAGCTATTAAGGTTTTGATGGCGAAAATTGGGGATATTCGAGTGTAATTTTTAAATAGTATGATTTGGGAGGGATAAATGAACTCGCTACTCTGGGTTGCAATCATCGTATCCTGGTTGATTATTGGTTACAAAGTTTACGGTAAATTTATCGAGAGGCGACTGGTTGAACCTGATGATACAAAGCCCACGCCGGCTCATTCAAATTATGATGGAGTGGATTATTCACCGGCGAGGATTCCGCTTTTGTTCGGCCACCATTTTTCATCCATTGCTGGAGCTGGCCCGATCGTCGGACCGCTTCTTGGCGTGATGTATTTTGGCTGGTTGTTGTCATCGTTATGGATAGCTTTTGGTTCTGTTTTTATCGGTGCGGTGCACGATTATCTTGCATTAATGACATCGGTTAGAAACAACGGCCGTTCAATCAGCCAGACAGCTCAGCAAACACTCGGCACGCTTTCAAAATCGATATTCGCCACCTTTCTCTGGCTGGCTTTAGTGCTGGTGGTTGCCGTTTTTGCTGTGATAACCGCAAAGACCTTTATTGCACAACCGGAGATAGTCATACCAACTTTTGGCCTGATATTGGTCGCCATTTTATTTGGTTATACCATATATCGCCTTAAGTGGCCAATCCTTATCGGAACAGTTTTAGCCCTTAGCCTGTTAGCTCTTCTTCTGTATATAGGTGAAAATGTGCCGGTGATTCTGCCGGAGACGGTGGTCGGCATGAGCACATTAAATTTCTGGTTTTGTATTCTTATGCTTTACTGTGTTTTCGCCTCAACCATTCCTGTCTGGATACTTCTTCAGCCACGGGATTATATCTCCTCCTGGCTTTTGTATATTGGAATGGGTCTGGGTTTTTTAGGACTTATTGTATTACATCCTCATATGGAGGCACCAGCAGTTGTGTCTTTCAGCTCGAAAGAGGGGCCGATGTGGCCAATGATGTTTGTGATAATTGCCTGCGGGGCGGTCTCAGGTTTCCATTCGCTTGTCTCAGGCGGTACCTCCTCCAAACAACTTGATCGTGAAAGACAAGGATTAGTTATTGGTTACGGGGCTATGATAACCGAGGCGATTTTAGCCACGCTGGTGATTGCCGTTGCAGCAGGTGCTTTAATCTGGGACCCGTCGGCGGTAAAATCTGAATTCGGATATCAATATTTAATGGGAGCTGGTGGTGGTCCAATTGTGGCATTTTCCCATGGTTTTGGTAAGATAGTTTCCAGCCTTCCGGTCTTAACGCTTGTTGCTGGAATGTATATAGGTATGTTAATGCTTAATGCTTTTGTAATTACTACTCTTGATACTGCTACTCGTTTGGCCAGATTTATATTCGTTGAATCGCTTGGCGAGAAATTTAAGCTCTTTGGCAACAAGTACGTGGTAACAGTGATAACTGTCTTGGTGGCTGCTTTCCTTGGTACAAGCGGAGGCTATAAAACAATCTGGCCTGTTTTCGGAGCGGCTAATCAATTGGTAGCAGCGTTAGCCCTTATTGTCATCTCGGCCTACTTGGTAGGCATTAAAAAACCCCGTATCTACACTGTCATCCCAGCCTTTTTTATGATAGCCACCACCATTGGTGCGCTTGTTTATAAGATGATTGGTTTTGTGCAAAAGGGTAATATCGTTTTAGCAATACTCTCGATTCTTCTTATTGGATTGGGTCTGTTTGTGATTTATGAGGCCAGAGCCGTATTGTTATTTATGAAAGATGGTAGAAATCCCGCGGGTGATAAATCGCTCTGAAAGTGTAAAACGGGAAAACTTGAACGTCTTGATAGTGCGGTTGTTGAAAAGTATTGATTGGTTTCTTATTTAGTATATTTCTTTGGCTTAAAAATAAGGGTTTGAGTTGGTGAACATAAAACTTGACACATTTATATGCCTTGATATTGAAACTACCGGTTTAGATCCGGGGGTTGATAAAATTATCGAGATAGGTGCAGTAAGATATAAAAGGGGAAAAAGAACCGCAACCTTTTCGAAACTTATCAACCCGGGAGTATCCATTCCGACTGATATAGTCAAACTGACAGGTATAAACGATGAGATGGTATCATCGGCTTCAGGCATTGATGAAGTTATCGCAGAGTTTGAAAAGTTTCTTGGAGATATTCCTTTGGTGGTTGGGCAAAATGTAAGGTTTGACCTGTCTTTTCTAAGACTTCATCTCTCATCCTTGTATAGGTCTATTATTGATGTTTATTTTATTGATACGAGTGCACTGGCGCGTCTTATCTGGCCTGGATTGAAAAGTTACAGCCTTTCTCATTTAGCTAATTTTATCGGTTTGTCAAAGAAACCTGATCACAGGGCATATATTGATGCCGAGGTCACCTCGGAAGTTTATCTTTATGAGCTTGCCGCTTTGGCTCGTTTTCCACAGAAGATAAAAAATTTTACCGCTGGTCTCATGTTTGGACAACAGGCTAGGGGAAATGTATTGTCATCTATAAATGAACTTCCGGAATGTGTACCCCAACCGATTGATTACGAATATGATTTTGGCGATAACGTCATCGGTAGTTCGGAGATTGAGCCTTCAGAAGACTATCGAGATGTAAATAACGATGATATCAATGAGATATTCGATAACCGTTTTCGGCAGGTGCTTGATGATTATGAGGAACGGCCTCAACAGTTACGTATGGCTGCCGAGGTCGCTGGCGCTTTCAACCGCTCGGAGATATTATTAGCGGAAGCGCCTACCGGTATAGGCAAATCGCTTGCATATCTGGTGCCGGCTATATTATGGGCAAATGCAAATGGGGAAGGTGTTGTCGTTTCAACCCAAACCAAAAACCTTCAGGACCAATTGTTCAATAAGGATATCCCTCTTCTTATGAGGACTCTTGATTTTAAGTTCAAGGCCGTTTTATTGAAAGGGCGAGGCAATTATCTCTGTTTGTTTAAATATTACGAATTCCTCAATGAGGTTATAAGCTCTTTTAGCGCTAATGAAAGATTGGCTTTAATGGCATTAGTTGTCTGGGCTGAGACGACAAATACAGGTGATATATCGGAATGCAGCGGTTTTCATGTTTGGCGCTGGCCGCATTTATGGGAACGGATATCCTGCGAAGGTAATTTTTGTCTTGGGAGAACATGCCGTTATTACAGCAGATGTTTCCTCTTTCGCGTCAGAGATGAATCTTTAACGGCTCACATCAGGGTGGTCAATCATCACCTTCTTTTTTCTGATTTTGCCTCGGGCGGTGATATGTTAGCCATGTCTGGTCATGCTATTTTGGATGAGGCTCATAACCTTGAGAAGGTGGCGGCATTGTATCTTGGTTTGGAGGTCGGTTATGGTCAGTTTATATCGCTTTTTAATAAAGTTTTCACGGTCAGGCCGGTAGAAACCGGTTTTTTAGCACTGGTAAAGATTAAATCAGCATCGTTAGATAGGGTTAGCAGTGATGTTATCAATAAGAATATCAGTAAAGTTCAGAGAGTGCTTGGCCAAGCTCGAAATGACAGCAATGAATTTTTCGATAGACTCGCCAGCTCTTTTTCACGACATGTTAAAGGGAGAAATAACGTAAGGGAAATAAGTTATAACAATATCTCAAAATATGTTCAGGATGATGTCATAGAAAATTGCCGGACATCTTTAAAAAAGCTTGAGTCGTATTTAATGGCTTTCGCAGATGAACTTACAGAGTATGACCAGCTGAAGGGCAAAAACGAATTGGTGTTAAGAGGAAAGGCTCTGGCTCAGGATTTACGTGAACTCCGTCTGGGTTTTAGTTTTCTTATCGATGCTGATGATAAGGAATATGTTTACTGGATGGAGATGACAAAGCATGGGGGTGTAAAGATCCTATGTGCTCCTCTGGAGGTGGGTAAGATTCTTGATGAGAAGTTTTATGACCATCTAAAAACACTGATATTAAGTTCTGCGACATTGTCAGTAGCAGGCGATTTCACGTATTACAAGAACCGTCTTGGCTTGAACTTAAAGGCAGCTGGTCGCACATGCCAACTTGCCCTGGATAGCCCATTTAATCTCACTGAGAATATCGGATTTTTCGAGGCAGGTTTTGTAATGCAGCCCAATTTAATGGATTTTAACAGGCAGGTAGCAGAGGTTATATTTGAGCTTTTTCGGTTGACTAAAATCCGGGGGATGGTTCTATTTACTTCTTATAAAAGTATTGCTTCTGTTGTTGAAACAATTGGTGGCCGCTTGATGGATGAGGGGTTTGAGTTGTTTGTTCAGGATGGAAGTATAAGTCCATTTCAGTTGTTGTCGCGTTATCGTTGTTCACCTCGGGGTATTATGTTTGGAACTGATAGTTTCTGGGAGGGTGTGGATCTTCCCGGCGAAGAGCTGGAACTTCTGGTTATCACTAAACTGCCCTTTTCGGTTCCAGATAGACCGTGGATTAAGGCCAATCTCGAGAAAATAGAAGCCGCTGGTGGTAATCCATTTATCGAATTTTCTCTTCCTGAAGCGGTAATTAAGTTTCGCCAGGGTTTCGGGCGATTAATCCGTAAAAAAACAGATGTTGGCTGTGTGGTGGTGCTCGATTCGCGGTTAAGCAGTAAGAAATATGGTCGGTATTTTTCCGAATCAGTCGAGCCGGAGTTACAGCTTTGTCCGAACCTGAAAAATCTGTTGGAATGTGTTAAGATACATCTGGGGAAAATGAACAAGCGTTAAATGTTATTCTATCAGTTTAAAATATCTACTATCTATTTGAATTTTTAATTTTTCAACCATTATAAATGACACAAATCCCTGAGATTTTTTCACTGAATTTAATTCTTTTCACAAGACTTCTGCCAATTTGTCGATAATAATCGTGATAGTAGGGAAGTCTTCTTTAATTAATAGTTTTACTGGTTAAAGCCAGGATGAGCTGGTTGGGTTTTTGAATATTTCTTTAAAATGATTGACAATCAACAAAATACGATAGCTAAGAAGAAGCTAGTAAAAGCTTCAATACTCCTTGTTGATGATGACAAGAGTGTAATTAAAGCTCTCAAGGAATGTTTTGGCCAGTTCAGTTATAGTTTGGATACTGCCGAAACCGGTAATGAGGCTCTCAGTAAGGTCTTTGCTAATGATTATGATCTTGTGCTTTTAGATGTTAATCTGCCGGATTTTTCGGGGATGGATGTATTAAAAGAGATAAAGGGGAAAAAGGGGGAGCTTCCGGTTCTGGTGATGACAGGATTTATATCAACTGATTCAGCTATTGAGGCGATGAAGCTTGGTGCTCACGAGTTTATCACCAAACCCTTCGATATAGACCGGTTGATGGGGATAGTAAATCGGTTAGTGAGAAAGACACCACCTATGCGAGGGCTTTCTACTTTTAGCGTTGCTCCCAAAGCTATTGAGGGAGCAATTATAGGCAAAACGCCGGAGATGGTGGAGATTGCCAAGATTATTGGACAGGTGGCAACAACTGATGCATCAGTGTTGATTATGGGTGAATCCGGTACGGGTAAGGAGTTAGTGGCCAGGTCAATTTTCGCTAATTCGCTCAGGTTTGATAAGCCCTTTCTGACTGTCAACTGTGCTGCGTTACCTGAGGCACTCTTAGAGTCGGAGCTTTTTGGCCATGAGAGGGGGTCGTTTACCGGAGCCTTCACTCGGAAATTGGGCAAGTTTGAGCAGTGCAATGCAGGTACGATATTTTTAGATGAAGTAGCGGACATGTCTTTAATGACTCAAAGCAAGGTCTTACGTATTTTACAGGAGCAGGAGTTTGAGCGTGTTGGAGGTAATTCTACAATCAAGGTTGATGTACGGATTATTGCCGCCACCAACAAGTCGCTGGTAAATATGATAAAAGAAGGGACATTCAGGGTCGATCTCTATTATCGGTTGAAAGTCGTTTCGATATACCTTCCTCCACTGCGGGAACGACGTGCCGATATTCCTCTTCTGGTTGACCATTTCATAAAAATGTATACAAGACATACAGAACGGAAATATTTAAGTGTTTCCAAAGATGCTTTAAATGGTCTTATGTTATACCCCTGGCCGGGTAATATTCGTGAGCTTGAGAATAATGTCCATACGGCGGTGGTTATGTCTAAGGGTGATGTATTGCTACCGGAACATTTCCCCGTTTTATCCGGAGAGGTAGAGACGGTCGAGCTTGATCTTTCAAAAATGGAGGAAGATTATTGCAAGATGTTCACGGATATAATAAACAAAAATTTCAATAAGATTGTTGATATATCGGGCAACCATATCTATCATCACTTAAACTCAGCTCTTGAAAAGGCTATGATTTCAGCTGCCTTAAAGTATACCGGCTCTAACCAGGTCAAGGCGGCAGAGATATTGGGTATATCACGGAACACGCTCAGGGATAGGATATCCAAATATGGATTGTTTTAAGGCAATCGATAAAATTCTTGACCTGATAATTATAATTGATATATTAAAAAATTGCAGCTTGAGGTAGTAATATTTTACCTTTTTAGTTGCTGGTATTAAGAGCTGTTATGTTATGATTTGGTAAGGCCACCCTAGCTCAGTTGGTAGAGCAACGGACTGAAAATCCGTGTGTCCGCAGTTCGATTCTGCGGGGTGGCATTTTTTTATTATTCCATCCTCTTTCGTTATCATTGAAACAATAGCCTGCGATTTTTCAATGACCAAGGGTCTATCTTTCTCATATAATAAAAACCTTGCTTATCTTCTTGTATAGCTTACTGTTAGCAGTCGGTAAAACCATAAGCTCTTAAATTTCTATTAATGTCATTTTGAACAATTAAGTTTACATCAATCGATATTTTAATGGTTAAATACCTTGAATGCAAAGAGGAAAGTGATTAATATGATAATGTTGGTGTACTTATGAAGTTGTCACTCGTAATCTGGCGTAACAAACGTAACGGAAGTTTATTGTAAATTGAATAACATTACCGTTATTTTCAAAAAAAACGTTAACAGGCTATTTATATATGTTGTGATTTTACTTTTACCGGTTGGTTGTGCTCGTTATATTAAACCACAGCCGGAGTTCAGCTGGCCCGAGATGGAAAACAGTAAAATCGATGGTGCTCTGGGGATATATATCTCCACTGAGGATATAAATAGAGTAATACGTGCAGAACCCGAAATACGCTGTATCGATTATAAGGATATATTCATAGGGCAAGGGATACTTAAGGCAGTAGAGTTGTCCTCGCAGGCAGTGTTTTTCAGAACCGACTATCTGGGAGAGAAACCTTCAGACACTTATATAAAGTCGCTAAATTTGAGAGGGCTATTGCATTTAAAAGATGTTGTTGCCAGCGTTAATGTTTTACCTTATGGAAGTTTTTCTAATAAAAGTGATAAGGAAAAACGTTACAAGGTTTCAATAATCCTGAACCTTAATTTTTCCGCTATAGATTTTTTGCTTTCAGATATAAGGGATTTTAATATTGATGTCCGTATCGAAAGCGATAAGGCTATTCCCTCGAACGGGATAAATAATTCCCTAGAAAATTTGAGCAAGTTGATCTTGGAGAAAGCGGCCTCTCAAATTGCTCGTATGCTTGTGAATATCTATGGAGCAAGAGATTGATTTTTTGGCTTTTTGAGTATCCTGAAAAGTAAACTATAAATTACACTGCCGCATAGCCAAAATAGTAACAATATCAATTGAAAAACATTCAAATGTGGGGTAATTTTGAATTTCTATATGAACTTGGTCACGGTTTTTATTGACTTTGGAATATTTGTCTCCGATAATAAGGCCAATGGAAAAAAATATAACGATACTGACGGTTTTTTTCATGGTGTTGTTGATATCATTACCTGCCATTGCCCAGCAGGAAATCCGTTATCAGGATACAGAGACATTCTCCAAAAAGTCATTTTACTTCCTTCTGGGTTACACACAGGGCCCTTATTTTGATGATTATGTCGATTGGATAAACCAATATTACAGGGATAATTATTCTTCAAACGAAACCATGGAAGATTTCAATGGCGGGTTCAGTTTTTCCGCCGGTTTCAGAAACAGGTTTACTCGTTATTTTGCCTTTGATTTCGATTTTGCTTTTCACTCGATGAGAGTTAAAAAGACTTATTATAGAAGTTATGACGGTGCGCGGGTTGGTTATCAGAACCTTCAGATGAATGTCGCCATTTTTACCGGTTCTGTTCCTATAATCCTTGAATTTTATGATAACCAACCATTGGTGCCCTTTATTGCTGCTGGTATATCGATATTTTCTCTTCGCCTTGACCACACCATACAATGGAGCGAGAGGCACATCAAAACTGCTATAGCTGGCAATTTCTCTATTGGTTGTGAGGTTAAGTTGACCCAAAAGTTATATGCTGACGTTCGAGCTGACTGGACATTGGGAGAAGTTAATATGCCCGTCACGCAGATCATTGGCCAGCCTGATAATTTCGATTTGAGCTTGAGCACCACACAATTACAAATAGGGATCCTTTATGGGTTCCAGTAATAGAAACACTGATGAAATACTTATACTATCATCAGAGTACATTTAAAAGGATTTGATGTTGAGTTGTTATAAGAGGTTTTATTATAGATACTTATTCATTATAAGCTTATCAACGCCTTTCATTTTGTTAATGTTTTTTTTCTCATGTGGTCCCAAGCCAGCCTTTAAAATGTTTAATGTGGCATATGATTTAAAAGTTAAGCCTGTAAACCGGGGAGGAATTCTATCATGGCGAATATATCGGCAAGAAGATAGTCCCATAAGCGGATACAATATTTATATCGCCGAATCCTCTGATTCGGAAGGTTGGCTTTATAACAAAACTCCTTATCCAGGCGATACTGATGGTGATATCAACCTCGAATCAATTGAACTTATGGGATTGGAAAACGGTCGGAGATATTATGTATTTATCAGAACGGTTTTTCCAGATGGTAAATTATCCCGCCCTTCGGTGAGAGTTGAATTCACACCTCTTTTTAAGGGCAGGCTTGAAATTTCACAGAATCACACCACCATACAAAGCGGTTACAGTTTTGCTAAGGAGAGATATACCAAGGCTCGCAGTTTCGACAACGATTTCTACATCTATGCTACATCCAGCAAGATGGGCATCTCTAGCCCTTCTCGTTTGCATCCAGATTTACGCATAACTTTAATCAACAAAGTAGATAATTTGGCTAAAGGCTCATTTGAGCAGACACAGCCTTTGATTAAGGGTGAGACCTATATTCTCAAAACCGCCGATGGTGGAACTGCCCGATTAAAAGTAGTAAAGATCACGGGTAAGCCACCGCTTCTTAAAGTAGTTTTAGATTTTGTATATTATCCGCCTGGAGTTAAACCCTAAGTGATTTCCCCACCTTTTTCTGAGATATTACTTATAAGTATAGC
>NATP01000092.1 GCA_002085375.1 candidate division Zixibacteria bacterium 4484_95 | reverse complement strand
CCCTTAAATGTTGGACCGGACCAGGTGGTATTGATATCGAAAGTTAAATGTTTGTTCAAATCCTCGGTTGTACCAAATTCATCAAGATACCTGGCCGTGGCAAAACTCAGCGTATATATTTTAAACCCTAGCCCAGGGCCGCTTAACACCTCATCCTCGGGTATCAGTACATTGTAAGGGTTATCCATCAGTTCAATGCCGTAATCGTTATCATTATAAACATACTGTAAATATGGTTCGATTCTGTTAAATTTCCCAAAAGCCCTTATGCCCTTAAGGAGGAAAGATGTTATATCCCGCCGATAACGAAAAAATTCCTTGCCATCATGAAATAAACGTTTGCGTAACTTCAATCTATTGAAAGAACATGAAAAACTCCACCTCGTGTCAATCTTATAAAACGGGTATGACACAAATAGTTTTAGTTGCTCATCAAAGGTAAAATCCTTACACCAGACATCTGTAAACAATCTTGTCCCCAGAAAACGGTTATCGTAAGCATGGATCGAAAAGCCGTTGTCATCATCAGAGGCGAATTTCAGGGTCGTTTCTACGGCCATGCCCAGGCCGGCAATGTTTTTTTCGTCGGCATACAACGATACAACATATCGGCCACCACCGCCCTCACCAGAGATACCGACAACAGTCGTCCACAAGTCCTCTGTAGTCACATCAACATCAACCGAATCACCAGGTGCATTTTTAATGTCCATATAGACCTCACCAATAAATGGCAGAGCCCTTATATTCTTCGCGCTTTCATAAAGAGCCATACTATCAAACGGTTCTCCTTCTCTGACAAGAAGTTCCCTGCGAATTACACGCTCCCTGGTTACTATGTGTAATCTATTAGCCGTTTTGTAGATAAAATTATTCTCGTGTTCAAGTTCTTTATCGAAAACATTTAAACGTTTTAATCTTATCTTCCGTATATAAGTCTCGCTACCGACATCCCTTGGCTCACAAAGTATTAAAAACGATAAAAGAGATAAGCAGATAAATATTCTCATTTTTTAAACAGCGAAACCGCCATGGGCAAAATCTTATGTTCAACTTCCAGCACCCTTGCCGCCAGAGTTTCAGGGGTATCATTCGTTAAAACAGGAACTCGCCGTTGAATCAAAATCGGGCCATGATCATATCTTTCATCCACCATATGAACGGTTGCCCCAGAATACTTCTCGCCAGCCTGCAAAACCGCCTTATGGACATTTAAACCATACATGCCCTCTCCACCGTATTTTGGCAGAAGCGCTGGATGAATATTAATAATTCTGCCATAATAATTCCGAACGATATCCACCGGTAACAACTTCATATAACCAGCCAGAACAATAAGATCAATATTATACCTTGCCAATACGTCCTTGATAGCCTGAACGTATTTATTTTCATCCGGGTACTTCTTTTTACTGATATGAAAAGTATCAATGCCTGATTTTTTTGCTCTTTCCAGGGCAAAGGCTTTGGAGTTATTGGATATAACCGCCTTTATTTCGGCACCAATCGCCTTTGACCGGCAAGCATCGATAAGTGCCTGAAGATTTGTACCACCCCCAGAGGCAAATACCGCCAGCTTGAGCATCACTGCCCCCTTCGTTTATTAAGTTCATCCATCAAAATTTTATTAACTAGCCCTGGTTCGGCTCTACCGTTTGTTTCCCTCATAACCTGGCCAAAAAAGAAACCAAAAAGCCCTTCTTTGCCTCTAAGATATTTTCGGACACTTACCCTATTGTTATCAAGAACTAATTTCACGACCTTTTCGATTTTGGCTTTATCTGAAATCTGTTTCAAGCCCTCAGCCTTGACAATCTCTTCGGCGTTCCGACCTGTTCTGACCATCTCGGCAAAAACATCTTTGGCAGACCTGCTTGAAATCTTCCCCATGGCTATCATCGTTATTAACGTTCCCAGATTTTCCGGCCTTACCTTTATACGTGATATGTCAGTCTCCTTAATCTCCCGCATAAGTTCAACCATGACCCAGTTAGAGGCAAGCTTAGGCTGTTTTGAAACCAAAGCCACAACCTCAAAATAGTCAGCCAGATTTCTGCTTGAGGTCAATACCCCGACATCATAAGCAGGGATACCGTACTGCCTTATAAATCGGCGATATTTTTCATCGGGAAGTTCGGGAAGTGTCTTTCTAACCCTTTCAATCCATTCAGGAGTGATTTCAAGACGCATCAAGTCTGGTTCAGGGAAATAGCGATAATCCTCTGATTCCTCCTTGGTGCGCATCAATTTGGTTACACCAACCTTTTCATCCCATAACATCGTTTCCTGAGATATGTTCCCACCCGATTTGATAATCTGTATCTGGCTATCCCTTTCATAATCGATAGCTCTTTTAATAAATTTTAACGAATTCATATTTTTAATCTCACGGCGGGTGCCGTAGTTTTTATCTCCCTTAGATTTCACCGAGATATTGATATCGCAACGAATAGCACCCTCTTCCATGTTCCCGGTACAGATATCTAAATATTCTGCTATCTGCTTGATTTTGCTCAAAAATAAATACGCCTCCTCACTGCTTCGCAAGTCGGGTTCGGTAACTATCTCGACAAGGGGAATGCCGCATCGGTTCAAGTCGATATACGAGCATCGGTCATCGGTATCATGGAACAACTTGCCCGCTTCCTCCTCAAGGTGTATCCTGCTCAGACGAATCCTTTTCTGCTCACCATCTTTATTTTTAATTATAACCGCACCACCGGTAGCAATGGGAAATTCGTACTGTGAGATTTGGTATCCTTTAGGAAGGTCCGGATAAAAATAATTTTTTCGGGCGAAAATGCTTTCCTGATGGACAGTTCCAGCAGTGGCTAAAACCATCTTAATGGTAAACTCAACTGCTCTTTTGTTTATCTTGGGCAGAACTCCCGGCATTCCCAGACATACAGGACAAACGCGTATATTTGGCTCTCCACCAAAGGCGGTCGAGCACCCGCAAAATATCTTGGAATCGGTCTTGAGCTGGATATGTACCTCCAGACCTATCACTGCCTCGTATTCAGACAACATCCATCATCCTCTCTATATGATACGCCCCTTGAAGAACACTCTCCTCATCAAAACGCTTACCAATAAGCTGAAGGCCAATAGGCAAACCGGATGGATCTTTCCCGCACGGAACCGACATTGCCGGAATCCCAGCCAGCGGAGAGGCTACGGTATAGATATCCGATAGATACATCTTAAGAGGGTCAACGAGACGTTCACCGAAATCGAACGCTACCGAAGGTGAAGTAGGTGATAAAATCAGTTCGCACTTCTCAAAGGCTCTGTTGAAGTCATCACGGATCAAGGTTCGCACTTTCATTGCTCGCCTGTAATAGGCATCATAATAACCTGCCGAAAGGACATAGGTGCCAAGCATAATCCGACGTTTCACCTCCTGTCCAAACCCCTCACTTCGAGAATTGCAATAAAGATCAAATAGCGATTCAATACTATCAGAACGGTAACCATATCTGACTCCATCATAACGGGCTAAATTTGATGAGGCCTCAGCATTGGCTATTACATAATAGACAGCTACAGAATATTTAGTTGTCGGCAATGAAATATCGACAAGTTCTACATTATCATTCTTAAGATGTCTGATTACATCATTAACCGCCAATCGCACCGTCTGTTCAATACCATCGCCAAAATATTCTTTGGGAATACCAACCCTTAAACCGTTTAAACCGCTCTTTAAAATCGATGCATAATCGGGTATGGGCACATTTATCGATGTTGAATCACGATAATCATAACCGCTGACGATGGAAAGTAACATCGCCAGATCAGTGACATCAAGAGCAAATGGCCCAATCTGGTCGAGCGAGGAGGCAAAAGCCACAAGTCCATAACGCGAGATTCGTCCATAAGAGGGCCTTATAGCAGGAACACCGCAGAAAGCAGCCGGTAAACGCACCGAACCACCAGTGTCAGAGCCAATAGCAAGCGGAACCATTCCCCCAGCAACTGCTGCTGCTGAGCCACCGGAGGAACCGCCTGAGACTTTGGTGTTATCAATTGGATTTTTCACTGGACCATAATAGCTATACTCGTTAGAAGAACCCATAGCGAATTCATCAAGATTTGTTTTGCCGATAATCACCAGGCCTGCTCTCTTGATTTTTTCAACTAAACCGGCATCAAAAACCGCTTTGTAACCAGAGAGTATTCTTGAGGCACAGGTTGTCGGTAAACCTGATACCTGTATGTTATCTTTTATAGCAACCGGCACTCCCATAAGGGGCGACGTTATATCGTTTGACCCTATGCGGTTATCGATCCTCTTTGCTTGACTTAAGGCAAACTCGTGGTCGAACGATATGAAGGCATTTATTTCGGGATTTAAAGATTCTATCCGGTCGAGAAAATATTTTGTGACTTCAACAGAGGATATTACTCTCGAATGGATTTTAGCCGCAATTTCCCGAGCTTTAAGTTTCTCAAAATCGGAATCCATAAGGTTGCTACAAATTATTTAAGCGCGCTATTCAAGTCAAATGGATTATAAGTAATTGTAATGTAATCAAATTCTGTTGAAATTTATTAAGGCGCCCCAAGCAAGGTATCTTCAATAACCTTAAACCAAATAATAATCTTCAACGCAATTACCAACTATAATGAGAATCATATCTTTCCTTCCCAATAATCAATCACCGCCGAACCTACCGAATCGCCCCAGACATTGACAGTTGTACGGCAACGGTCTAATAGCCAGTCGATAGCCAGTATCATGGCGATACCCTCAGTTGGTAGCCCCACAGCGTTAAGGACTATAACCATTGTCACCAACCCGGCTTCGGGTATACCGGCGGCGCCGATTGCGGCCAGCGTAGCTGTTAAGAATATAATGACCTGGGCGCTGAAACTAAGCGGTATCTGGTAAACTTGAGCTATGAAGATGGCGGCAACCGCCTCATACAATGCGGTGCCGTCCATATTGATAGTAGCCCCTAGGGGAAGCACAAAACCAGCAGTGCGTTGGCTTACTTTGTTTTTATCCACAATACATTCGATTGTTACAGGCAAGGTGGCTGAACTTGAAGCTGTGGAAAAAGCTGTTAAAAGCGCTGGCGAGGTATTGGTTAAGTAGGGCCATACCTTACGCTTACCAAAAACAAGAAGTATAACAGCAAGTACAAAAACCGAATGGATTAATAATCCAGTGAGCACAGTAACAAAATATTTCGCCATACGGGTGATTTCAACCATAAAACCACCCTCTGATGTAAGTTCTGCCCGGCCAAGTCGGGCGGCTACCAACCCCAGTATGCCAAGCGGGGCAAAATACATAAGAAGTCTTATAAATTTCAAAAACGCTTCATTTAACCCCTCAAAAAGATCTATGACAGTTTTACCCTTATCACCGAGAGTCGTTAGTATCCCCCCGAAGACAAGTGAAAACAGTATCAACGGAAGGATGTTGTTGTTGGCCATGGCGGTAAAAATGTTTTTAGGGATAAGACCGATCAGGACACTGAGAAATGAAAATTCTCTTTCCGCAAGTTTTATCTGAACACCAAAACCTTCTGTTTCAGGCTCGACTTTTTTACCCCGGTCGTCAATCCAGTAAGAAACCGGTATATCCTTTTCTCCAATACAAGAGGTTTCATCGATAATGCCACAGACGTTCTGGTCTAATAATTCGATTACAAAACGCGAATTATATTCAGTGCCATAAAAACGGTCATCATCATCTACCAGATGTAACACCGAACCCCCTCTTAAGGGTGTTGGCTGAATACGATAAGCCGCTTCAGGATGAACATCCTGCACCCTAGGAACACCTTTTCCAGGTTGAATTATATTTACCAGAATAATCCCGATAATGACTGATATTGCTGTCGTCGACAGGTAGTAAACCAGCGTTCTCGTACCGAGGCTTCCCAGCTCCTTTAAATTCCTCAGCCTAGCAATTCCCGTAACCATCGAAGCCACCACCAGAGGTACAACCAACATAAACAGAGCATTAAGAAATACGTCGCCCAAAAATCCTATCTTGAGTGCAACTGATGGTTTATAATGCCCAAGTCCAAAACCGAGTACTATAGCCAGCAATATTAAATACAAAGTGATATCGGATGGCCTCAGACTTTTAAACATATTCGATTATATTATCTCTTGACAGCCGGGTCAACCCATTCGGACAATAAAAATAACAGTGAATATGCCGGCAAGTCCGAACCACATTCATAACCAAAGCCATTTTTTTATACAAAGTTCACTAATTGAACATATTGTGCAAAATTTATTATTTATTATATTAAAATAAAAAAGGCAAAGGGATGACCGGACTTGATAAAAGAACACAAGTATTTTGGATACAATACCTTACGAATATTTAATATTTTCCAAGAAGGAGGGCCCGTTATTTGCTGTTTTAAATTGAAACACCTAAGGAGTGCGCACTAGGAAAATGTTCAAACAAATAAGTAAAATCAATCGATTGGCGATTATCGCTTTATTACTGGTGCCAGTTAAGGTCTCCGCCGAATGGATACCATACGACACATCCAATAGCCCCCTGCAGACTAATAACATCTCAAGCCTTACAGTTAGCCCTGATAACAGGCTTTTAATCGGCAGTCATGGCGCTGGCCTTTTCGTAAAATATGGAAATGACTGGAGCATTTTTAATGAGGACAATACAGGCGTTCCCATCAACTATGCAAACAGTATCAGGTTTGACAACGATACTATGTTTGTCGGCTCGGCCTCGGGTGATCTCGATTCTCAACCTCTGGGTGAGGGCCTGTCAATTTTACATATAGCCGACTCCACCTGGTCTGAATTAAATTCCGGACTAGAGATTAACCATATAATCACCGGCATCGAAATCGCACCTGGCTACCGAGCGGTTTCAACTTATGGTGGCGGTATCACAATCTTCAATGATGTGGGCTGGATAAGATACCAAGCCGAATTTCGCACGGAGTTTACCTATGCCGACTCTCAACAACAAACATTTGAGGTTGAACCCGGCACTTATTTACTTACAGATTACCTTCTCGGTTTAGATTATGACACATTAAACGATATTCTCTGGATCGCCACCCTTGGGGGTGGAGTAGTTGCATTCTCCAATAATACATGGCAAACATATAATACAGAAAACAGTGGCTTGCCATCCAACAGAATACAGGTCATAAAGGTAGGTCCCTGCAATACGAAGGTCTATTTCGGGACATATGGCTATGGGTTGGTACAAAAAGATGGCGATAACTGGACAACCTACAATACAGATAACTCCCCGCTTGTGTCTGATTACATATACTCTCTTGAGATACGCCCCGATAACAGTGACCTATGGATCGGAACCAACATTGGGTTAAGTGTCTTAACCACAGACGATCTCTGGCATGAATATATCCCTCCCGATTCGAATCTTGTCTGGGGTGATTTCTATTCAGACATTGCATTTGACTCATCCGGCAACGTCTGGGTAGCCACATTCGGTGGTGGAATGGCGAAAAAATCGCTCGAGGAAGGTCCGGAACCTGAAGATACTCTATCGGTTTGCGTTAACAAACTTAAATTCTTCCTTAGGAAACCGCCAAGAAACGATATTACCTGGTTGAAGGCACGCATCGAGCCTCTGGTAATGCTTGAGGACGAGGACTCGGTGTCAATAACAGTCGATTCAGAGTTAGGACGAATCTACTCATGGGAATACTGTTTCGACCAATTCTGGCATATATTCCACTGGCATAACATCGACCTGTACATGGCCTGTGTCAATGGTTCAATTGTGCTTTTAAAATATAAACATAATCAGGGACGGATAAAAATATCTCTTTTAGACTGGAATCAGCAGATAAACGAAGATAATTTTGCCCCGGAGGTTGATGTACGTATAAAACTGGACAACTATGTCGGCTTTGACCATGTAAACCTCTGGCCCGGTGACCCCGCACAGGACCCGGATACCGATACGCTCTATTAC
>NATP01000091.1 GCA_002085375.1 candidate division Zixibacteria bacterium 4484_95 | reverse complement strand
AAGGTCATAAATCTCAAGCGTCACAAAACTTCGAGAGGGTACCGAAAAGCCTATTTCGGTTTCCATATTGAACGGGTTTGGATAGTTCTGGTTTAAAGTAAAATCCGAGGGAAGCGTTTGCTTATCGTCAATCCCGACCTGTCCATAGGTTACACCGCCATCTATAATGGTTGGCGAGAAACTTGTGCTGCCATCTACAAGGCCAAATACAGCCGGTCCATAAAAGGGGTCAACATATGTGCTTATTGGCACAAATTGGTCGACTGCATCAGGATGAATAACAATACGAATTCTCATAACCACCAAACGCTGGTAATCCGTTAACAGCACAGGGTTTTCATCCCCACCGGTGTCATGGACTCCGGTAATTAAAAGATGGTTATTATCGATATCGATTGAATCGTTTACCTCATCCCAGAGCAATAATTGATTGAAATAATAAACTCCCGCCGGATGAACCTGGCCATCTGTCGAACTCCATTGTATAGGTAATATAAATTGAGCTACCGAGTCATCAGTTACAACATAAACAGGCACCATAACCGATGGAGCCCCCTCTGGAACCTCAACAACACCTATTATCAGACTATCAGGGTTGCCGGGATCCTGTGCAAATATAACCACTGACATAAATATCACTAAAACCATTGATATCTTCATAATCTTATACATATCTCCTCCGGCCTATAATATTCTAAATTTCAGTAACTGTTAGCTCACCCCATTAAATGAAAATTGCTAAAACACAAATTCAGGTTTTTTCCAATTTTACACCTTTAAATAAATATATGTATATCTAAATAAAACACAAGGATTTTTTTCACGTAATATGCTTGCCTTTTAGCGCACAAGCACCATTTTTTTCGCATCTTCGTAGAAATCCGATATCAACCTGTAGAAGTAGATACCCGATGGGACGTTATCACCACTCTCGGTCTTTCCATCCCAAACAACATTATAAGCTCCAGCCTGCTGAAAATCTTTCACAAGCGTTCTAACTCGTTGTCCGAGAATGTCATACACTTCTATTCTGACAAAACAGTCTTGGGGCAGGTCATATCTTATTAATGTGTTGGTGTTGAATGGGTTGGGATGGTTCTGGTATAGATTATAACTCTTGGGAATTGGCAAGTCATTTTCATCTGTTCCGGTTGGTTCGCCATAAGTAAATCCACCGGAATAAAATATGGGAGTATATTCAACCTCTCCCAATGTATCACCAAAAATCAGGCTACCATGTCTTGGATCAAATGTAGTATCAATTAAAACATACTGCTCTTCGGCATAAGGAGATATAAGAAAACGTAAATCGATGACATTTACTCGTTCACAATAAACAGGATGCCCACCAATATCGAACCAAGCTACTATCCTGATTAACTGTTCCTCAAAAAGAATTGTATCATATGTTATCCAATAAATAAACCAATCACGCCATATTACACTGTCTGGCCAAATATTGCCATCTGAACTGTTCCATGTTAGAGGAATATTTAAAAACCCTATGACATTATCGAGAGAAAAATCAATATCTACATAAACATAGGTCCACTCACCCGGATTGTAATCGACATAGATGTCGGACTGGACAAAAACTGTATCCGGCTCACCCGGATCCTGAGCAACGACATTAATTGATGATAATAAAAACACTAAAACAACCATCCATGAATACCTTCTCATATTCAAAACCTCCTGTTTGATAGCTTATTTAAACCTAATTAAATCAGGTGAACATACTGGATATTTAACACAACATCCCATAGCCCCGCTTATGAATCTTTAGTAAAACGATATCATGCTAAACACTAATACTATTTCTCGTTTTAAAAATACTGACTGAGCATAAAAAATGTCAAGATAAATCTTCTAATTTATTCTTTGAATTCGATGTAGCAGTTTTAGTCTAAAAACCAGATTTTATCGTTAAAAAATCACTCAAATATTCGCATTATCAGGCATCGACTTTGCCTATTATACCATACGGAAATACAAAGGCTTTAGCTTTAAGGTTGTGCCACAAACGGTTGTATGCCTTAAAGCAGTTAAGCCCTGATGCAAAAATATTCACAATATTGCACAAGGAATTCAGTGTTTTATGCCACGAATTGTTGACAGAACAAAAAATCGAAGCGATAGTATCGTGATGATTTTCGCCCTTTTCGCCATATTTTTAGCTGGCGGAATCTCGATTGCCACAATAACTACAGGGCGTAATACTGAGGTTGCTTTTGATAACAATCCCATCACCAAGGCCGAACAGGCGGCTTATGCCGGCATACAGGCTGCCAAGGGGCATATCGAGTGCCATGGCCGCACCCAGAGCGGTTCTCTTCCCCGTCAGTTTTATGTCAATGGCGGTAAATTTGAGGTCACCTGGGAGAATCTCAACCTTTCAGATTCCACAGTCCATATTATATCTACCGGTTTTTATGATGGTGATGGTGGCAAAAGCTACTCATCAAAACTTGAAACAGTGATGAAAGTAACACTGTTATCATCTCATCAACCACCAATCCTAGATGACTATTACAAAAGAACCAAAGATTATACTGTTATAAATCAGTTTGAAAATTAAAAATCCTGAATCTTTTAAAAAATGATAATAGTATATCCCTAATACTTCTTACGTCGCTCAATCATGTAATTAGAACCGGGAAGGGTCTTAGTATATTTCTTCAAATCGGCCATCATGTGCGACATCTCCCCCACATGTGTAAATGTATGCCTATGATTCAACAATACAGCTATCGAAATGGTCATTATTGGAAATCGCTCCATCTGGCCACGCCTGTTGGCTACATCGATATATCCTCGTTCGCGGTCCTTTTCTTCATAGCGGAAAGGTATCATCTTATCAAATGTTGAAATTATATTACTGCAAACTATATCAACCTTGGTAAAAGGGATGATAAATACAAAATCATCGCCACCTATATGTCCAACAAAACCATTTTCAACAAGGTCGTGCACGGTGTTACGTATTATATGAGATGTCATAAAAATTATTTTATCACCATATATATATCCATAATAATCGTTGAATGCCTTAAAATTATCAAGGTCAGCGTAACATACGGCAAAGTCTTCACCGCCTTTAAATCTCATTTCTATTTCTCGTTCGATGGCAGCTGGGCCAGGGAGTTTGGTGGTGGGGTTTACACCAAGGTCCCGCCTTGAACGGTTAACAAGCATTTCCATCTTGGCCCTGACAAGTTCGTAATCCCAGAAGTTAGTGATAAATTCATCAACCCCGTTTCTATAAGCCTCAATAACCATCTGCTTCTCCGGTGACGGGTGGAAAAGCACAATTGGTATAAACTGTAGCGTAGAGTCACGTTTTATAAGTGGAATAAGCTCCATTATCCAATCTGTAGAGCCACTGCTGGCAATGACTATCATATCCAAAATCACCCTCTGGGAGTGCGTGTATAGTTCTGAAAAGGTTTTAAAATGATGGATTACAACATCATGCGACTTTATTGAGCGAAGTATCCTTTCCTCCACTGCTGTTCCCACCTGAATTAAGGCGCAGTGAAACCTCGTTGTTCCTATGGTTTTTCGCCGAGATGCTTCGGCTTTTTCAACGCTTAAATGTTGCTCCATTTCTCCCTCGGATGGAACTCCCGGTGCTCGGAGATAACAAAATCACGATCAAGGTGAGTATATATCTCCGTTGTCGATATATCGGCATGTCCAAGTAATTCCTGCACTGCTAATAAATCAGCACCACCCATTAAAAGATGGCTGGCAAAACTGTGACGGAATGTATGTGGTGAAACATTTTTAGTGATACCGGCAAGCATACAGTATTTTTTCACTATCCTCCAACCAGCCATTCGCCTGAGTGGATTGCCACGTTTGCCAAGGAAAAGATAATCAGCGCTTTTTTCATTGGTTAAAACCGGCCTTGATTTCTTTAGATACATTTCAATCACCAGCCAGCCAACTTTTCCCAGAGGAACCACTCTTTCTTTTCGACCTTTTCCATATAATCTTACAAGCATCATTTCGGGCATCAAATCAGCTCTTTTGCAGTTTAAAGCCTCTGATACCCTGGCGCCTGAGCCATAAAGAAATTCAAGGAAAGCCTTATCGCGAAGTCCAAGAGTCGTGGTCTGGTCCGGCATTGATAGCACCTTAACAATTTGCTCCACAGTTAAAGTTTCGGGCAATGGTCGGTAAATTTTCGGTCCAACTATAACATCAGCAGGACTCGATTTAACAATACCATTGCGCACAGCAAAACGAAATAAGCCTTTAATAGCACTGAGATTCCGAGAAATTGTTCCAGAGGATAAACCTTTTTGCTGAAGTGTAATCAGATAATCTGTAAGATCCACCGATGATATTTCTGTAATTCTCTTGTTCCTAAAATGCATAGCAAAACGTTTCAGGTCATGATCATAAGCCTCGATGCTATTTAACGAGGCCCCCTTCTCCAACCTTAAACCCTCAAGATATAGCTCAATTAAATTCTTCACATATATATTATATTGAATAACCCATTCCACAGTCAATTATATCGGCAGGAAAATAAAAAAACCCTCGTTTAAGATTATCTTATGTTGATGATAAAAGAGAAATCTCCTTATGTGTAACCTCACTTTAATTCTAAAATAGGAGTGTATTACAATACGCCTCTACAGAGGTTCTGAAACACTCGTTTAATAGGATTTTAAATCCTACAGAAAACACCTTCTATTTGAGCAGGGTCATCTTACAGACATCAGTATAATCGCCTGCAGATAGCTTATAAAAATAAATTCCCGAAGTAACACCGGAGGCATCCCATAGAATCTTGTGGTAACCGGCATTCATATAGCTTGAAACCAAAGTAGCCACTTTCTGGCCAAGCACATTGTAAACACTTATATCAACATCAGAGGAAATGGGAAGGGCAAAATTTATTTCCGTTGTCGTATTAAACGGGTTGGGAAAATTCTGTGACAGGCTATACTCCGATGGCAGTATATTATTTTCATCTTCAACACCGGTAACCACATCGACATGGACACCGATAACAGGTTCGTCAGAGGTGTTGTTCTCAACAGCTATAGTAGCATCAAGTATAGTATCTATATCAGCAGTTGACAAATCTAACACGATCTCAAGGCTCTCGCTTTCTGCCGGAGCAATGGTTCCAAACATCGGAGATACCCTCAACCAGGTTGAATATGACGTAATCTCGTATATGCCTACACCATCATGGCTATCTTCTCCCTGAAGCAGACAAATAAAGACGCCCAGGGTTGGATCCCAGTCAGTGGTAAAACTTGCACCCCCGGCAACATTCGGGTTTAAAGGATCACCGCTGTGATTGACCGCCAAAAATTGCATTCCGGTGAATGAACCCTCTCGAGGGTTAAACTGAGCAATGGTCAATGGCATATCATCCGGTTCCTGCGCAAACACCCATAACCAAGGACCATCTGAAGAAGCATTATCCCAACCAAGCCCAAAAATTGTATTATAAGGCTCCTGGGAAAATGAGTTGATAATTTCACCATTACGGTCAAACTCAATAATATTACTTCCCCAAAAATGCACTCCCCAGAAATGGTCAGTTTCAGGGTCATAGGTAAGACCTAAACCTGCAGCAAGCGGGTTGGGTATGATACCAACCACCTGTCCGGATATTGGGTCAAACTGGTTTATGATATTAGACTGATAATCAGTGCCATATACATACTGGCCATCCCAGGTTAGGTCAAGCCAGCCGATCCCAGCCGTTCCCTGTTCATAAGTATCAACCAGCTGGCCATTATTGTCGAACTTATAAAGATAGTTCGGATCAGCAAAACCATTACCCCCGGAAACCCAGAAATAACCCCCTCCATAGGTAACGCCCAGTAGCATGGGATCACCTGTTAAAACCTCAAAATCAAAATATGTAATTTCATCACCAAAATCTAATATCACAGGAGGTTCATAATTTGGATTATCATTTGGAGCAGTGATTGACTTATCGGTAGAGATGGGCTTTTTTGCCATAACAACTAAGGGATCCACCTTACCTATAATCGGATTAACGGTAAATGAAGGTTTAGATAATGTGTTAATTCTTAGAGGTTCATCATAAGAAATATCAATCCGAAAATAAATATCTCCATCGCCTATGTTAGTGATTGTCCTTGAAAAAGTATCAATCTCACCGGCTTGCATATCAATATCGATAGATGTAGTGTCTACCTCGATTCCGTAGGCACTCAAGGCAAAATCCTGATAAGTTGTTTCAGCCTCAAAAACATATATGCCAGAAATGGTTAAAGGATTATAATAATCGGCAGAGGCTGTCACCGAATACGTTCCAGGAAAAATCTCAAGTATGTAAAGACCATCTTCACCGGTAGTATCAACCACCGAATGGGAACTAACAACAGCGTTATCCAGAGGTAAACCGGAGTAAAAATCGCTGATATAACCTGTAATCCAACCCGGTTCTAATATTCCACCGTTCAACACCATAATATCGTCTATATACCAACCATCACCTGTAACCACAGCACTATCCGCGCCAAAGTCAAACCGGAGCAAAATAATACTACCCGCGTAACCAAACAGGTCAAATGTCTCGTATAGCCAGTCATTAGACTGTCCGAAAAAAGCCTCTTCGCCACCAATAGGGTTTCCCCACTCGGTAGAAAGTATGCCATCATATCCATCATCCGGAGTTAAAATCTCCCACGAATTCCCCTCATCTGTGGAAACCTTCACATTGCCACCATCAAATAGATGTTCGGTATAATACCAATGACGAAAAGATAAAATAGGGTTGCTTCCCAGGGCAATCGGGGGACTTACAAGCGTTGAAAGCAAGGGACCGTTCGAATAATACTCATTTATAAGAGTGCCCCATAGATTAATCCCGGAATAAGCTTCACCGGGACCGGTTGTTGGTATGCCATGTTCCCAGTCATCACTACCAACATAATAACCATCGTTGGCTTCGAAATCCTCGTAATAAACCAGGTTAAATACTTGATATTCAAAACCAAGAGTATCATCTGAGGGGATTTCATCGTTATCAAGTTCAGAGATTGCGGTCAAAGTATATATACCCTCAACATAAGGTGTAAATTCAGGGAAGTTGACGGTGATGCTGTCGCCCGTGTGCAAATCAATAACGGGTACAGTAAAATTATATTGCTCAATCGAATCTAAGATAATGATTAAACGGGTATCGAAAGATACCGTTTCTCCACCTATGTTGGTAAAAACAACCTTTGGTGAAATAGGGTCATCTACCTGGCCTATTAAACCAGGCGAGATAAATCGCGTTGGACATACGCTATAGTCGCCATATACAGGCGGGTTAAGCCCGAAATATACAGCCATACTATCATGGATACCCTCCTGATCATAAAGATATTGAGAGCCAATAGTACCATCATAATTCTCAATGCCAACCGTAGCGCTTTCTAAACCCTCATAATCAGAACCAGGATCCATAACGCCATACTGGTAGATAATGGTACCATCCACATACAGTATAACCTGGAAGTTCAAATTGCCGGTGCTGGGATAATTACAGATACCATTATAGGAAACGATAAACCGCATGTTGTTTAAATCGAAGTAATAAAATACATCATCATCATCAAGTACAACAAGGTCATCCCACCATATCGCCAGAAGGTTATTCGGACTGACAATACAAGGGATCGGATCGTTAATACATTTAGTAGATCTGCTTGTAAAAGATATCCAGCCGTTAGAGCATATCAAGATAGAATCGTAAGAGTGTCCATAATATCCACCCTCATCAGGACCGCCATGGCCAAGTATTAACGGCAGGCCATGTTTTTCAACGGATTTTGAATCACTCCGCTATAACAACAATAAAAAACAACCCAAAGATAAAAGCACTGGTATACGTTAATATCTTAAACCTCATTTTAACTCCAAAAAAATGCGATAAGGCCTCAAATTAAATATCGCTATCACTTAATATCTTCCGGCTTTCAAATCTCTTCTGATACCAAATAAAAACGCCAATGACTTATCTCTTTCGGAAATAGACATTATATCAATTATATTTATAATACAAAATAATCTTGATTTGTCAAGTTCATTCGTTATGCACTAAAACCATTAACTTATTACAACTCAACCCATTAAAACTCCGGCATAAAAAATGCCCTATTTATGATAGGATTGACCTTTACTTTTTTAATCTGATAATTAATATCCGTATCCGAAACTTTTGAATTCATTATTATTCGTTCGGGAAATCTAATATCGTCTGTAAAAATTTCCCACTTATAATAATCAACTGTGAGAGTATCGGTTAGATTGTATAAAGTCTGGCTGATAGGAGTAAATGAATCACTGTTTAGCTCAATTATCCGTTTATTCTCTCCATCGTTACATGAATATATAAATCTCGAACCGGATCGCTCCATATATTTAAAATCATGGCTTACCTGGAAAAAAATAACTGCTTGTATCAAGCTATTTATATCTAACCTGATATCATCAAGAAAAATATAATCCCCGCTTGAGAGGTTTTGATGATAACGTTCTTTAGGCACCTCGAAAAAACCGGAATCAGCAACCAGTGCTCCCCGGGCGATATCGATTCCGAAAGACCCCTCGGCTAAAAATGCAAAACTATCAGGTTGAATGTACATTAATTGTAAATTGCAATCATAAGCCCTATCTGAAACGATACTTAAAGTTCCACTTAAGGCAAGCGAGTTAATATTATGATACATTTTATGATAGCTATCCATTATATGTTCCGGTGTCAGTTTAATTTGGACCTCAACCTCGGGTTTTGGTCCACAAGCTAAAATGACAAGCAATGAAAAAACCGAAATTTTAAAACGCAAGACTTTGTCCAGTAAATAAACTTCCAAAAACAGCCAGAAACGGGTTAAAAATCATTCTGAAAATTCCAAGACCCGTAAAACTTGATATTATTATCAAGCCCAAAAGAATCATCGGTCCAAAACGTTTCAAAGGCTGAAGGGCTACATAAGTATCAGTTGAAACAAGGCCCTCTAAGATATGAAATCCATCAAGTGGGGGAATGGGCAAGAGATTAAATATGGTGAGGATTAGATTTATCCAGACACCAAAGAATATCATTCCCAATATAATAGCGCTTATCCCTGAATCAGGTAGAATTGGATATAACAATCGAAATAACAAACCGAATAAAAAAGCACTTATGAAATTCGAGACTGGTCCAGCTAAAGATATCCAGAGGTTGTCCTGGCGAGGATTTGCGAGATTATGTGGGTTTACCGGTACAGGTTTTGCCCACCCAAATCCTATAAAAAACAATGCTAAAAGGCCAAAAAGATCAATATGGGCAATCGGGTTAAAGGTCAGCCGCCCCATATCCCTGGCAGTAGAATCGCCTAAACGATATGCAATATAACCATGAGAAAACTCATGCACTGTTATCGCTAACAAAAACGGTGGTGCAAGTAAAATTATTTGCTCAGGGTTGAGCAATTTCCCTCCCCTATCGATATTTCATATCCCAAACAGAATTATATATATTGGCGATGATATTGCAAGAACTAAAACAGCTTAACAGTCTGGGTGTTGATATGAAAATCTGTTTTAAGATAAGTTAATGTGTTTTCCTACAAAACCTTCTTGACATCTTATCAATATATGGTGGTGCTTTTGAAACATACGGATTATCCTTGATAAAAAAACGCCACATCTTATCAGCGCCTCTATCGCCTATACCAATACGTGGCGAGCACCATATCTCTCCCGGTTGGGTCATGTCATCAACGACATATATTTTATCTCCAGTAACATCAAGCCCTTTCTGTTTCACGGTTATCCCCTGGGCTTTAGCGATTTTCCCTGGTCCGTTGGTAGCATCGGTTAATTTATCTACACCGCGATTTTTCATCATCTGCTTTATTCCGTAAAGCGGTTCTAAACCCCTTAATAATACTGCCGCAGGAAAACCCTCTTTTTCAGTAACTATATTTAGCATGTGATGGTTACCATAGGTAAAATAAACATAAAGGTACCCCGGCTTACCAAACATAATCTCGTTTCTGGGGGTTTTACCATGGCAGGCATGACAAGCTGGGTCGTCTTTTCCAATATAAGCCTCAACCTCAACTAACCGTCCTCCAATCTTCTTTGAGCCATCCATGTAGATAAAAATCTTGCCGAGAAGGTCAACCGCTACATCAATCGTTGGCCTATTGAAAAACGAACGCTTTAGCTTAACAGGTTTCATAAAATACTTTAAAGGGAATGGCGTGTTTAGCCAGCAACTTAAGCACCATATTGATATTGCAACCGAGATAATCATCACGGTGCGAATCTGAACCGATAGCATTGATTTTTACACCATACTCAACCGCGCATTTGAGAAAATCCAATCTTGGATGGAAATCATCATTACCATACCTATTTTGGGCGGTATTTATCTCAAAACCGGTATTGGTGCGAACAGCAGCTTTTGCCACTTTCTCAAGCCTGCTCTTATAGATTTCGAAAATCTCCTCACCATAATAAAGGATTCCAAAACGCCAATAATAATCAGCATGTCCGATGACATCAAAAAGGCCACAGTTGGCAAGGTCATATAAAAGTCCGAAGTAACTGTTAGCCATCTGTTCAAGACTATGCGAATTAAAATAATCGGGAGCCTCTTTTTTTGAAGAAATGGCAATATCATCAAGACAATGTATCGAACCAATGAAATAATCGAATGGAAACTCCGATTTTAACCTCATCACTTCGGCCTCAACACCGCGAAAATAATCTACCTCCAGCCCGATTAAAATATTCAGGTCGGGAAACTCTTTACGAGCTTCAAAACAATCATCGAAATACCTACCGATAGCGTAATCATCAATTCTAACTTTTTCACCATCTACATTCATAAAAGGATCTATTTCATTCCTGTTGGGATTAGTATCATAATGAGGGGTAAAACCAATCACCCGCAATCCAATCTGTCGAGCTTTCTTACAATAATCTTCGATGCTCGAATATGCATCAAACGAATAGTCCGGATGGACATGAAGGTCACAAGGAATCATGTCAGCCAAGGGTTACTTGTTCGTTCTTTACCGATAGTGGTATAAGGACCATGACCCGGATAAACAACAGTACTATCAGGCAACTTGAAAAGTTTATTCTTTATAGAACTTATAAGTGTTTGATAATCCGCACCCGGGATATCTGTCCTGCCTATTGAACCTAAAAACAACGTATCACCAGTGAAAACCATTTTCTCAGTTAACAACGATATGCTTCCGGGTGAATGCCCCGGAGTATGGATAATTTTAAGCTGGAACTGTCCTACATTGATAACATCACCCTCATCTAAAAAACTGTCAGCGACATCAACGGCAAAAGGAGAGGTAAAAAATTCCGAAAGGTTGGTTTTGGGATCAGTGAGCATAACAGCATCATTTTTGTGAATTAAAACTGAAGCTCCGGTGATTTTTTTTATCTGGGGTATAGCCATTATATGGTCGATATGACCATGGGTAATGATAATATGTTTGATATCGATTTTTCTGCTATTTATGGACTTCTCTATAGCTTCCGGGTCAAATCCCGGGTCGATTATCACAGCCTGCCCGTTATCGCTTAAGATATAACAGTTAACGCCATAAGGGCCAAGTTCGAGGATATCCACAGTCAATTTCTCAACCATCTTGCTTTCTCTGGTGGAAATGTTCGTAAACTTTCACAGCCACTTTTCTGGGAACTCCGCTGGTGCTCAAAAGTTCCTGAAGTTTAGCCTTTTTTATTCCCTCCACTGAGCCAAAAGTTCCCAGAAGGATGTATTTGCGTTTATCTCCAATTCCGGGAATTTTGTCAAGTTCAGATATATCGATTTTTT
>NATP01000090.1 GCA_002085375.1 candidate division Zixibacteria bacterium 4484_95 | reverse complement strand
CCGGTGAGCATAAATCTTAAATATGATAGAGGCTAAAGCAATACCAGAATCTTCGATCGATATCAGGTTGTTCGATGATACACCCGAGATATGGGACAACTATGTAACAGTTCACAAGGATTCCACTTTGTATCATCTGTTTGCCTGGGGGAATGTAATGGAGGAGGCCTTTGGGCATAAAAAACTATATTTGGGCGCTTATCTGTACAATAAACTTGTAGGGATATTGCCATTAATATTGGTAAAGAGCAAGCTGTTTGGTTCCTGTTTGACATCTATGCCTTTTTTGAACTATGGTGGAGTATGTACAAATCATAAAGAGGCGGTTAAGCTTTTATATGTTAAAGCAGTGGAACTGGCAAAGGCAAATAATGTAGATTACTTGGAGATCAGAAATTTACAAAAGCCATCTACTACTGTCTATAAAACAAAACTTGAGAAAGCCACTTTTATCCTTGCTTTATGTGACAATGAAAAGGATATGTTAAAAGTTTTTCGGAAGCAAACCCGAAACAGAATCCGTAAAGCAGAAAAATATGGTTTAAGAGTAGAGAATGGGGCTTGTCTTTCAGACGATTTTTACGAGGCGTTTTCTGTAGCCATGAAGGAGCATGGCACTCCGGTGCTTGGACAAAAATTTTTCCGAACGGTTTTGAAATATTTTGGCGAAATGACCGGATTTTATGTAGCTTACAAAGATAAACATATTATTGGAAGCAAATTGACAATTTCTTTCAAGGATACGGTTTATCAAATCTGGGGTGGTTATCCCCAAAAATACCGTTATCTCCAGGCTAATTACCTGCTTTCATGGGAGGTTATTAAGCAGGCAATAAAGAAAAAGTATCGTTATTGTGATTTTGGCCGGTCAAACATATCATCAGGTCCGGCTGATTTCAAAAGATATTTTGGTTGTGAGCAACATCAATTGTACTGGGAATATCCTTATCTTCCTTCAGGAAAAATCCCCGGTTTGAATCCGCAGAATAAAAAATTCAGGGTAGCTATTAGCATCTGGAAAAAATTACCACTTGGCGTTACCCGATTGGTAGGTCCTGTGATATCTAAAAAACTGCCATGATGGGAGAAATAATAATTTATGCAAATTAATCTACTACGCAAACTACCTCCTGCTGGTGTCAGGATTAGATGGCAAGAAATAATCTATACCATTTTTGGATATATATTCTTGCAAAACCATAAGCAGAAATTAACAAATGATGTTAAAAAGTATTTTAATGTGAAGTATTGCTTTTTTGTCAATTCCGGGAGGTCTGCTCTGGCCTTGATATTACTAAGTTTGATGAAGAAGGATAAACGAAGAGAGTTGATAATGCCTGGATACACCTGTTTTTCGGTTCCCGCATCAATAAAAAGGGCTGGTTTGAAAATCAGATTAATTGATTTCAGCAATGATAGTTTTGAGTATAATTTCAAGTTGCTGGAAAAAGCGATCAATCCTGAAACATTAGCGGTTATATTGGTTTATCCATTCGGTTTATCTGTTAATGTCACAAGAATTAAACGTCTGGCAGAAACCCGAAATATTTACTTTATCGAGGATGCCGCCCAGGCTATGGGGCTTAAGGTCAACAATCAGTATGCAGGTTGTATTGGTGATGTTGGTTTTTTCAGTTTGGGTAAAGGTAAACCTGTCACGTCAATTAAGGGTGGTATTATCGTTACTAACAATGAAACCATCGCTGAAAATATCGACAGAGAAATTGAAATTTTAAAAAGGCCATCATTTTTAGAGAATTTATATATTATAATGGTTGCTTTGTTTATGAAGATATTCATTAATCCCTATTTATACTGGGTATTGGATTTTGTTTGGTTTATTAAGTTAGGTGAAACGGTCTATAATCCTCGGTTTAAAATCGGGTTGATGCCAAAGGCAGCTGTGATTTTAGCCAAGATGATGTTAAAGCGTCTGGATGAAGTTAATAGGGAAAGAACCATCAAAGCCAACAATTTCAGCAAGAGGCTCAGCCAAATCAGCGAGATTAAAACAATACAAGGTTATAAATCCCAGGACTCGTTATTCCTCAGGTTTCCCGTTCTTGTTGGCAGCTCCGAACTTCGCCTTGAAATATATAAAAGGTTATCAAAAATGGGAATAAGCATGATGTATTCCGGGACGATAGAGACTATAAATGAACCTGATTTATTTAGTGAGAAAAACTTTCCTTGCTTGAGGGCTAACAAGGTAGCTGAAAGATTACTGACTTTACCTACCCATGATTATGTTAATGATGATGATATAAAATCTATTGTCTCTATTATACTTGAAACGATTTCAGGTTTTAAAAGGCGAGATGGGCAAAATTAAAGTATTACAGTTGGTTGAGGATTTTGGTGGAATGGGTGGTGCTGAAAGAGTCGTCTATGACCTTGTTAACAATCTCAATCCTGATGAATTCGATTTGACGGTGGCAATTGTCGGTGAGAGGGGCCTTGCCACGTATTTTGACCGAACTAACGCCAAGATATATTATTTGCCTGGAAGTCGACATATTAGTTTGAAAATTCTGATGTCTTTAATTGGTATAATAAAAAGTAACAATATCGACATAACTCATAGCCATCTTGTCAGGATGAACACTTATAACTGGTTTGCCTCTCGCTGGTGTAGGGTACCGAATGTGGGGTCGATACATGGTATAATGCAAGACGAGGTTTCATTCAGAGCAAGGTTATATTCAAGGTGGGCAGCTAAATTTAGCACGAGGATAGTAACCGTATCAGAAAAATTAAGACTGAACTATATTGACACCTACGGGGTGAATCCAGCCAAAGTGATAACTATTTACAATGGCTTTGATGTGTCGAGAGTAGAAAAAAATCCGGATCCACAAATTATAAAGGAATTCTATAGTCGATACAATTGTTCACCCTGTGACCCGATTATAGTTGCTATTGGTCATATTAGAGAAGTAAAGGGTTATGCATATCTAATAAAGGCAGTTTTTAAGGTTAAGGTGGTATTTCCCAACATTCATCTTTTTATAGCTGGCGATGATGCTGCCAAAGAGAAGCTTGGCCTTGTTGAAGAGATAGAAAAAATGAATTTACATTCTAATATCACCTTCCTGGGATTTTACAAAGAAATCACAACGCTTTTCGAGATCGCTGATATATATGTTTCATCATCGCTTCACGAGGGTTTTTCATTAACCACGGTTGAGGCCATGGCCTATGGTTTACCGGTGGTTGTAACAGATTGTGGTGGACCGGCGGAAATAGTGGAAAATGGAAAATGCGGGCTCATTACACCCAAAGCTGATTCTGAGGAACTTGCCAGATCGATTATAAAGTTATTGTGTGATAAACGGCTTAGAGAGCAATATGGGGAGAATGGGAAAAAACGAGCTTATAGCAACTTCTCGATGAATAATTTTATCGAAAAGCATGAGAATTTATACCGGAAGCTGATAATGGGATAAGAAGTGTTTTATGGTAATTAACATTCTTCATTTGAGAAGTGGTTTTAGATTTGGTGGTCCTGAGAAACTTATTATCAACAGTCTGAAGTATATGGCAGATAGTGAGTTTAGGTTTATTCTTTCCTCTTTTATCCTTAAGAACATCGAAAACGAATTTTTAAGATATGCGAATAACCAGAACATTAAGACTGAACCCGTTTATATAAATAGTCCTTTTGACTTGTCATCGATAAGATCATTAAAGGAAATAATCAAAAAACACGATATAAGGCTTTTGATAGCACATGATTACAGGGCTGTAGTGATAAGTTATTTTGCCCGTAGAAATACCAGCGTTAAACTGGTGGCGGTCGCCCATGGATGGACATCGCAAAGTTTGAAAATCAGGATATATGAGTTTGTTGAAAAAAGGTTTTTCCCTTTTATGGATAAGGTTGTTGCCGTTTCCGGGCCCAAGTATGAAGAACTTTTAAAGCTTGGTTTACCAAAGGAAAAAACTGAGAAAATTGAAAATTGTGTGGAAATACCCCCTAAGGAGAAAATTGTTAAGACCAACCAGCTTAAGGAGGAACTCGGGTTATTGTCCGATGATGTTCTTATTGGTAGCGTGGGCCGTCTGGGAGTTGAAAAGGGACATAAATATTTAATTGAATCATCTGCAAAATTGAAAAATAAATTTCCCTCGGCAAGATATGTAATAATTGGCGATGGTTCGGAGATGGCCAATTTAAAATCTCTTGCCGAGCGGTTGGGTGTAAGAAAGCTTATTCATTTCTGCGGATGGCGTTCAGATATAGAGACAATTTACAGGGGATTAGATATATTCGTATTACCGTCACTTACAGAGGGATTACCCATAGCCCTTTTGGAAGCTATGTCATATGCCTTACCGGTTATCGCCAGTTCGGTGGGTGGGTGTCCGGATGTTGTGATTAGTAGAAAGAGTGGTATTCTTGTCAAACCAGCCGATTCAGATCGGTTAGCAGATGCAATAGGAGATTTAATTGATAATAAAGCTAAACGTGATGCTATGGGATTAGAGGCATATTCAAGGATTTTAGAAAATTATAATATGAAAAAGTATTCAAGCAGTTTTTTGGAGTTGTTTAAAAAGATGCTTTCGCAGTGATGTGATATTATGAAGGTGTTATTTCTTACCGGAGAGATTCCATATCCGGTTCATACTGGTGCTAAGATAAGGACGTTTAACCTTATTAAACATTTAAGCAAGTTTAATAAAATCACGCTTTTAACATTTTTATATGAAGCAAATGATTTGACGAAAGTTGAGTTTATACGCGATTATTGCTATGATATCAAATATGTCTGGCGTAAAAAACCTGAGGGATTGGCTTTTTATTTAAGCCTCATACAAAATTTGTTCTCTAAAAACCCTTTTATCGTTGATAAATATTATTATAAATCTTACCAGGATAGACTCAATGCCGAGCTGGTTTCAGGAAATTATGACATTGTTCATTGTGATTCGGTTTCACTTTCATGGGCAACATTTGGTGTAAAAAAAGTTGCTAAGGTTTTAACTGAACATAACATGGAGGCAACAATTTGGCGGCGTTACCATCAAGAAGAAAATAACCCTTTAAAGAAATTGTATATAGGTAGTCAAAGCAAGAGAGTTTTTGAATTTGAGAAAAAGGTATGTCAAATATTTGATGCAGTGATAGCAGTTTCCGAGCAGGATAAGCAAAGGATAGGGTATGATTATAATGCTCAAAATGTAGTAGTTGTTCCTAATGGTGTTGATACCGATTATTTCAAACCTTCGGAAAGGGTGAGCAAACCATCGACTTTAATATTTACAGGTTCGATGGATTGGCGTCCTAACCAGGATGGCATTTATTATTTTTATAAGAAAATATGGCCTCTAATATTAATAAAAAGACCCGGGACACATCTGTGGATTGTTGGCCGAAAACCACCTGCGAAAATAAAGGCTATGGCCAGGGCTGATGAAAGGATACATGTTACTGGAACGGTAGAGGATATTCGAAATTACATGGAAGATGCCGAGGTTTACATAGTCCCATTAAGAATAGGTGGAGGTAGCCGACTTAAAATTCTTGAAGCCTGGGCTATGAAAAAACCTGTTATTTCCACAACCGTTGGCGCTGAGGGTATTGATGTAACAGATGGAGAAAATATTGTTCTCGCTGATACACCGGAAAAATTTACAGAAAAGGTTCTCGAGTTATTCGATAATAAAGCACTTCGTGAAAAACTGGGTGAGAAGGGGCAAGAAATGGTTTTAAAGAAATATGATTGGCGAACAATCTCGAAAATGCATCAGGAAATATGGCAGATGGTTTACGACAAAAAGAGGGGAAGTAGTTTACAGCAAATAAGCTAAGTGAAAATGGTAGAGTTTATATTCATAATTTCCATATTATTGATAATTTACACTTATTTAGGTTATCCCATTTTGTTATACATAATGCCGGTTAAAAATAAAAATGATGGCTTGACATCTTATACGCCAGACGTAACGGTCATTATTGCAGTTCATCGAGGTGCGGATATTATCAAAAAAAAGATTGATAACACTCTTGCCAGTGACTATCCGGAAGATAAACTTGAGGTGATTGTTGTCTCGGACGGTTCAGATGATGGCACTGACGAAATTATTGAGACTTATTACAACGATAGAGTAAGGTTAATCAGGCAAATTCCACGGCTGGGTAAAACAGCTGCTCAGAAAAAAGCGGTAGCGGAGGCACGGAACGATGTTCTGGTATTTACTGATGTTACAACTATGCTGGAAAAAACATCCCTCAGGCAGTTAGTAAGTAATTTATCAAACAAACATATTGGGCTTGTCAGCAGCCAGGATAAGTGGATAGGACAAGATGGTAGTGTAACCGAATCTGCCCAAGGTGCTTATGTAAAATATGAAATGTGGCTTCGAAAAAAGGAATCGGAGGTTAGTTCAATTGTTTCAGCTAGCGGTTGTTTTTATTGTGTGAGAAAAAAATTCTTTGAATACATCCCAGACTATCTTATTGACGATACGGTTATCCCTCTGTCAGTAGTTGAAAAAGGGGCTCTTTGCATCCATGATAACAAAGCGATCTCGATTATACCTGTGATACAATCAGCCAGACGGGAGTTTTCTCGTCGAGCCAGAATGTCTTTGGGTGGGATAAACGCTCTGATATATAAATATAAGCTTTTAAATCCCTTTCGATATGGATTTTTTAGTCTCCAGCTAATCAGCCATAAATTCCTACGCTGGCTTATACCTCTTTTTATGATAACTGCTTTAATTAGCAATGTCATTCTTGTTGGTAGCGGTGTTTTCTGGAATTATATGCTTCTATTACAAATAACCTTTTATTTGTTTGCTTCTTATGGTTATATGAGAAAGGAAAACCCCAACCTGAATAGACCAGTTAAACTGATATATTTTTTCACTTCATCAAATCTAGCGATTCTATGGGCGTGGTTTCAGTTTTTTACAAAAAGAAAACAAACAATCTGGCATGAGTCAAGAAAGTGAGAACTAAAGAATTAAAGATTCCCGTTTTGGTTTATCATTATTTTGGTAAGGATAGAAACCTTCAGGCAGGCATAGAAATTCAGGACCTTAATTATATAGTCCTGCGTGATGATTTTATGAGCCATATAAGGTATCTTCATGAACAGGGGTATCAAGCCATCTCTTTTCGCCAGATGATGAATGCCAGACAAGGACTTGAAGCTCTACCGCCAAAGCCTGTAATATTGACATTTGATGACGGTCATCAAAGTGTTTATGATTTTGCAATTCCGATATTGTGCAAATACAAGTTGCAGGCAGAGATTTTTGTAGCCCCCTTGAAAATTGGCACCTCTGGGTATATGAGCTGGAATCAGCTTGAGGAACTGGTCAATGAAGGATTTTTTATACAGTCACATACGAATTCTCATGTATTATTGAGCAAATTATCACAAGACGATATCAAGTATGAGCTTGTGGAATCGAAAAAGGGTATTGAAACTCGATTAAATGTTACTGTAACAGCTCTGGCAGTGCCAATGGGTGGATATCCTAGGATATTGAAAACAATTGCCAGAGAAGCCGGATATAAGTTCGTGTGCACTTCTTATTATGGTATCAATAGTATAGACAACGATTTTTTATATCTAAAAAGGATTATGATAAAATCGCCTAATGATAAAATAAATGACTTGCAAGATTTGCTTATGAGTAAGTCATTTTTGTCTTTTAAGATGAGGATTAAGAACGGATATAAATATTTAAGGAATAATTTATTTTTGGTAAGTTATTGATTAATATAAAAATACATAGAAATAATGATTTCGGTTGATAATTAAATTTTGGTTAGTGATTTGTATTTGGGATTGTAATAGATTATGACACAAATAGGTAAGAATGCGATAAATTTTTATTTTTTGTTATTATTATTGAATATGTAAAGATGAAAGATAAATTTAAGTTGAGTATCTATAAAACTATAATATTTGTGATAATTATTATTTATTTATTTACAATGCC
>NATP01000089.1 GCA_002085375.1 candidate division Zixibacteria bacterium 4484_95 | reverse complement strand
CTCAAGTTACTTTCTGGCAATAAACTGGATATTTTTACTTCGAACATCCATCGAAGTTTTTGCCGATGGCACATTAATTTTGCTGGAGATTTCCTTATTTTGAGTGGTGCGAACCTTACCAGTAGAGTTCTTCTTCAAAGCCTTTTCAAATTTCTTAAACCGTGCTATGTGGCGGTCAACTTTATCATTAACCCTGATTATTGTCCAGCATAAAATCACCATGCCAATTGACAAAATGATAACTGTTAAATCACCCATTTAGCCTCTCCTTTGTATTTAATTTATCGGCAAGGTGAGGTATGTCTTAAATTAGTTTGGATAAAATATATATTTAATGATAAAAATGAAAACCGAGGCAGCCAAAATCACGGGAACAAGATATCGGTATATACCTTTAAATTCGGCTTTAAAGTAATTTTTGGTTAAAACAAGGCATAAATGCACGGGCGATGCCATTATGCCCATCAAACCACCACCATAGGCTAATAAAACACCCGAGGTTAAACCGCCAGAAAGAACAAACATCGAACTCACAATTGGAAATCCAACGCCCACATAAGCAGATGTCAATCCGGTCAATAAACCCACAAGAAATGGCAAGCTAAAAACCACTAGGTCAGAAGGTATGCCCCAGGCCTGCAAAGTCGCTGACATCCTGATAGCAGATTGGCCCGATGCGATAATTTTCATCAAAGCCAAAGCTGCAATAAACAAAATAAAGACATCAAACGAGAACCCCCTTCTGAAACTTTTATAAACAATTTTGAAATTTGTGATGCGGCCTGCCAAAAATATCACGAAAACAGAAAATACCGAAATCACTAAATCAATTTTAAATATCAAGCCTAAAAGCACAATATAAAATACCGGCCACAATGATAAAAATATCTCCTTTAGAAACAACCAGACCCCACGACCCGGAACCCTTTCTCTTGACAATGGCAATGACATCAGAAACAAACCGGACAAAATACAAGCGATTGTTATGGGAAAGGTGATAAAGGCCACCTGCCAAACGGTTATATCAAGAATAGCCGCTGCCAGTATAACCGATTGATACAACGGCCAGACCGGTTCCCAGACATGACGCCACCAGAAATTCGAGGCAGTTTTAATTTCCGCTGAAAGATTTTCACCTACGGCAAGCTCTTCGACGATGGGCGCTGAGACCATCGCTCCCCCCGGCATCGGTAAAAGGCCTATCAGGGCTGGAGCAATTCGTGACACAGCCCGGGGACTTATATAAGCTTTTAAAGCACGAACCATTCTTGTCAAATAACCGATAGACGATAAAAGATCACCTAAAGTAACAATCAAGATTATCGTTAAAACCAAACGCCAGGTTTTAAAATCAACTAAAGTTAGATAAAATGGTTCGATAAACTTAATAGAAAAACCGAATTCCAATAATGCCAGTAACACTGATGTTGCTAATAATGTTACACCAACAGGAACTTTTAAACGGACAAGTACAACAATTAAAACGAAACAAACGACAAGTTCCATTGTGTGCGAAGATACATCTTTATCGCTTTATGTCAACAGGAAGTAATAAGTTTATGGTTTGAAAAACTATTCCTTATATACATTCAAACCATCAAATTGGTAAGATTCCTCGGGCAAATACCCGTTACCATCATATCAAAGCTTCTACGTTGGTAGGAATTACATAGCTATGAAAATTTATATATAACTTTATTTAAGCAACACTGATCCAACAAGCTCATAGATTTACAAACCAATACCTTAACCCCTATCAATACATAAGATAGTTTATATTTATATGCTACTTAACTTCTATCGGACCCGGCTACCTTACAGCATCCTTCAAATTCTTGCTTGCCTTAAACCGGGGAACCTTGCCTCCCGGGATTCTTATGGTAGCCCCGGTCTGGGGATTGCGACCGTTGCGGGCTTTACGGTTGCTTACAGCAAATGTACCGAACCCGACTAACGTCACCTTCTGCCCCCTTTTTAAACTGCGAGTGATACCGTCAAGAACCGATTTTAAGGCTTTGTTCGCCTGGGTCTTGTTGATACCGGCATCCTTAGAGACTTTTTCAATCATCATCTCTTTATTCATTTAGACCCTCCTTGAGTAGGATTGATTATTAAACCATTATACCGCTGATATCCTACCATTCATTACAACATCATGTCAACACATTTTTCTTAAGATAACGGCATTTTTCTTGTGTCTGTACGATCTCAAGGAATTACCTCAATAATATTTTCCTCTAACGCCACCTACGGTTTGTTCAATTTTTATATCTGGAAGTTTCTTTATATTGATTCTGAAATAATATCCAGCCAACGGTCCTGTCGGCACCCAGACAAATTCACCCTGCCAGCAGTGAAGGTCACGGCTCAACTTTAAATTCTGCGAGCTCGCCCGTTTCAACTCAAGATCATAATGACAATCATATTTTATCCGCCATCCGGCTGTCAGGCCAAGGTCAAATGAAGCGTCTATCCATCTTGTTTTCGAAACATCCCCAAGACTATGCCGTTCAGAATATCTGTGAGAGATACTTACAAGAAGAGAATTTTTATCTCCACCTTTCGAGCGTCCCCCTTTCACCTTATCTTTAGCAAACGTTGTATCTTTCTCTTCTTCTTCAAGAGCTTCTCCTTTTATCCCCGGGAATCGAAACCTATGTGAGAAATTTACCGAGGCAGAGATGCTAACCAACCTCGGATCAAACAGTCGTCTCCGGCCGGTTATTTCATCATAAAAACTGTGAGTCGAGCTTATGCTAAGATCGACAATTTTCAAGGCTCTGCTGTTAACAACACTGGATAAATCACCCCATTTTTTCTCCTCTTTCTCAAAATCATAAATTGTCGAAAAATTCAGATTGAAAAGGTCAAGTTTCAGCTCCTCATCTCCTTTTTGAAATTTCATCTGAAAAAGGTTAGATAGTGAAAAAGACATGCTCTTTTTTTTACGGCTTGATGAACCGACCCTCGTGTAATCATAATACTGTTTATTACGTTCAGTTTTTGGGGCATAACCATAGCTTACCGATGGCGTCATTACATGGCGCAGACCAGTGATATGGAAAATTTTCGGATAGACCGCTCCATAAAGAGTGGTTTTCGCATTGAGACCAGCTGACCAAACCTCACGGCGAAAATAATCATCTGTAACAACATCGACGGTATCGGCTATATGAACCTTATCTATTTTGTAAAACGTTTGTCTTATTGAGGCGGTAGGACTGATAGTTAAAATTCCTAACAACTTTTGAGGCGACGATATATTTATCCGTGAATCCAACGTCTTGAAATTTTGCCAATCAAGGATATCGTTCTTTTTGCTCTGATTACGTTTATTTTGAAACTTACTACTTATAGAAAAATATATCGAATGGTACCATCTCTGAGGAGCTTCCTCCGGTTTCTCCTCCCACGGTAATATTCTTTTGTTGCTCCTCTTCTTTTTTGACGGTGGCGTTATTATGGGCAGAGAACTCCGGGAAAATGATATCGTTGGCAAAAGCTGAATCTTAACATCGGTATCAAGGTTCCAACTCTGATCCAATGCCACCGACATCGAGGCCGATTTCCATCGTTGGGTAAGACTTGCGTTAGACCTAACAGTTCTGTTCAATCTTTCCTCGGGATCATAGTTATTATCCTGATTATAGGTTTTATCGGATTGAAATGTACCGCCAGCCCTTAAAGACAATGTTGGTGTTAATGTCTGGTTATGGGAAAAATTCAATCCCCATCTAAGGCGAACATTTCTCTCATAATCCACCCAATCTGTCTGGCGGGTAAACGAACCGCCCACCATTCCATTCAGCCTGTATCTTAAAGCATAATTCATCTTGCCATTGATGACAACCTTTTCGCTCTCGTAAAAATCCAGGCTAGTCTGTATATCCCAGTAATCGGAGGCAGCCCAATAATAGCCAAGGTTCCTAATGAACCTTTCCCCTTCCTCAAAGTTACCCAGTTCAAATGTTAAGAAACCGGAATGGCGGCCTTTACGAATGGGAAACACATAATAGGGAATGGCCATTACCGGAAGCGAACCAATAAATAGAATAACCGGTTTGGCAATCACTTTATCCTTCGTTATCATCTTCATTTTTTGACTGTAAAAATAATAATGCGGTTTTTCGAGATTGCAGGTTGTGTAATAACCGGAATTGACATACAAAACATCTTTCTCAACCTGCCTTAAAAGTTTCCCTTTATAAAACCCACCTTCAAATTCAGTTTCACCAAGTTCAACTTTGCCCTTTCTTGTGCGAATATTGTAAGTCATGCGCTTGCCATAAAGCTCATCACCACCCTCCCGCAAAACAGGTGAGCCAACTACCACCTCACCTGAATCCGTCTTCTCGGCTAACCCCTCGGCAATTAATATTTCATCGTTAATATTGTAAAGTATCCGGTCCGCATCCAATGACATTTTCTGATATTTCAATCTGGAATGCCACAACAACTCTATCAGGCTCTCATTTACTTTGTAATCGATCTGCTGACCATTGTAATAAGTTGTTTCCGGCACAACCTCACCATCATGTAATTTATTCTCAACATAGTGACCACGAGCTCCGCCTAAAATCAACACACGATCTACCTGCGATCCGTCAAAAAAGAGGGTTATGGAATCGCCGCTGGCGACATTTACACCTCTAACAAAAGTATCGTTCACGGCCGGGATATAATGGCTGGTAGCGTTTCGACGCATCACCGACTTAAACGGCTTGTCGTCGCTAAAAAATACCTCAAGCTGTTTACCCTCAAGTATTGCTTTGGTATATTGATCCAAAGCAGTATCCGGCTGGGAGAGATAAGTAGCCTTAGCCTTTCCATCTATTACCATCCTGGTCAGGGTCCTGTCCTTTGTACGTAACTTTATCTCATCACCTTCCAACAAATTTTTACCCTGGATAACCTGAGGTTCCCCGACGAGGATTATTTCCTCTCCAGATTCGCGGAACTCTGCTTGAGTACAGGTAGCGACCATATCATTTCGCGTTATAACGACACTTCCATTGGCAAAACCGATCTTTTCACCCGCCCTATATATAATGGTGTCACTTGTTATCCTCGTCCTCGAATACTCATCATCTGGATATATCGTAAAAACGGGTTGTTCAGATTCCTTCAAACCACCTGTGGCAATAAATATATCCTTATCCTTATCGTAATCCACTCTGGATGCGGAAATCTTTAACTCCTCACGTTGATCCATCATTACAACATCACCGGTAACAGTAGCCGAGCCGAGATTCCGATAGTAAGTCAACATCTGACCGGTCAAAATACGGGAACCATCGACCAGCCTCACTGAATCTATAAACACAACGACATCGGTTTTTTTATACCAGACAGCCCTGCTGGACCACAACTGGGTAGAACCATGTTTAAGGTGCACATTACCTATCAAATTGGTTACGTTATTGATATCCTCACCGCTTGACAAAAGCCTGTCGGCGTGCACCAGATCTAAAGGTTTTTCTTTTGTATCTGCGGACAAGCAACAACAGGCCATGCAGATAGTTAAAATGGAAGATACAATTAAGCTTCTCATCATTTTTATTACGTAAGGACACCCTATATGTGCCCACTATATGGCTTATAATCAATTTTATAATATAATTCAACCCTAATCAAAACCCTTTATAAATAAAAAAGGCGTCGGCACAGCACCGACGCCCGAAGAGTTTATCGCTAAACCGAAATGTTTATTTGAATCTACCTTATTTTAATATTGTTGACCGCCCATATCTATTTCTTGACCTCAGTAACAAACCACCTGCCGGTGGTGTCTGCGGACAGTAAAGTATCTCCGGATTGTAACCCTTGAAATACCCCACCAAGAATGTCACATCCGAACCGGTATAAGAACAATTGCCATTGGCATCACCACCCGAATACAACCATTCCTCCGTTTCGGTATTCCAGCAACTATCTGGCGGTGAAGCACCGAGCCCCTTGAAATAACGAACCGAATAGGTCACATCATTACCCATGACATTGCCATCACCGTTGGCATCGCCAGGTATATAATCACAACCGGGTCCCGGGCCAGATGCCAAGGAACGGAAGGCATATACAACACCATCCGAATCGAATGTTACACAAACGATATTGGGCAAGTCATTGCAATTGAGGTCACCGATTAGTAATTGCATCACATCACCGACGGTAGTATAATCCCAACTTAATGAACCATCCTCTCCCTTAATAACATATACTTTCTGGTCGTCAGAACCAACTATGGCATCACAATTACCGTCACCATCTACATCATACCCAACAACGCAGTTGATTTCACCGTTGGTCTGATAGCTCCAGAGCTCATGACCATCATCACCGCTTAAGGCATACACTTTTTTGTCGGTTGAATTACCAGGAACAAGCAGATCGGGTACGTTATCTCCATTAAGATAACCGTGACCAAGGCCATATACATTGGATGGTATCGGCAATAGTTCACTCCAAAGGGCTGTGTGGGTATTGCCATCTATCATGATAATTTGTTTGGGGTTATATGGAGCAATAGCGGCTGCAACATCAAGCATATCATCATTATTGACATCAAACACCTCAACATGCGCTACCGCTTCAGGTGCGGCATAATCCCAGATTACCTCGCCGTCGGCGCCATCAAGCACAACCACCTTCTCACCACCGGAACCAACTGCAACAACAACATCAAACGGACCTATCCCATTCATCTGTGCTAACTCTATTTCGTGAACCTGACCACCGACATTCTGCGCCCATATCTGGTTTCCATTTCCTCCATGGATAGCATATACATTATTATCTCTTGCCCCGGCAATGACATCAACACTATCGTCACCATTTACATCCATAGCCTGTAAACATTTGCGATAAATCTGCTGGGTTGGAGTGGTAAACTGCCACATAACTGAGCCATCTTCTCCATCCAAAGCCGTTACTATCTGGTCATAACCAGCAACGGCAACATCGAGCTGGCCGTCATTGTTGAAATCACCGGTGGTTACAGTATAAAGATTCTCGGTACCCGTCCAATGCCACAGTTCTTCGCCTGTATTTCCATCTATAGCCCAGGCTTGGTCATCTAGTGAACAAACAGTGATTACATCCTCACAACCATCGCTGTTTAGATCTCCTAAAGCAATGGCATTACCATATTCGCCAAACTCAAATTCCCAGAGAAGCGGAGATTGTACCGTCTTAAGAGCCCATACGCTCTCCCCCGGGTCAGGTGGTGTACCGCTGAAGTTGGCTCCACCACCAGCAACAACATCACTTATACCATCACCATCAAAATCGGCACAGCCGACACTGATAACGGTGCCAGCAACACCGTAATACCAAACTTTCAAACCTGTGTTTACATCCACTACCTGGACTCGGTCCCAGGTAGAGGCGATAATATTCAGGTTGCCATCTCCTATGACATCACCAAAAGCAAGGTCAAAAGGATATCCATCTAGAGCCTCCGATGTCCAGAGGATCTCATCAACATCACCCTCGAATGCATAGATATAATATGAACCGATTTTATTCCCGACCACTAGGTCAAGGTCACCATCGTCATCAATATCAAATTCAAACAGGGTTATCTCTCCATTAACATGCTCTAGATAACCTAAGTCATGTTCCCACTCAATCGTACCGTCAGCAGCATTTCTAATAAATATCGCCCCATGATCATCAGCAAAAGCACCGCCATAAATAGCCTCAAGTTCGCCATCACTATCAATATCTGAAACTAACACATCAAGAACAACATATTCCACTGTATCTTCCCATATAATCGTTCCATCAGTGCCATCGAGCACACCACAACGATTGTCATAACCCGCCAAGTATTCAATCATCGAAAGATGCAGCGGCTACGTCAACGTAATCATCACCATTAAGGTCGGCAATCGTGACACCATCGATAGTTGCCCCAATATAATAAGTCCAGAGAGCTATGCCTGTCTCTCCGTTGATGGCATGGACTCTGCCATCCGGTGTATTCGTTGAGTGATAAGACGCACCGGCGATGACATCCATAATGCCATCGTTGTTCAGATCGCCAATGGTCATTGAGCGAACACCATCCTGAAGCTGATATGTCCATAATGTATCGCCGGTCTCTCCATTAAGTGCAAAAACAATGGATGGCTCACCGTAATAATCCGAGCTATACTCTCCGGCAATGACATCATCTGTGCCATCCTGGTTCAAATCAGCAATCTCCACATGGCTGACATAAAGGTCAGAATCGTAAATCCAGATGGGTTCGCCAGAGTATCCATCATCCTGAGAAAATACAGACGCAAACGGTAGCACCACAATAAACAATACCATGACTACTATCATGGGTAACTCCCCTGATATTCTCTTTAACATCATCATACCCTCGCTCCTTTCAATTAAATTGACAATACCTCTTAAATTCCTGCAAAATGCTGAGTAACTATCTCAATATAATACAATACATGAAGGAAAGAATTTAAGACGTTCCCTTTTTTAACCTCAAAAAGCAACATATAAGAACCGAAAAAATCAAACCACGAAGTACTGCTTTTAAAACAATTTCAGCCAGCTTTCAATTAATTACAATACCCGATATTATACATTCTCACAAGCCGGCTATAAAATTCCTTTTTCAATAAAATAAGTTTTATATAATAAATTGTCAAGTTTTAAATCAATAAGTGCTTACAATAACTTCTATAACTTACTTACATATATACACTTTCTTTTTGAAGTAGCTATTATTAGTTGCCATAACAATATCAATTTAGTAAATTATATTCGGAGGTTAATTTTATGAACAAAAAAAACTTTGGCGACAATGTAAGTTATATCCGCGAGAAGATATTAGAATTACCTCGAACGAGGGCTGCTATGATGGCTTTGATTGGTTATGATCAACTTTTAAAACTCGAGACTGGAGATGGCAATCCCACTTTAGATACTATACTGCGATTAGCCGATAAATGGGGAGTGCATCCCTCGCTTTTTTTCCTTGAATGTCAGGATATTTGCGAGGAGAAGAATGCTTATGAAAATGCTATAAAGAACTGGAATCAGGTTTTCCTGAACAAACTGTGCGACAAATGCCCCGTTAAACAATTGGGAAAAATCAAAAACAATCTTTATAGAAAAAGATAAATCAATGAAACCAGGCTTTGATTATTACTTTTACGACAATGTTATCTAAGTATTTCTTTTCTCGTCCTTTTTTGCTATTCCTTTTACATCACAGGGTAAGGACTAAACTCAAAGCTATTTCAAAAGCGTCCCCTTGATTATCCTGCTATTCGTGCCATCTGATATTTTAAATAAATAGACACCGGAAGCTATATTTTCCCCTTTAAAATCTTTACCATCCCATAGGATTTCACCTGAATTTTCCGTAGCTGGAACATTCCATTTTCTAACAAATCGTCCGCAAATATCGAAAATTTCAATCTTTGTATCCTGTCCGTTTAATTTGGAAAATCTTATCTGAATGCTTTGATTAAATGGATTAGGATATAAAGGACCGATTGAAAAATCTTTTCCCGGCAAGGAAGCATTACCTATACCGGTAGAAGTCTCTGCAGCATATGAATAATTTGCCGTTCCATAACCACCCAAGCCTGCTACCATATTCGTAATATAATAACAGTCACCAAAATCAGGAAAATCACCCATCCAGTACGAATCGGTAGGAAAGATATCATAGGCAGAAAAATAACCGGAGGTTAACGACCTGATTATACCCAACCCAAAATCGATGTTGATATTACCATCGAAAACAAGCGTAAGGTCATCATAACAAATATCAGGATTATTAAAGGAGATATAATCAGCCGCCCAGTGGTTAACATAGCGGTTGTTTGGACCAACCGGATATTCATTGTGCCAATCGGAATTGTTAAATGCCGGAGGGTCGATTGAGAAATAAATATACTGGCTATCGGGAGCAGGCGAGTCAGCCCCACCTCTGCCGTGATAATAATTAGCAACCGCCCAATCGACAAATAGTTCTTCAAATGTAATATCATAACCCACATCCCGGATCGCTGTTTCGATACCATAAGTTGAGTTCTGGGATTCCTGCACTATTTCCCTTATCGTCTCTGAACCGCCATAGTGGTCAGCTATATAGGTGATGAACATAAACGTCTGAATATAATCCGCAAAGTCGTTATCCCATTGGGTTAAGTTGTTATCCGGGTGGTTAGGGAAATCAACCAAGGGGTCCGGTACACCAAACAACAACATTGCATATTCAGCGCATCCCTCATCAACCCAGGTTTCCTCGTCCGGGTCAGCTGCCCAGTGAATCATATGTTCGAACTCATGCGCCAGTACCGATATCCTTATCGGTGATACCGGGTCGCCCGGGTGGCACGACATATAAAACATCTCCACCTCATTGGAGTGCCCACCCATATGTTGGGCCTCCTCCTCGGTGTATTCATTATACACCAAAAAATAACCATCGAAGACCACACCATTAAACGAGCCGAGATCATCATATAAGATGTAGATATGGTCATCATCATCAAGCTCATCGGGAGGCATACCGAAATTTTGTGTATTCAGCTCATATATACCCATTGTCGAATCGTTATATGTTCCCTCCTCCCAGTAATATGTCACCAATTCCACATCAGCCGAATCTATATGAACATCCCATTGGTCATCAGCCACGAAAACATAGGAATACTCGGTTACAGCACGGCAGGTTGCCGGCACCAGCTCCCAGTTTGGCGGCATGACACTTAAATTCAGCGACCAGAATGTCATCGTATCACCGACTTCATGTATCGTTATATCTTTGTGGCCAATTGATGGTCCTTTCGAACCACCAAATTTTTCATAAAGATCAATTCGAGCCTGCTCAAACATAGGTGTCAAACATCGAGATTGCCCCCAGACCATCGTCGTGGCAATCATCATAATACTCAACATTAACAATAACCTTTTCATCTGTTCCTCCAGACCTTAATCTTTAAATGTTAACCGGCTTCTACGGCTGCTTAACAACATCATTAAAAAACATATTCCAATTAAATGTAACAAGGATTTTAATTTTTCCAAATCAAAAGTAAGGGGTTACAAGAACTACTATTACAGTTTCGGGAATCATGGTTCCTGAAACACACTAACCTTTACTTTATCTTATAATATAACCTTATACAGATATAACTCGCTTCTAATATTACTACCTATCTCAACAATGTCATCCGCTTAATCTGGATCTTATCACCGGATTCAAGCTTATACATATATATTCCGCTTGAGACATCATCGCCGGTATCATCGGTGCCATTCCAGACAATCTCATGAGAACCGGCTTCCATATATGATGACACCAGAGTCTTAACTTTTCTTCCTAAAAGATCATATATGACTAACCGTGCATCACCGCTTCGGTCAAGAGCAAATGATATCTTGGTCGAGGCGTTAAAGGGGTTGGGATAGTTTTGAGCCAGACTAAACTTTTGAGGAATAGAAATATCATCACCTGATATACCGACCTCCGCGCTCCACCAGATTCTTATATCATCGATATGGACGCCATCGCCGTAGCCATAGGCATCAGTTGTCATCCTGAACCTGAACCTGACATCGCCCTCGCCCAGAAAGTCCTCAAGGTTTAATGCTATTTCTTCAAAACCCGAACTTGAGCCGGTGATTGGCTGACCGACCTGCTGCCACTGCTGTCCTCCATCGATTGACACTTCGAAAAATAACCCATCAAGATCGTCATCAAGGTCATATTCCGTCATAAAACGAACCTCGGCAGAATCGGACCCAAAAAGATTTATTCCAAAATTGCTGGTAAGATACAGTTCTGCGTTATTGTTGTAGTATTCGTAGGGGCTATCGGTTATCGAGATATTGCCTGTATTGGCTGTCTCAGCTGTTATCGACCAGCAACCGTTTACGCCGCTGGCTTTCCAGAAGTAAAGGCCATTTTCAAATGAATCATAAAACTCGGAAACGGCAACCTGTACAGTGAGGAAGCAGTCAGGGGCACCGAATGGATAGGTTGCGCAAATACCATTGATATCAGTGGCAAGTATATAATACGTTCTAACTCATCAATGCGCCAGAAAAGGTAAACCTCATCAGGGTCGATTCCAGCCCCACCGTATATTTCAGCGTTGATGACGTTATTATCCAGACCGGGTGGGAAATAAACTAACGGTTCATGTTCGATTACGATATCACCCTCTGGATGGTAATACATAGCCTGACCGACATCTATTATACCCCAGCCATAAGTATTATCGGGATTTTCCATGTTGTTTGCTGTCATCATCATCGCCTCTCGCACCATTACCGGTGTCCAGTTGGGATGAGCCGATAACAAAACCGCGGTGGCGCCCCCACACAAAGGCGTGGATAGTGAGGTACCTGACGCAGTCCAATAACCATACATGTCCCAGGGAGCGGCGCATACTGTATACAACCCACGGGCTAAAACCTCAGGCTTCGTCCGGCCATCGTATGTTGGACCTAAAGCCGAGAAACCGACAATCCAACCGTCTTCATCGACCGCGCCAATAGCGATAACCGAATCGCCATCGGCAGGCGCAATCAAAGAGCCAGAACCAAGGTCACCGTCATTACCCATGGCGGTATTCACAGCGATACCGTTATAGGCAGCCAGATCAGCCGCCTGGGTGACAATGGTGGAATCGCCGTTCATATCTTCATATGTATAATCCTCATCAGGCCAGTCGAAACCGTAACGATAGCCAAGCGAGGCCGAGATTACATCTGCTCCAAGCGAGTCGGCCCACTCGGCACCAGCCGCCCAGTTATCCTCTTCTATATGATGTTCGCTGGTTATGTCCTCTGTTTTTGCCAGGCAGAACATCGCTCCATAAGCCGGCCCATATAGATTCCCGGAGGCCGCTCCACCAAGCGTTGACCAGGTCATGGTGCCATGAAAAGGCTGGTTCTCAACGTCCTGTTCGGGGTCATAATCGGTATTATCATCATCATTGATAAAATCATACTGGGCGATCAAACGGCCATCGTTTATAGCCTCTTGAAACGCCTGATGAGCCTGGCGATACCCCGTATCCATCATACATACCAGAATACCCTGACCCGTAAAACCAAGCTCGTGGGCAACGGTTGTATTTATCTGTTCAAGCTGAGCCAAGGACGGACCGTAGTCCAGAGTTGTGTTTATAAGAGGTGGTTCATAATCTAAGCTTTTCGTTTTAATATAATCCGAGGGATACTTAGCGGAACTGACATGTTTAAACTCTCTGACAAACGGTAACCGGGCAATTTGATGAAGTTGCTGAGGCGTAGCCTCAATGGTAACAGCGTTAAACCATCGCAGGACTTTCCTCTTTTTAGCTCCTGTCGATAAAACCTGGTCGATGTATGGTTGGTAAACAGGTATATCCCTGAAATCAACCAGGTTATATTTGCCTCGTGCTTTCAGTCGACGGCTTTTAGCACGGGCAGTAAGGTTTCTTTCAGTTTCCTGTAATCTGGCATGGTATTCGGTTAATGCTGTAAATCCTTTGTCGGTGAAAAATACCCAGGCCCAAATTTTCCCATCTGCATTAACTCGTTTCAGGGTTTTTTGCAAAGTTGACCGGACAACGAAATCATCCCTCTGGATTTTAAAATCGTCCGGTGGAACAACAGCAAAAACAGAAGATAAAATCATTAAAGTCAGTACTGATGATAAAAATACCCTCATCATTCCTCCCTATATAAAATTATAACCAACCCCTCAGTACCGATCATAATTTAACTAAAAACAGATAACAATCAAGTAAAAATATCATAGTGGTAGAGCACCACCTCGAGGGACGTCGTCATTGCCTGTTTGTTTTATATCATAATTAATTTCGACACTTGGTCTTATAGGGGGTATTTCACTCAAGCCGTGATTTGCCGGGTTCTCATTATCAGGTATCCAGTTGAGCTTAAAAGCAAATTTAGCCTTATAAGTTTGAACCATGCGGTAGTATGGCTCCAGGCTTTTGAATATAAAACTTTTTTTGGTCAACTGATAAATAACTACGGAGGCATCCGATAATATTTCAACGCTCTTTCCTTTGAACAGCTTGCTATTTGTTTCAATAAATCTCAACAACGATAGCAAGCTGGCGTATTGACATTCATAAAGGTTGCCATCCCATCGACTTCTGAAAATCACCCCAATATCAGGTATCGCAAAACTAACCATACCTTTCTGTTTTTCATATCCATTATCGGTTATAACAGAGCCATGAAAATAACACCGCATTAATACCCCCTGATTGTTACGAAACTATGAAAAAGCAAAGAATATGCCCTCAAAATCGCATCATTTTACAAAACAAGAGATGATAATTACGTTGTTTATCAATCAGTTCAGAAAGATTTTTTATATTAGCAGTATTTAACTTCTTATAAAGATTTCAAAATATGCACAACAATGCATATCTTTGGCAGTATGATATAGCCCATTAAAAGCTTTCTCGGGCTAATTTCACCATTATAGCTTTTTGCATATGAAGGCGATTTTCTGCCTGGTCAAACACCACCGACTGCGGACCATCGATGACTTCATCCGTAATCTCCCTACCACGGTTCGCTGGTAAGCAATGCATTACTATCGCCCCAGAATCCGCCTTTCGCAACAGTTTTGAGTTGACCTGGAATGAAGCCAACAGCTTATCTTTTTCCTCTTGTAAATGCTTTTGCCCCATCGACGCCCAAACATCGGTGTAAATAACATCGGCATTTAAAACAGCCTCAACCGGGTCATCGGTAACGATAATTTTAGATTTCCCCGCCTGTTTCGCCTCAGCAAAAATTTTTGCATCGGGTGGTGTGTCTTTATGTGTGCCGATTCGCAAATCCATGGGTAGCCGGCTGGCCGCTTTAAGCCAGCTATTAGCGACATTATTACCATCACCCAGATAAGCGATCTTGAGATTATCAACTTTCCCCTTATGCTCAACAATGGTCAACAAATCCGACATAATCTGGCAGGGATGCAACAGGTCGGTCAGGCCATTTATCACCGGTATATCAGCATGTCTGGCCAGCTCTTCGACATCATCCTGGGAGAATGTCCTTATCTCGATCATGGCCAAATAACGCGACAACACCTTGGCCGCATCGTAGATGGACTCACGTTTGCCCAGCTCGATCTCTTTTTCGGTTATATAAATAGAATTGCCACCTAACTCATCAATGCCAACCTCAAAAGATATACGTGTACGCAGGGAAGGCTTATGAAATATACAGCCAACCGTTTTGCCTGCCAATACGTCAAGCTTTTGCCTTTTCTTTTTCAAATCAGCGGCAAGTTTTATGGTCTCTCTTATTTCAGACTCGGTGAAATCTGTTATAGCTATAAAATCGCGTTTTGCTTTTTTAGTCATTTATTCCTCCGGGTAACTTTTTCATATCAAAGCTTGGCCTAATATATGGGGAGAAAAATAGGAAAGCAACAGGGGATTATAATAATCCTATCTGACCATAACAATATAGACGAATGATAAATAAAATATATATTGCTTTTTGGTTGTATTTTCTTTATAGTATAATAAGCTTAGAGGCTTCCATGAAAACCTTGATAATAATATTACTTATTCCAGTGGTGGCTTTCAGCCAATACGCCATCAATGTCCCTGAGGGGTATGAGATAGTCTCACAGACAGAGGACAGAATAGAAGTAAGAGATTTAGAAACTGGATTTATCGGGTAGCTGAATTGCCATGGTATGTGCGGATGAAACCCATAGATGCCGACCATAATGGACTTTACGAAATTTACGCTACCGTTGATGCAATGTTATACAGGGAGGCTTTCTTATACCCTTGGGAGTTTGACCATTTTGATTACAATACATATGGGTCTATTAGGGATACGGGAGATCCTGATGGTGATGGATTAACAGACCTATTATTAGTGAATCTTGAAGGTGAAGCAATCATGGAAAGCAGGTCATATTATAGCTATCCAGATACTACAGTTTGGACTTATCTTAGAGAAACCGGGCATGACAAAAAGGACAAATTCGGAGATCTTGATTGTGATGGATTAGGGGAGGTA
>NATP01000088.1 GCA_002085375.1 candidate division Zixibacteria bacterium 4484_95 | reverse complement strand
CAGGTAAATTCCAACGATCCCGTTGGCCCTGATAATTATGGTTATTATATGTTTGACAACACTGATGTGGATTATGACCTTGCCCCTACTTATGAATGGATTGAGATCAATCCCAGCCTTGGTGGCCAGGGCACACGGCTTAGTTTCTCTGAAAGTGATGACGCCTCGGTGCTTATTAACCTGCCGTTTGATGTTCAATATTACGGCCAGACCTATGGTCATATGATAGTTTGCACAAACGGTTTTGTAGATTTTGACACCATTCCATATGATATGGCCGGTCACTACTGGTTCAACTGGGCAAATTACCCAATTCCTGATCCTGGCTGTGCTAAAGCCCAGATCTCTCCATTCTGGGATGATTTAAAATATACAGGCTCAACCCATGGTGTCTATACATACTATGATGAGGATAACGATAGGTTTATAATTGAGTGGAGTGGCATGACACATGCTAACACAAGTTCCCCCGAGACGTTCCAGATGATTATCTATGACCCGGCTGAATACCCTACGCCTACCGGTGATGCCGAATTCGTTTTTCAGTATCATACGATCTATAACAATGACAGCGGTGGCTCGGATGCTAACAGACCGGAATCATATTCCTCTGTGGGATTTGAGAACTGGGACGAGGATGATGGATTGCAGTATGAATACGATAATGTATATCATCCTGGAGCAGCCACACTGCAAGCCGGCCGGGCGATAAAAATAACCACAGCGACGACAAGTTCTTTCTGTGATTATGTTCCCGGTGATGCCAATGGCGATGGTAGTGTGATGGGTAACGATGTTACCTATAGTGTTCGCTACTTCAAGGGCCTAGGTGACCCACCTCCCGATAGTTGCCCATACAACGGTGGCTGGTTATACTCGGCTGGTGATGCTAACGGTAATTGCTCATATACAGGTTCTGATGTGACTTTTCTTGTGGGTTATTTCAAGGGCTTAAATCCTGAGGTACTGTGGTGTCCGGACACGCCACCACCAGTTTATCTTAATCCCATTCTTCGTCATGGAACAACCCCTGCCTCCCAGCGATGATGTTATAATCCGTTAACTTAACCTCAACGGGTAATATCCCGGTACTTTAAGCCCCCTTCCTCTGATTGGGAGGGGGCTTTAATCATTGATTGTTATCGCGAAAAGACTGGCTTTTAGAAGTAAGACCAACGATAATGAAACCACGCAACTTTAATAGAGATTTTCCGTATCCATAAATGCAATTAAAAAAGAGGGCAAAAAAGCTGTTTGAAGAATAGGTTGGTCGCCATGAAAACTCAAACAACAGGTTCCTTACCCCGAAGGGGAAATCCGAATTTGCCCTCACGTTTAAAATAAGTGAAAAAGGGTAAAAAGTCAATAATAAATGTTAACCTTAACGCAGGAGGAAAAGATGAGCAGAAAATTATTAAATGTGGTTTTGGTTTTTATGTTTGCGTCGATGATTACAATGCCGGTTTTGTTATATGCTGGTGGAGACGTTCCAGAAACACCTATCACAAAAATCTTAAGCTGTAAAACCGGTTTACAGTTATCCGATTCGCAAATCAAGAAACTCACAATCTTGGACAATAACCTGAAAAACCAGATAATCCAGCTTAGGTGCCAGGCCCAGATTCGGAAAACGGAGATCGATAATTTCACCTCAAACTGGCTAAATATGAACGGCACAGCAGTACGTCAACTTATTAAGGAATATTATAATTTTCTAGCAGATATAAAATTGCTTAATATTAAAGCCATTATGCAAGCTCGCGGAGTTCTAACCAGGGAACAACTTAAAAAGTTTACCGAGCTTGTCTCGATTGAGTCGATGATACAGAAAATGGAATCAGGTATTGCCCAGTTTGATTAAAATCAATAAACCATAAACCCTGTTTAAAAATCTGATCCATACTCCCGGTTTTTCCCCTCGGCCGGGAGTTTTTATTTTTCCATAATAAGACACCCTATTATATGAACCAATTAGAATACACAGGAACGACAATATTACAAATATTATCTTGATAATTGTTGAGACAGTATTAATGTTTTTTTGATTAACTCTCATACCTTAAGAGGTGGGGGTTAAAGATTTTAAGTATATGCCGATACTTTTAAGGAATTGATTTACACAAAGGGTGGGTGATTTTCTAACATGGTTTTAGGAGTTAAAGGATGACATCAAACAGACTTTATGAATCTAAACAGGAAATGGGCAGGTTTAACTTATCGTTTTCCGAGGTTGTTCGTATAGTGTTATCTCGATGGAAATTCGTTTCCCTTTTTGCTCTGGGAACCGCTATCTGCACAGCGATTATTGTTCTTCTTATACCCAACAAATATACAGCCACATCTACAATCCTTCCGACTTCAACTGACCTAACAAAGAAAGGAGCGTTTTCTTTAAATGAGATGATGCCTGATTTGGGATCAATGGGCATGAGCTTCTGGGAAAAGTCACCCTCGATTTTATACCCTGAGATCTTAAAGAGCCGCTTTCTGGGAGAGGATGTTTTAAGAAAGAATTATTCAATTACGAAAAAAGGTAAAACAATCACTTTCGATCTTTACGAATATTTCAAGACGGACAACCCTGACTTAGCATACAAATCTCTACACAAAATTACAGCTATTGATTATAACAAGAAAACTGGCATTGTCAGTGTATCTGTAACCACAAGGGATGCTCAGCTTTCAGCCCAGATAGCTAATTACTACATCCAGTGTTTGGATGAATTCAACAAACATAAACGCAAAACAGGCGCTGGATTAAACCGTGAGTTTATTGAGAAACGAATGGCTGACACCGAGAAACAACTTGAACAAGCCGAGGAAAACCTTAAGTCGTTCCGTGAGAAAAACCTTAATTATTTCCGTTCAACCGACCCTGAGTTACTGATGGAGCATGATCGTTTATTTCGCGAAGTTGAGGTGAAGACCAAAGTTTATCTTACTTTATCTCAACAATACGAACTTGCCGCAATCCAGGAGAAAAAAGAATTGCCTGTTATACAGGTGTTAGATGTCGCTAAGCCTCCAACTTTAAAAAGCGGACCGGCAAGAGCCAAGACCACTATACTGGGGTTGCTAATGGGAATCTTGATATCGTCGATCATGGTGATTGCACAACAACAACAATTCATTAAAAGCAATGATATCGATATAAAAAGGCTCATAAGGAAATTGCGCTTTGTTCGACTTCCCCAGACAATAAAAAAAACCGAAAGCATAAAGAAAGGTTAAGGGATCTTCGATGTTTAAATATCATAAAAAACCAGATAATTCTTTCCAAACCATTAACTCGAAATATCGAGTCTTGAAATAATCAATAATAAATAAGGGGGTATATTTTGCCTGTCCTGTTTCCAGATGATTTTAAGCGGTTTATTCCTCCTATTAAAAACCCGTATCGACTGCGGATAGCGGATTCGCACGAATTTGTCGAGCTTTATCGCGGTGACAAAGACCTCCGCGTGGGCAAGGTACTTTGCCAGAAATACAACTGCGAATTTGTTCAGCTCGGCACTGATATTGCCAGTCCGGCCGATTCAAGGGTTTTCAAAACAAAAAGTTTCCCATTTGACCAGATAGGACAGCTACCTGAAAACTACTATCTCCTGCTTATGAAAACACGTCTTATAGTTCATCGAAAAGGCAATATCAGTCTGGGCGGTTTTTTCAGATGGACACCGGGGATAGCCCGTCAGTTGTTTCGCTGGAAACCTGACTTGATATTGGAAAACCCTTATCTCACCCTCACTCCGCGTTCATACATGACATTTTTTGCCTCTAAGTTGATGAAGATCCCTTTGGTTTACCTTGATTGCGGTGATATTATGCCTCAGCTTACATTAAAGCATAAAATAGTACTTCCATTCGAGAAAAGGGTTATCGGGAATGCGGCTGCGGTTATCACATATAACATTGAAGGTAAGAAGAGATTTACAAACAAGTATGGTTATCCCTCCAACAAGATATATGTGATACCCAAACCCATCGATACTTTAAGATTTAATCCTGATGTAGACTGTCAGGATTTTAAGAAGAAATATAGTCTTGGGGGTAAGTTTGTGGTGGGTTATTTCGGGCGGCTTTGCACCAACAAGGGAGCAAGATATCTTCTGGATGTTGCCGATATCATGCGTAGTCGTCAAACTGACGATAATACGACATTCCTGTTCGTGGGTGGGAATCTTGAAGCCGATCAGTCAGCAGAATTTAGAAATCATCTGCATAAGCTTAAACTTGATAACGTAAAATTGACCGGCATGGTGCCCAATAAAGACATACCCGAGGCTTATGCAGCGGTTGATATAGCGGTTTATCCCGATGTTACCAATTTACCGGGGTTTTCCACAGTTCTTGCCGAAAGCATGGCTTCAGGCAAGCCAATTATAATCGGCATAAAAGGTTGGGAGGATGCCATACCCATTATAGACGGCGAGACTGGTTTAATAATTGAAGCTAGAAATCCGAAACAGATAGCTGACAGGATTGAACTTTTAAAAGCCGACCATAACTTAAGAAAGAAACTATCAGGTAATGTCCTAAAATTTGCCAAACAAGAGATGGATTATGATAAGGTGGTGGCCAAGTATTATAACATCTTCTGTAAATTGACCGGTAAAAAACTAATGGATTTTGAGAACAAGAATGTTGACAGCCCAAAGTATAAACTTGAGAAAACCGCTGTTTGAGCGGTTGTATTTTTTAATCCCGGCGATAATCTTAACAGCCCTTGTTGCCACTTTTGCGCTTGAGCTAACAGGGTTTCTTCTGGCTGGAATTTTATTCGCGTATTTCTGGAAACATAAAGACAGGTTGGTACTGTTTTTAATCATTTACACCCCCTTTGAGGAAGTAGTTCTAAAGATCTTACCGGACTCACTATATGGACCCGCCAGGTACTTTTGGGAGGGGATGCTATTTGCGATGCTGGGGTTGATGATTCTTGATAAGTGCATTCTCTCTCGCCAATGGAAAAAAAGCGTTATCGACGTATTGGTTTTGGTTTTTATAATAGCTTGGTTTCTATCAGGTTTTATTAATAACATTCCTATTTTCTTTTCTTTAGCCAGCATTAAAAACCTTATCAGATATATAGCGATTTTTTATATTGTTTATAATCTCAAGCCGGACAAAAAATTCCTCTCAAAAGCAATATTTTCGATTATCACAATTGCTGTGATACAGTCTGTTATCTGTATAGGCCAAGCCATTGAAGGTGATAAGTTGGTAGAAGTTTTTAGGCCAAAGGATGTGGTTGTTGGAAATTTGCAATTGACATATCAAGATATCCAACGAGAAACATATTACAGCCGGTTCACAGGGACACTTTCACGGAGCAATCATCTTGGCAATTACCTTACTTTTGCTCTCTGTTTCTTAATTGCTGTATATTTCAAAATAGGAAAAAATTCTAAGTATTTAATTGCTATAGCGCTTATCATAATAGCCTTATTCTTTAGCTCCTCAAGGATATCATGGATCAGTGCCTTTATAGGGATTGGAGCGATACATTTTATTATCAGGCATCGATTCAGATTGTTTTATTTAATTTTACCTTTGTTATTTATACTTATGATGGCAAGAGGTAATCCATTTGTTAAAACTGATAATCTATCTGAACATTTTAGTATACTCAATAGGTTTTATCATATTTTCACAGTAGAATATATAGATCTGGTTAAATATACTGGAAGAGGTTATGCTTTGCTTTATGCAATGCCTAAGGTGCTCACAACAAGCCCGATCTTTGGCCTTGGACCAGGAAGTTTTATACCTATGACTGGACATATAATGGAGTCTGAAGTATTTGACAAAGCAGATGATTTGGAACTGGAAAGGAAGTCTCTCACATATGTCCACGATGTTGGTTACGCTGCATTATTTATCCAAGTTGGATTGATTGGGGCATTCGTTTTTATCTTGATGTTTATACACTTTTTCAAGATGGCTAAGAGAACATTGAAATTTATAAAAGATCCTATTGTTCAAACATTGTCTCTCGGCTCATTAGGATTTTTTGTGGCGGTTGGTATCCAAAATTTGGCCACATTCAATTTTATGTATCGCAACGAATCATTAATAATTTGGACAGTTTGTGGGTTTATAGCACTATTTTCAAAAACTTATAGAAAGAAAATAAGTGGTTCTATATCAGAAAAATAATATTGATAAGGCTTATAATTAGTGTATGCTTTAAAGTAAAACATTATTTTAAGTTAGCGAGGTGAGAAAATTTAAGGAAATAGGTTTTACTAGCCGCCTGACAGTATTGGTAACTATTGCTGTTGTAGGGATTTTAACACGGATTCCATTTCTCGATAAGGGATTTGGTGAAGATTTTGATGGTTGGCGAGTGGTCTATGTTGGACAGCATATTGCATCTGGAATTTTTTATGAGGCTTCCCGTTTGCCTGGTTATCCTGTTGTAGAATATATTCATGCTCTCATCGAATGGTTAGGCGCTTCAGGGCCAATAGTACATAACTGCTTAGCTCTCATTTCGGGATTGTTTCTTGGTTTCCTTTTCTATTATGAGACTAAAAATCTTATTGCTTCCGCAGGATTGCTATTACACCCGCTTATCTGGATTCATAGTACCACAAGTATGGATTATCTGATTGGTGCAACATTGATATTCGGCACTTGGGTATCAGCCCGATCTCATCCAGTGTTAAGTGGATTGTTAGGTGGAATTGCCACTGGAACCCGTATGACATTGACATTAACTTTTATATCGCTGACACGAAAGTTGGCGACGGCATTAATATGGATATGCGTTGCCGTTATATCCTTCTTGCCCGTTTTTTTAACTTATGGTTTCCAGATGTTTTCTTATGCACAATCAGATATAAAACTAGGCATAGCAATATATAAATGCGTCTATGAGGTTTTTGGTATGCCACTTTTCCTTGGAATCTTAGCGCTTTTCATTTTTTATTGGAAAAGGATTCGTTATGTTTTTAATGATTCATACTCCCGTCGTATACTGATAACTATTGGCCTTTTAATTATTCCCTACTTAGCTTTACCTGTAGAAACAGCTTATATTATACCGATATTGCCATTTGCCTACTTACTTGCAGTACGATGGTTTCCTAAGCGCTGGCTTTTCATTGGCGTAATTCTGGCTGTACTCAATGGATTAATATCATTCGGAGTCATTGACCCCCAGGCTTACAGAGAATACGGACGAGTTGCAATTCATGCTGTTTCGCCTGGAAGGGTAATCCGCGATTACCAAGTACGCGTTGAGCAAAAAAGTCGTGCAAAATTGCTTGCCAAAGCCAACTACCCGAAGAATTCTTATGTTTTCATCGATGTTTTTCCATCTGCTATTGTGGAAGCAGCCCCTCATCGGTGGCAATTAACAGATTTCTTTGAGGCATATGATCCTTTACAAAATGTAACTTTAACAGGCGAGCTTTCCCCAAAAGATATTAAGGAGGCGATAGCAAACAACATATCCATTTATTATTTGGCCAATAGAGGGTTACGCTATCAGTATGAAAGGATATACGGTCATGATCCCGATGAACTTAATGCTAAGCCATTAATTATTAAATAAGACCAAGACGTTTTTAGTTAGTAGATTTTCAGAAGGAATGTGGATGAATGAAGATACTTATCGCTAATAAATATCTCTACCCTCGCGGTGGCGATTGCCTTTATACGTTAAGATTGATGAAACTGTTGACAGATGCCGGTCACACGGTGATACCGTTTTCGATGCACCATCCACAGAACATTAAGACCGATTATGACAGATATTTCGTACCGTATATCGATTTCCGCGAGGAGCTGAAGCGATTTGATATTAAAAGTGCTATTAAAGTTGTCTCGAGGTCAATTTATAACGCTAAAGCCGTAGAGTTGATGCAACAAGTTATCGAAGACCACCACCCTGACATCATTCACCTCAATAACATTCATCACCAGCTTACTCCAGCTATTCTCAAATGGCCTGCAAAATACAATATACCTGTAGTCTGGACTCTTCACGATTATATCTTAAGCTGCCCTGATAACACTTTT
>NATP01000087.1 GCA_002085375.1 candidate division Zixibacteria bacterium 4484_95 | reverse complement strand
ATCGTGGAGAGTCTCAAAGTCAATTTTTCGGCAAATTCACAAAGAAAACTGTCATGTACTTCCAGTTTTGCCTGCCTCCAGTCGGTTTTTATATCCTCCACCAGGGTATCATTATTGACCTCAGCCCGGAGGTCCTCACTATGTGCTTGTATTCAGTAATGGCAGTTGTTTGATTTTGATACGACAGTTGCCAACATTTCCCGTTGAGCTCTTGAAAGAGGACTTTGGCTATGCATGACCACCATATAAAGTCCAGTTGAGCAATGAAGCGTCTTTGGATTCTGGCTTTGTATCTTGATTATGTTAAATACTTTGCCGGTTCGTTTTATGGCGGCCTCGTATTCTTTTTTTAAGCCCCCTTCGGCCTCTTCCGGTTCAATGATATGAATAAAAGCCATGTTTATCCTTTTGCTTGAATAACCCGGGATATACAAGCCAGCATAATGTCCATCGACCCTTATCGTATTCAAAGCAGGCAACCGCACCGGCAGAGAAATCGATCGCACACGTATCTTCGTCTCCTGATAGTAAGTATGAGGCAAGTTTTGACATAAAAGGAAGATGCCCTACCAGCATTAAATCGGCATTGATGGCGATAATTTCCTTAGCCACTCGGGTGACCTGGTCATTTGGCAAAAGACCGGATTTTTCAACAAGGCCCTTTTGTGGTTTTACCGCTGCAGAGATGATTTCGGCAGTCTGCTTTGCTCGTTTTTTTTCACTATGCCATATCTGCTCAACCCTGATATCAAGATAGCCTATAGATTCTGCCAGTCTGGTAACATCTTTTTCGCCGACATCTGAAAGGCTTTTTCCCGGATCGATATTTTCCGGATTGGCCTTACCATGTCGCATAAGGTAAAGTTTCATAAATACCACCTCTCCAATCAGATCTTTATTTTATTATCATTTTTAAAGATAAACAACTATAAATTATGGCAAATTGTAAGTACCATAGTACGCATAAGTAACGGATTTTCTTAATTCACATCAAGGCGAAACGTTGTGATGAAAAAATGCGGAAGAAAACAGAATTACAAAGTTGAATCGGGATTGGATATGGATTATGCTGAGAGTGAAGAGGGCGTGTTATTATAGATATAAGATACTGATTACTATGCTGTGCTGATTTTTTGGGGGGATTACTTTAAGACCTTGCCCGACTTTAAACACTTAGCGCAAACTTTGATCCGTTTCGGCTTGCCATTTATTCGTGCACGTACTGTCTGAAGGTTTGGTTTCCACCATCGAAGAGAAAGATTATGAGCATGACTAACCTTGTGTCCGATTCCCGGTTTTTTCCCGCATATTTCACATACCTGGGCCATTTTTTCCTCCTACTACCTGTTCGGCAGTTAAAATTTAATATAAACATTAATTTTTAATCTGCAAGAGATTTTTATAAGGAAATTACTAAGTTCAAAGAATTGTGTTTGGCCTTGACAGTGTTTATAATTAGCTATAATATTTCAAACATGAATCAAGATTTTGCCACGGCTGAATCTTATAAAAAGGCTCTTAAATTTTTGTTCTCCGAAGTCCGTTATCTTAAAGGGATCGGTCCGGCCAAGGCTAAGGTATTAAAAAATAATAAAATAAATACTGTCTTCGATCTTTTTTTTTATATCCCCCGAAAATACTTGGATCGCAGTGAGGTCACCTCAATTAATCAACTTAAAACAGGTGAAACAGCTACCGTTATCGGGAAGGTAGTTTCCTTTGGTGTTGTGCGGGGAAGGACTCGTCGGTTTGTTGTTTATATTCAGGATGATACCGGCCATCTGGAGCTTGTCTGGTTTTCCGGTTACAGATATCTGGAGAATATGTTTGCTGGGAACGATATTTTATCGGTCACCGGCAAGGTTGGTTTTTATAACGGTTATCAGATGACGCATCCTGAGTTTGAGGTTATCTCCGGTTACGATGACCAGACGATACACACACGACGGATTATTCCAATTTATCCGGAAACTTCATCTTTGAAGATGGTAAAACTTCATTCGCGAGGTTTACGCAAGATCATCAAGCCAGCTTTAACTTACTTAGAACATATCAATTGTGAAACATTACCTGATAACGTAAGGCATAAACATGGACTTTTGAAACTCAACGAAGCGATTAGCCAGGCTCACTTTCCAGACTCTCTGGAGGAAGCTCAGCGGGGGATTAATCGTTTAGCATTCGAGGAACTGTTTTATCTTGAGCTGCTTCTGGCAGTCAGGCATCGCAAAAGAGCTACTCAAGAACCAGGGATATCTTTCCCCCCGCCAAAAACTCTTGGAAGGAAGCTTCTGAACAACCTCAAGTTTGAGCTTACAAAGGCGCAAAAAAGAGTACTAAGAGAAATATATAAGGATATGGAGAAGCCTCATCCCACAAACCGTCTTTTGCAGGGTGATGTTGGTTGTGGTAAGACCGTCGTTGCGTTGTTAGCGATGTTGGGTGCAGTGGAGGCTGGATACCAGGCGGCTTTAATGGTGCCAACCGAGGTGTTGGCGGAACAACATGGTTATATTTTATCTAAGATGCTTAAAGGGCTTGATGTAAAGTTGATGGTATTCACTGGTTCGGTGACCGGCAGGAAAAGAGAATCGATCTTGAAAAAGATCGCCTTGGGCAAGGTTGACATTATCGTTGGCACACATACGCTTATTCAGGAGAAAATAAAGTTTAACAAACTCGGTTTTGCCATTATAGATGAGCAACATCGTTTCGGTGTAGCCCAGAGAGGAAAACTAAAAAGTAAGGGTTTGTATATAGATATCCTGGTCATGACCGCTACACCGATTCCACGGACATTAGCGATGACATTTTATGGTGACCTTGATATTTCTGTAATCAACCAGATGCCTCCTGGACGCAGTCGGGTCAAGACTAAGTTTGTGCCTTTTGAAAAACGGGATAAGATGTATAGTTTTATTTCAGAGCAGGTGAAGTCGGGAGCCCAGGCTTATATTGTATATCCTCTGGTAGAGGAATCCGAAAAAATGGACCTTAAGGCAGCAAAGGAAAGTTATGAACGCTTACACCGGGAGACATTCCCTAATTTGAGGCTGGCGCTTTTGCACGGGCGAATGAAGGGGGTTGATAAAAATCGTGTTATGGAAGATTTCAGGGATGGTAAAATAGATATCGTTGTTTCCACCACTGTCATTGAGGTTGGGCTTGATGTCACCAATGCCAGTATTATGGTTATTGAACATGCCGAACGATTTGGTTTATCACAACTTCATCAGCTTCGCGGACGTGTCGGGCGGGGAGGACGTCAGGCATATTGTTTTCTATTAAGCGATAAAAAACTTTCAAGAGAGGCTGAGGCAAGGATAAAAATTTTATGTTCTACTAACGACGGTTTTAAGATCGCTGAAGCTGATTTAAACATCCGTGGACCAGGTGAGATCATGGGAACTCGCCAGCACGGTTTACCTGAGCTTAAGGTTGCCAAACTTACAGATTCAAAGATGTTATCACTTGCCAGACAGAGCGCTTTTGAGATAATTTCAGACGATGCTATGCTGATGAAGCCTGACAACAGATTGTTGCGTGAAGTATTATTAAAAAAATTCTCGAAAAAAATAAAATATTCCAAAATTGCCTGAACAGGAGGGAAAATTGGAAAAGGACATAAAGCGAGCAGTAACTTTGGCCTCAGAAATGGCAGATATATTTAATGCCCTTGTTCGTGGGACGCAGGATCTGGATCTTCAAAGGTTGTTCAAGCAACTTGAAGCCGATGTTATGGATATAAGGCATAAATTATCCCTGGCTATAAAAATTATCAGTAACAACACGGAGTGAGATATGGCGGAAGATAAGCTAAAAGATAGAGACGGACTTTTGTTTGCTCAATTGTTATTGAGCTTCCAAGCCAGTGCCTGGCAACAGATGGGAAAAGTTGTCAGTCCTTTAACGGGCAAGATCGAGCGCAATCTGGAGATGGCTAAAAGTTCAATAGATATCCTCGGTATGCTTGAAAACAAAACAAAGGGAAATTTAACAGAACACGAAGAAAAATTCCTTCGCCAGGTGCTCACGGAACTGCGAATGAATTATGTTGAGGAGTTGAAAAAGGCTGAATCAGAGGAAAAGGATAAACAAAAAAACGATAAGAAGAAGACTCAGCAGAAAGATAGTCAATCAGAGGATAACCAAAAAAAGAAAAATGACAACAAGAGCTGACGTTTTTTCAGTGCGCTAAGGTTTATATGGAGGTTATATTAGAACATAACCTTGTCGTAATAGTATATATTAAAAAGACTTGATTTTTGGAGGGTGTGTTTTATCTTAAATAAAGGGGTGGATGAATTTGCTCTTTTACAAGCAAATCTGGGTGGTGGTGTTGCCAGATCGGTTACGCTAGCACCTTTCACGAGCTTTGGTATAGGTGGGCCGGCCAAGTATTTTTTCAGAGCTGGTGATCCTGGTCGGTTAGCGACTGCATTTTATCTGGCTATTACCAACAAACTAAACTTTTTTGTCTTGGGCGGTGGCTCTAATATTCTATTTTCAGACGAAGGTTATAACGGTCTGGTTATAAAGGATGAGTGCCGTGAGTATGTTGTCAGTGGTGATGTTGTTTCAGCTCAATCCGGTGCACTGCTTAATGACCTTGTTGATGCCACCATGAAAGATTCTCTATCGGGGTTTGAATTCGCTGCCGGCATACCAGGTACCGTTGGAGGTGCAATTTACGGTAATGCAGGAGCCTTCGGGAAAAGCATTGCTGATGTTTTAGAGTCGGCAGTTATTTACGGGATCGATGGCAGAGTCAAGATTGTAAAGAACGGGTACTTCGAATTTGGTTATCGTTACTCAAGGCTTAAGGATAAACCCGAGCTCATCCTTTCGGCAAGTTTCAAACTTGAAGCTGGCGAAAGGAGTAGGATAGCCGATAAGATAAAAAGCTATCTTGAGTTACGTAAAGCCAAACATCCCTTAACAGAGGGGTCTGCTGGTTCGGTATTTAAAAACGTAAAAAAGCCAAAACTGTTATCGGCTGGCAAACTTCTCGAAAATGCAGGGCTAAAAGGGTTAAGAATAGGCGGAGCGGAGGTTTTTAAAAAGCATTGCAATATAATCGTTAACACCGGTAGTGCAACAGCGGCTGATGTAAAAAAACTGGCAAGGATAATGCATGATAAGGTCTTGGAAAAATATGGTGTTGACCTTGAGTATGAATTATTGGTGATTGAACCTTAGAAAAAGGAGGTTATTAGGGAAATAGCTAAGGATTAGAGAAATTACTCTGGAGAGTAATTGGCGGTGATTTTTATAAAAATTAAGCCCATCATAAGGGTGATGATAATAACAACGGCGATCTTAGCTGGCCCTGAGATTGCGCTTCCTGCGGTTGGCTATTTAGATGTCGTTTTTTCTATTAAAGACAGATTTGTACCTCCGAGAGACTTACCAGATTCCTCTGGAGGAATATCTTTAAATAAACCAGAGTCCCATTTTCTTAAATTCAATAAAAACACATATACCTGGTCGGTAGAAATCACACCCGAAAGGGATTATGTTCACTTGACTTTAATTGTTGGGAAGAATTCGCTTTATAATCAATTGGTTATGAGGTTTGATGATTATGTTTATTGGAGAGCCAACAAGAAAGTGTTCGATTCCTGGATTTATGATATGGCCACATTCAGTGGCACTAAAGGCCAGGGTAAGCGCTCTGAAGGGTTTGAAATACCGATTTCTATAGGGCCTCTTCCCAAATCGGTAAGGTCGATAATCGGTGAGGGGGGACCGAGAATAACTGTTACAGGTTACCGAAGGATTTCATTTTCAGGGCGTTCCGAGTGGGAGGATAACCTTGTCAATACAGGAACATTTAAACAGTCTAAATTTCCTTCTCTGCATATGGAACAAACCTCTCGCTTTAAAATCAGGGGTGATATTGGTTCGAAAATCCATATTGAGGTTGACCAGGATTCCAACCGAGATACCGAACTCGCTAACACATTAAAACTTCGATACAAGGGTGAGGAGGATGAGATCCTTCAAACGATCGAGGCGGGTAATACCAACCTGTCGTTACCCAATTCTCAATTTATCGGTTATTCGGAAAACGTTCAGGGGTTATTTGGTATAAAGGCTACTGCAAAAATCGGAAATATGGAACTTACGATGATTACCTCTCAAGAGAAAGGTTCCTCTGAAAAATCGACGTTTAAGGCGGGCGCCCAGGATTCTGCAAACAAAATTCTAGACTATCAATATTTGCATAACGTTTATTTCTGGCTAGCCAAGCCGTATGAGAATTACGACCCCCAACTTGACTCTTTGTTAAATGTGGTTCTTTACAGAAGGGGAACCGACCTGGATAAAGATATAGATGGTATAGCCTGTGTTGATCCCCATTGGGGTCCAGAGCCTTGGCAGACAGGACAGCAAGATACTTTATATTATATAACAAATATAGATAGTGCTCGTGGAGAATATTATGACGGCCCATTAAAGAGAATCCCCGAAACGGAATACGATATCATTCGCTCGGGTTGGTTTGTTATACTTAACCTTAACCAACGCCTCCAGGATTCCGATATACTTGCCGCTTATATCGAATATGCTCATAAGGACACGATTAGCGATACTACGTATGTATTCAAGGAAGGTAATCTTTCTTATGTAGACACAACAACAACTCCACCCGATACGATTGTAATATTAAAGTTAATTAAAACCAGTGAACCAACGGATACCGCCTTGGCTACATGGGATTTAGAATGGAGAAATGTGTACGATCTTAACAGCCGCAACTTAGACCCAGCAGGGTTCGATCTGCAGATTTACAAGGGACATGGTGATTTATTGACAGATACCCTCGACCAGGATGGTGTTTGCTATATAACGCTTTTAGGTCTGGATAGATACGATAATACGAACCCATCGGATACCAGTTCTGATTGCCTTTTTGATTTTAACAACTACAATTTAGACGTTGCCCGAGGACATTTAATTTTCCCTGAAAGTGAGCCTTTTGCTGACACGGCCTTGAATTCTCCAAATACGGATATATATACACATCGTTATGGGCATTCCGATGTCATTCAGGGTCAAAAGTATTACATCTACGTTAAGACAATGCAGAGGGGCAATTCATTTAGTTTGCGCAGGATAAATATTATCGAGAATTCTGAGGTTGTCAGAATGGGTGATGGCCGTATCCTTCAGAAAGGTGTAGATTACACTATCGATTACCAGCTGGGCATGATAACGTTTTTGTCCGAGCAAGCATTAGACCCGGCAGCAAACATCACCGTGGATTTTGAGTATGCTCCCTTTTTCCAACCTGAGAAGAAGTCATTATACGGTTTATCGGCCAAGTATGCTATTAACGAGAATTCATGGGTATCCTTAGCCGGTATGTATCGTAAAGAAACTACCAGGGAATACCGGCCCAGGGTTGGTCGTGAACCTCGGCGGACTATGATATGGGATTCGAATTTCCTTTTTCGATTCAACCCGAATTTATTGACCGATGTTGTTGACGCATTACCATTGGTGGAATCCGATGCCCTTTCGACCGTTGAGATATCGGGTGAGGTGGCCCAGAGTTTTCCCAATCCGAACCTTCATAAAAACGCTTACATTGATGACTTCGAGGGGACTCGCCAATATACGGATTTGTTTACTCGAAGAGGCATCTGGACAATAGCTTCTCCTCCCGACGGCTCACCGGGCGATTCTGCTAGAGGCGACCTTATCTGGTACAATCCCTATTATCCCTACGCTATAACAGATATCTGGCCCAATAAAAGGGAATCTATTCGGGAGCAGGACAATAAGACGGATGTTTTAATTTTAGAGTATTCTCCTCTTGAGGACACAAATTATGTTGATGAGCCGACTGAAAGTTGGTCAGGTATCATGAGGCCAATGTTTGCCGGTTCGATTGACCATTCTCGCACGAAGTTTATCGAGTTATGGTATTATTTCGAGCATGAAGACCCTGCTGGTAACCCCACTTTGCATATCGATGTTGGCAGAATAAGCGAAGATATTGATAGCGACCTTGAACTCGATACCGAAGA
>NATP01000012.1 GCA_002085375.1 candidate division Zixibacteria bacterium 4484_95 | reverse complement strand
AGGTAAGTATGTAAGCCTTTTTGTCCATTGCTTAAGAAAGTTATAACGATCGATGTGATTGGGCAACAGGTAATTTTATATGTTTTTAAGACCTCGTAATGGAAATGATGTTACATTGAAAAACGGTATCCTTACAGGGTGTATTGCAATACGCCTAGTTATGAAGAAACTATAATTCCTGCAGAGTTAAAGTCCCGGGAATGGTAGTTGCTGAAAAACTAAAAATTCCTATAACTCTCCCTTAAACTCCTGTAAAATCTTTAATGCCTCAAGCGGTGTTAGATTATCTATATCGATGTTGCGAAGACGCTCGGCGATTTTTGACTCCTGTGGTGTAAAAAGAGATATCTGATATGACTCAACCTCAGGCTTAGACTTTTTCATTTTCTTTCTGACAATCTCAGGTGGCTTTTTGTCCTCAAGCTGTTCTAATATCTTTTTGGCTTTATTTATAACCTTCCCAGGTAATCCTGCCAACCGGGCGACCTCAATTCCGTATGAATCATCACATCCACCAGGGATTATCTTCCTTAAAAATATTATCTTATCCTCATATTCTTTAACCGTTACTTGAAGGTTGATAATACCCTGATACAAACTTGCCATCTCCGTCAATTCATGGTAATGTGTAGCAAATAAAGTCCTTGAGGCGATCTTGGGATTTTCACATATATGTTCGGCAACTGCCCAGGCTAACGATAAGCCATCATATGTGGAAGTCCCTCGGCCAAGCTCGTCTAACAATATCAGGCTTTTAGGCGTAGCGTTATTTATGATATTTGATGTCTCGCTCATCTCCAGCATGAATGTAGACTGACCTTGAGATAATCTATCGGCTGCACCTACCCTTGTGAAGACTCTGTCAACAATGGATATAACAGCATAATCAGCCGGCACAAAACCCCCCATTTGAGCCATAATCACAATAAGGCCCACCTGCCGGAGATATGTTGATTTGCCGGCCATGTTAGGACCTGTTATGATCTGGATACGCCTGTCATCAGTATTTATAAAAGTGTCATTCGGCACAAATTCACCTGGCGGTAATGATTTTTCTACTATCGGATGTCTGCCCGCTTTTATATCGATAATCCCCGGTACGGATTCGCCCTCATCAATATCGATTATTTCAGGGAGGCAATAATAATTCACCCGAGCAACGCTGGCCAGTGATTGAGAGAAATCTATATCTGCAACAGCGGAGGCAGTTGTTAATATCCGCGATGAAATCTCCTTGACTTTACCCTTTAATTCTAAAAACAGCTCAGCCTCCAGAAGGTTGATTTTCTCCTCGGCTTTTAAAATAAGTTCCTCTTTGATTTTCATCTTTTCGGTGATGAAACGTTCAGCGTTAACAAGTGTTTGTTTGCGTATATAATCTTTTGGCACTTTACTTAGATGAGGCTTCGTAACCTCGATAAAATAACCAAATACTTTGTTGAAACCGACCTTCAGCGATGGTATGCTGGTGCGTTTGCGTTCACTCATCTGGAGGTTTTTTATATAACTCTGAGCTTCCGAAATATCGCTTCTCAGGCGATCAAGTTCCTCTGAATAACCTTTCCTGAAAATCCCTCCCTCGAGATATGAGACCGGCGGGTTTTCCATCAAGGCTTTTTTAAGCTGGGGAAGGATATCATCAAAATTATCGATCTTTTCAGTTAAATCAAAAAATATTTCAGCATGTTTCTTTAATCTTTCTTTTAATCTTAAGATAGCAATAAGCGAATCTCTCAAGGCTGCTAGGTCGCGAGGAGTTGCCCGCCCCGCAACAAATCGCGACAGTATTCTTTCGATATCACGGACATCCTTGAGGATATCAATTACATCATCGCTCAATGTTCTATCCTCGTAAAAGGCAACAATCTTTTTCTGTCGATCGAGAATATCATTTTTATTCGTCAATGGACAGACCAGACGTCTGCGCAAGGCTCTTTTCCCCATGGCAGTGTGGCATCTGTCTAAAAGCCATAGAAGTGAAAATTCCCTATCGCCGGATGAGCTTTCAATCAACTCGAGGTTAGCAATCGTTGCCTGGTCAAGATACATCTCTTTACCACCGGAAGCCCTTTTAAAGGACCTGAGATGGTCAACCTGCCCCTTTTTCAATTTTTTTATATAATCGAGAAGTGCACCAGCTGCACCAATGGCCAAAGGCATATCAGATACTCCAAAACCATCCAAAGAAGCGGTGCCGAAATGGGATTTAAGTATATCTCCAGCAAAATCTTTGTCGTAACGAAACAGTTCGGTTCGGTAAAATGGTATATTCCATGTGGAACCAGAATAGTTTTCAGGAACAAGTAATTCAGATGGCTGGTAACGGCTTATTGTCAGCTCGAGATGGGATGTGGGAACCTGGTCGAGTATGAATTCGCCAGTGGTGTAGTCAAGAAGGGCAATTCCCGCTATTTTGTTTTCTATGAAAATTGAGGCGATGAAACTAGTAGCACCCTCCTCAAGAACTCCCTCCACTGTGATGCTCCCCGGAGTGAGGACCTCGACGACATCCCGTTTGACAAGCCCTTTTGCCAGCTTAGGGTCCTCTACCTGTTCGCATACAACCACACCATAACCCGCTTTTAAAAGACCAGCCAAGTATTTTTCCGCCTGATGGTAAGGAACTCCGGCCAAGGGTATTTTCCCTGATTTACCGTGGTTTCTCGAGGTCAGGGTTATACCTAACACCTCTGAGGCAATTTTGGCGTCATCACCAAACATCTCATAAAAATCGCCCATACGGAAAAACAGTATCCGGTCAGGGTATTGCTCTTTGATCTTGAAGTATTGCTTTAAAAGTGGTGTGGTTTTGTCAGGCATATTGCAATATATCTATAACGAGGTTTCCAATGAAAGTATTTTTTATGGGAAGGTTACCTTCCCTCAGGACGCAATTGGCAGAAATTCTCAAAGGTAGAATAAAATCATGTTCACCTGATTAAAATTAAATACCTCTCCCCGGCCGCTTTTTCAAGGCGCTTTTTAATAAACTCTGCTTTCTGCTTGGAATTGTATCCTCCAACAAGCACTCGATAAAATTCCTGCCCCTCTTTAGCGAAATTTTCAATCAGAGCATAATAGCCGTTTTTTTTATACAGCGTAGACATTTTTTCAGCTCGGGCTTTATCGGAAAAAACACCCACCTGGATATAATATTTCGTGTCTGCGATTTTGCTCGGTTGGCCGGAGTCTGTCATTTCAGTTTCAAGGGCTATGGGGTTTATACCCGAATCATACCTTTCTTTATACAGATGATAATAGCGGTTAGCGTCATCCCGCCTATTCATCTTTCTTGAGGTTTCAGAAAGTCCCAGTAAAGCCAATGCAAAAACATCTTTCTCAAGAGAGGGTTGAAGGAGTTGCTTGTAAAATCTTATGGCTTGCTCGAAATCGCCCGAGGCATATTTTGTATCAGCCAGATTTAAGACTGCCCAATAATAATAGTTACTCTGATTGTTTTCATACCCATTTGAATCATTGTTCTCATATCGGTTAATTATATCCTTGAATGCTCGGGCTGCTCTGTCATACTCCGTGGATAACATATAGCATCGAGCGGCAAGATAAGAAGCCTCCATCCCGAATGGCGAATTATCGTCGATATCCTCAAGATGTTTTCTTGCGGCGACATACAGATTCTGGGCAAGATAATATTTCCCCAGATAAAGTCGAGCCCAATTAACAAGATGAGAATTATTTGATGCTTTATTGATGTAATCTTTGAAAAAAGCAGCAGAACTTTCACCCGATAAAGCCGACCTTCCCATCAAAAAAAGATATTCTATCTTATCAGGTGATTTTTCATAGGCAGATAGAAGGCGGTTATAAGCCTCGTGGAAACGTCCATCATCGATCAAATCATCAATCTGGTCAGCCCAGGCAGAAACCGTCAGTAAAATGACAAATAATATAACCCGTCTCACCGCCAGAATCCTCAGACTAATTTTCTATATGGCCCAACCCGTCCGCAGTCAGAGCAGACAAGCTCCATCTTTTTTGACCTGACTTTACAATAGGGACAATAATAGTATTGCCATTGATTTTGCCAGTTATTCCGAATGTCCTGAAGGATTTTATGGGCTTGATTATTTTGTCCTTCATTAACATAAAGACCAGCTAACCAAACAGCGGTAACAATATCATCAGGCTCGGTGTTTACGGCCTGGTTTAAATAATCAATAGCTGTTTGTATATCACCTTTCTTCTCAGCAATACCAGCTAATGATTTTAAGATATTTGTATTATCTGGATTGGTTTTTAGGACATTGTTGTAAATAATCTCGGCCTCAGAGAACTGGCCAAGATCGAAAAGTGTTTGCTCCATCTTATAAAATATCCGGTCAGCTTCATCGGGAACTTTCTCGGCAAGTTTTTTAAAATACTCGACAGCTTCCTGTTTTCTGCCCTCTGCCAGGTATGATTCGGCTATCATAATATAGGAAAGGGTAAATTTATCATCGTAATGGAGAGCGTCTTTGTAAACAAGACGGGCTTTATGAAAATCACCTTTGTTGAAATGATCATTACCTATTAGATGTTTATAAACCGCCAGTCTTTTTTGTTGGTCTTTTGATTTTAAAAGGTCTTTGCATGTATTAAACGCCTTATCCCATTGGCCTGTTTTCTCATATATCTCCAGTATCTTCTCCCGTGCCCAAGTCTTATAATAATTATCTTTCGTAAGTTTTTCTAATATTTCCAAAGCCCGGTCATACTTTTTAGCGATTATATAATCCTCAGCCAAGCTTTTATGTATAGGGTTAAACATATCTCGTTTCAATTTTTTCCGAAGCACAAGTTCGCTGTGAACCTGAATGGCTTTCTGAATTTGACCTTTTCTGCGAAATAAATCGCCAAGCTTGAGATAGGCATCGATATTATCTGTATCCTCACTTACAGCCTGTTTGAGTTTTATAAAAGCCTGATTATTATCGCCTGCTATTATCGCTCGAAGACCATCGATGTAGCTCTCAGGAATAACCTTGGCCCCCTTGGACTGCCTTCTCTCCAGTGAAAAAATCAAAGCCAGGAAGATTAAAACAAGGGGGATTATTATCCACAAGTATGAAGTAAATGTATCCCCCATTAATCTTTTTCCTCCTGTTGTTCATCAAGTTCCTCTAAAGGTAGATTACGCAAAGTTGTAATTTCTTCGGTTAAGGTACGGTTTTTCTTTTTCTGCTCTGAAAGCTGGCCTAACATTCTGAAATACTGCACTATGGAGATGGCAAACCAGAAAATAAGACCAATACAGAAAGCCACATAAACTACGAAAATCAAAGGTACATCGGTGAAGGTTATACCGGCGATATTAATAACTACCCTCTGGTAGGAATTCTGAATAGTAAATCCCAGCAGGGCGATTATCAATATAGCGGATACGGCATATCTAATTATCCACATAATTCCTCCAAAATTTTGGTAAAATCATAACATCTTGCAACCAATTAGTCAATCATAAATCAAAGATAATTCCAAAGTTTTAGAAATTTATAAGTTAAAATGATAGTTTTTAAAAATAGAATAAGATTAAACTGAATATTACCAGATTTTATTATAACAATACGTAAATTCTACCAAGCGATAATCGTTTTTATATGTCCATGTTTACTTATGACAACTAATTCCCAGACTCCTCTCCTGCTGGTTTGTCAGTATCGTTAAATTTTAACGAACTCAATATTTTGGTGAACTCATCCCTATTTGGTGGATAAAACTCACGTTCACTGAAAAACTGGATTACAATTAGATAATCATTTCGCTTTAGAATATAAACATCATGAACGTCATGCTCGCTTCTTATTATCAATCCGCCATACTGTCGGTATCTGGGGTCACTTGGGTCACCCTGAAGGCGTCGGGTGTATTTTCTTTTAAAAAGAGCATGTATAGCGGGTATACCATCAAGCTCAATTTCCTCTTTACCCAGAAACTCACCGGAAAGAATAAGGTTAAGCTTGGTAATGATATCATCCTCAGAATTATGTGATTTAATATCCTTTTTAAGTTTTTCCAAAAATTCCATCGGTGTCATTTCATCCATACGGGCATATATCTGTATTTCCGGTATAGTGAAATCGCCACCAAGCTCCTTAACTTCTTTGTTTATCTTGTAGTTCTTTTTCAAAAAGACCGCCCTTAGGATAGAAAGTTCTTCAGGTTCTTCTTTAAACGTTTTCACCTTCCAGTTCTTGGGAACTTCAAGAGTGAAATTAAGTTTTTGATCGCTTAAGACATTATCTTTAAAAACGGCCGTTTTTTGTTTTTTAGCCAGAGCGGGTATATTCAAAGCAGCAATCAAAACCAAAACAAGAATAATTTTAGTTCTGTTCATTAATTCTCCTCCATTCTAAAAATAAAACACCAACTGATTTTAATACGAAGGTTTTGCATACAAGTTTCGACAAACCAGATTTTAAAGCAGATAATTATTTACTCCAAAATAAATCTATACCCGTTATCCATTTTGGTATATAAAAATTCAATTATCCAATTGGTTTATTCCGGTTTTAAAAACAAATATTTTCAGGCTATATACCAGGTAGCTTGCCGACGAGATAACCAGGAATATAACAGCAAACCAGAAAGCAAACTCATAGAAAATATTCAATCTTAACACATAAACAATCAGAACTATTGAAAAAACATTTACAGTAATTTTTCCTAAAACATTTGATACCGGAATTACATTCTCTTTTTTAATTATCATTAAACCTACCATAGCGATGATAAAATCACGAGTAAGTATAAGGACCAAAAGTAAAACTGGCAAATCACCGTAGATAGTTAATGCTATAGCAGCAACTCCCACGAGCAATTTATCAGCTAAGGGGTCCAGAATTTTACCAGTTTTTGAAATAGAGTTTAGTTTCCTTGCAAAATAGCCATCTAGAAAATCTGATATTATCGCCGTTATGGCCAGGGCAAAAATAAGCGGAATATTATCAGACTTTATTGAAAAAAAAACAAAGGGCGAGAGGAATATTCTCATGGCAGAGAGGATATTTGGTAAAGGTGATATTTTGGGAGAAAATTCCGATGAAACGTTCAAGAACTCCCCTCCTCCAATAACTGGGAAGCACCATCAAGGGCAACATCACTAATTCTTTCACCGGCTAACAACCTTGCTATCTCGGTAACCCGCTGGTCACCTGAAAGTCGTTTTACCCGTGTAACCGAACGTTTTCCACTTTTACCCTTATAGACTTTAAAATGAGCTATGCCACGGCTAGCTATCTGTTGAAGGTGAGTAATACAGATAACCTGTCTTTTTTTCGCCAACATCTGTAACTTTTTGCCCACCTGTGTGGCCACCTTACCTGATATACCTGAATCTATCTCATCAAAAACAAGAGTATCCCTTGGTAGAACACCAGAAAGAACCGAACATAGTGCCAACAAAACTCGTGAAAGCTCACCACCCGAGGCTGTAGAGGCCAAAGGTTTCAACTGTTCGCCAGGATTAGCACAAATCAAAAATTCAACTTTGTCAAAACCTGAATCATCTCCAGCATAACTCTTTGAATTAATCATAAATGGTCCGTCCGGGTCTTCTTTGATATCAAAGTAAACCTTGAAATCGGAATTTTGCATGGCGAGGTCGGAAAGGTGTTGAATTACTTTTTGTTCCATCTCAAGAGCAGCCTTTTTTCTCCTTCGGGATATTTTCTCCGCCATGGCAGAAAGTTCAATCCGGCAGTTCTTATAATCATCATTAAGCTTCTTCACTAAATCGTCCAAATCCTCGTAACCAGCGACTTTTTCTTTAGCTCTCTGGCAATATTGCAGTATCTCTCCAATGGTTTGGCCATATTTTCGTTTGAGTCTCTTAATATGAGTTATCCTTTCCTCAACCACCTCCAAACGAACCGGGTCAAATTCAATATTGTCTGAAAGCTCTCTGAGCATTGTTCCGATGTCCTCAAGGTTTATGATATACTCATCAATTGCATTTTTGATTTTCTCCGCCAACATACTAAATTTCAAGATATGTCCCAGTTCTATTGCAGCAGAATTTAATCTTGACGAAACCGAACCGTTATCATCAAACAGATTACTCTGGCAAATATAGCAGGCGGTCTTTATCCTCTCAGCATTAATGAGTTGAAGTTTTTCTTGTTCTAATTGTTCATCCTCTCCTTCAGCTAAAGATGACGATTCTATCTCTTTTATCTGGAATTCGAGAAGCTCTTTTTCAGCAGTTGATTCAGCCTGTTTCTTCTTAATATCCTCCAACTCTGATTTCAATTGATTGTATTTTTTAAATATATCGGCAAGTTCTCTAATTTCACCCTGAAGGCCAGCATAATCGTCCAAAATTTGACGATGGATGTTTGGGTCAAGAAGGCTTTTATGATGGCGCTGGCTGGTTATATCAGCAAGATTTGCCCCTATGTTTTTCAAACTCTGTATCGTAACCCGGTAGTTATTGACAAATGCCCGACTTCGACCATCACGGTTGATTTCCCTTCTGATTATCAAGCTTTCCTTATCATCAATAAGATCCCTGGCAACTTCCAACCGTCTTAATTCATCTGTTTTATTACTGGTTGAAAACACGGCTTCAACAGTGGCATTTCTAGCACCGGTTCTGATACTATCCTCAGACGCTCTCTCTCCCAGAGCTAATCCCAGGGCGCCTATTATTATAGTCTTACCCGCTCCGGTTGAACCGGTGAAAATGTTCAAACCCGGACTGAACTCGATGGTTAGATTATCTATAAGGGCATAGTTTGAAATTCGAATAGATTCAAGCATTCCCATTCGTTAGGGGCCTTGCTCCCCAATGGAGTTTTGTTCGAAGTATTTCAAAAAAAGAATACTCTTTTAATCTAATAAGTTTTGCTCGATAAGGAGCTTTTTTAACTATAACCTTCTCATGTGAATCAAGCATGCAACCAAGTTGGCCATCAACAGTCAGGCGTGCGTTTATTTCATTTACAGCAACTCTTACCGCCAACTTACTATTTTCATCAAAAAGGATGGATCTTAAAGTTAGTGAATGAGGACAGATGGGGCTGGCGATTATTGCACCCAGATTAGGGTGCATTACAGGGCCTCCTGCAGCCAAATTGTAAGCTGTTGAACCGGTAGGAGTGGATATAATCAAGCCATCGGCGTTGTAAGAACAAACAAACTGTTTGTCTCTGTATAAATCGAGTTTGATTAAACGAGAGAGACCACCATTGTCCAGAACAACATCATTCAAGGCATTATAATTTGTATCCTGTTTACTAGTAACTTTTGCCTCAAGGATCATTCTTTCCTCAATGAAGAATTCATCGTTTTTAAGTTTGTCCAAAGCTGATGGAATATCCTGTGCTAATACTTCGGTCAAGAAACCCAGGCTACCCACATTAATACCAAACACGGGTATGTTGTGTTGCCCGATCGCTCTCACTGAGGATAGTATTGTACCATCGCCACCAAGCGAAATTACACAATCGACATCCTCCCATATTCTGGATTTGGGTTTAAACCTTTCAGTTTTACCGGCAATACCACTCAACTCTTCACATATCCAGTACTCAAGGCCCTGCTTGTCCGCCCAATCCATAATGACCTTAGCCGTACGTTTGACGTTAGGTCGTTTAATATGAGCAATTATTCCAAACTTTTTCAATGTTTCTTAATCTTTCTTGATATGTTTTTCTGTATCTGGACGAAATCCAGGATCGATGAAGATATCCCCTCTACATCCAAGCCGGCATCGTGGAGAAGTTCAGAACGTTTTCCATGGCTGATGAAAACGTCAGGCAGGCCCAAATGGCGTATAACAACATCATCATATCCATGTTCATCTTTATATCCGCTTATATAATGACCAAATCCCCCCGCTAAAGAGCCTTCCTCAACAGTAAGCACGAGCTTAAAATCAGAGAATATTTTATTTAACATGGACCGATCCAGCGGTTTTAAAAAGCGGCAATTTATCAAGGTTGCGGATATCCCATCCTTATCAAGGATGTCAGCTGCCTGCCAGCAAGGATAAACCATTGAGCCCACAGCCAGGACAGCAAGATCATCGCCATCCCTTAACTTTTCCCAGCTGCCATATTCAATGCTATCGAAAGTCTGCTTGATATCGGTTTCGGGTATGTCACCGCGCTGATAACGTATGGAGTAAGGGCCTTTCTGCCATTTCGAGGCTAAGACCATAAGTTGTTGAAGTTCCCTTCCATCTTTAGGAGAAGTAACAGTCATATTAGGCACCTGTAACAGATAGGAGATATCGAAACAGCCATGATGCGTGGGACCATCCTGGCCAACAAGCCCCGCCCTGTCAATACAGAAAACCACCGGTAAGTTCTGCAAAGCGACATCATGGATAACCTGGTCAAAACCACGCTGAAGGAATGTAGAATAAACAGCAAAAAATGGTTTAAAACCACCCATAGCCAGACCAGCGGCAAAGGTTGTTCCATGCTGTTCTGCAATACCAACATCAAAAAACCTTTCTGGAAATTTCTGGGCAAACTTCGTAAGACCAGTGCCGGTTGTCATGGCCGCGGTAATTGCACAAATACGATCATCTTGCTCAGCCAGCTTCACTATCATTTCACCGAACACTTTAGTATAAGGTAGAGTTTTTTTCAGCCCGTTTGTCTCACCGGTAAGTTTATCAAAAGAGCCGATACCATGAAAACTTGTCGGTTTCTCCTCTGCGAATTTATAACCTTTACCTTTTTGGGTTAGGATATGTAAAAGCAGCGGACCTTTTATTTTCTTTAGTTGTCTAAGCGTTTTTATCAAAAGGGGTATATTGTGCCCATCAATTGGGCCGAAATACCTGAAACCGAGTTTCTCGAATATCTGCCCGGGGATTATTATGCCCTTAATTGACTGTTCTATGGAGGCAATTACCTTACGAAGTTTTTCCTTTCGGGGAATCATCTCGGTAAGTTTCCAGATTTCAGTTTTCAGCTTATTATAGCTCTGGTCGGTAATGATATCAGTTAGATATTTCGACAATGCACCGACGTTTTTGGATATTGACATTTTATTGTCGTTAAGAACAATCAAGAGGTCTTTGCCCATTCCTCCGGCTTGGTTTAACCCCTCATAAGATAAGCCACCCGTAAAGGAACCATCACCAGCAACAGCTATCACTTTATGTTTTTGTCCGGCTAAATCACGTGCAACTGCCATGCCAAGTGCCGATGAGATTGATGTTGAAGCATGCCCGGCACCAAAAGCATCATGATTAGACTCACTTCGTTTTGGGAAACCTGATGGCCCACCTTTAAGGCGGATATTCACAAGTTCCTTTTTTCGACCGGTTATGAGTTTATGGGCATAACACTGATGCCCAACATCGAATATTATCCTATCAATGGAACTGTCAAAAACATAGTGAAGAGCGATCGTTAATTCGATTACCCCAAGGTTCGAGGCGAGATGCCCGCCATTTTTCGAAATAATATTTATTATAAATTCCCTTATTTCGGATGCTAAAACAGGTAGTTCATCGACGCTAAGTTTTTTTAAATCATGTGGTGTGTTAATATTTGCCAGTAGGCTCATTGATTTTCCTCTGAAAACAAACCAAGTTCAAATTCTCCACTATCCGTCTTTATCAACTGTTTAACTTTAAGTTCAGCTTTCGAAAGCTTTTCATAACACTTCTTCGATAATTCAACTCCCTCCTCGAAAACTTTGATCGATTCATCCAGACTGAGATTGCCGGATTCAAGGTTATCGATAATCTGCTCAAGCCTTTCCATAGCTTTTTCAAAATCAAACTTGGTCAACGTTAATCCTTTTTACTTTGCTACCTTTTTTATACAAATTATATACCTATTGCGTTTCAATATGCAAGTTTTTTGTTTATTCGCAAACTTTGAAGATTTTTGACAATTATGCCCATATCTCTGGCTTGGGAGAACGTGCCATCAGTTCAAAAAGAGCCGTTTTAGGATCTTTGTTCGCAAACAAGATATTGTATACTTCAACGGTTATAGGCATTTCCACGTTATATTTTTCCGCTAACTGGTAAGCTGAGCGAGTGGTATTAACACCCTCAGCTACCATCTTCATCGAACTCAAAATATCAGCCAATTTTTTACCTTTTCCCAGCTGTTCACCGACATATCTGTTGCGCGAATGCCGGCTTATGCAGGTGGTTATCAAATCACCTATACCGGATAATCCGGCAAATGTCAACGGTTCGGCACCCATTTTCCGACCCAACCGGACCATTTCCGCCAATCCACGGGTCATCAGGGCACCAAGGGTATTGTCTCCTAATCCTAATCCGTCTATTATCCCAGCGGCTATTGCAATCACATTTTTAATTGAACCGCCAAGCTCAACTCCAATCAAATCCGTTGAGGTATAAACTCTGAATGTCGGATTATTGAAAACCTGCTGAACCATTTCGGCAACAGGCAAATTCAAAGAAGCAGCAACAACGGTAGTTGGGATATTTCGTGAAACCTCCTCAGCATGAGAGGGCCCGGAGAGAGTAACGATTCTGTTGTGAAACTGGCCAGACAATTCCTCATGTAATACTTCAGACATCCTGTATAATGTATTGTTTTCCAACCCCTTAGCAAGGTTCACAATAAATTCTATATGGTTTGGAATATAACCTGATAAAGAGCGGGCAGTTTGCCTTACATAGGGCGATGGCACCACAAATACTATAGCTTGGGAATTGGTAACCGCCTTTTTTAGATCATCGGTTATCTCTATCTCAGCAGGGATTTTTATACCGGGTAGTTTATCGGGATGTTCACGAAGCGAATTTAACCTTTGGCAATCCTCCTTTAAAAATTCCCAGAGGGTGATTTTGTGATTATTGCGATGCAATAATACCGATATGGCAATGCCCCAGCTTCCTGCGCCTAAAACAGCTATTTTCTTCAAACCTACTTACCTCTCATCTTTATGCCACTTGTAAAGGACTATCTTTTCATCACCAGTGATCTCACCAGGGGTATTGAAATAAATCACGAGAGCATAAATTTCGCCGATAGATTTCATACTTTCAAACTATTTAAACAAAAGGCACTTCATGTTCAGTTATACATTGTCTAACACTCCAAGACAGACCTAATTCTCATAGATTTATTTACCAATTTTATTCTCTTGGCCTCTTAAAAGGCGTTTGATATTATGGCGGTGAGTAATAAGAACTGTAAGTAAGAGCAATATAGATAATAGCATATAAGCTTTCGGAATAATTATACCGAGATACAATTTTTCAGCAAGCAAGGCACAAAATATGAAAAAGGAAGCCAATATTGAGCCAAGCGACACATAGCGAGTTAAAGCGACTACGATTACAAATAACAGGCAGGCAAAACCTGCCTCAAGTGGCATTAATCCAAATATCACGCCGGTGGCGGTGGCGACTCCTTTTCCACCTTTAAAACCGATCCAAATTGGAAATATATGTCCGATTATCGCCGAGAAACCGGCGATGATTTTAAGCCAGTACAAAGCAATTACGACATCACCGAAATAGATTTTGCTAATCAGAATTGTGACAATTATTCCCTTTAAGATATCCACTATCAGCACCGGTATAGCGATTTTGGGACCGAGTATACGAAAGACGTTGGTAGCACCCATCGTCTTTGAGCCCACCGTGCGGACATCGATACCTTTAAACGCTTTTCCGAAAACAATGCCAGTGGGAAACGAACCGATAAGGTAAGATATTGTAACTATTGCAAGAATGGTTACCAAGACTACCTCCTGGGCTTAAAGATAAGCAATATGGGAGTTCCAGTAAACCCAAATTCCTGTCTTAATTTATTTTCAAGGTAGCGCTGATATGATGAATCGACAAGTTTGGGTAGGTTACAGAAAAAAATAAAAGTCGGAGGCTTAACCTTAACCTGGGTGATATAATAAAATTTTATGAATCTACCTCTTTTAGCTGGAGGATGTTTCTCTTTAACGACATTTTCCAAAAAGACATTCAGTTCCGAGGTGGAGATTCTCTTTTTCCTTTCAGCATCTATATCAATAATGCGCTTAATGATATTATTTATACCGATACCCTTAATGGCACAGGTGTAAATCACCGGAGCATATCTTAACATCGGCGCTTTTTCATAAACTGACTGAGTGAATCTGTGTTGTTCTACACCTTTAACCAGGTCCCACTTGTTAGCTGTAAATATAAGTCCTCTACCCATCTGGTCGGCACTGCCAGCAATTCTGATATCACCGGTTGTTATCCCTACAGCCGCATCGATTAATTCCAGAACGACGTCGGAACGTTCCATAGCTCTTATACTTCGCAATGAAGTATAATATTCCAAAACGTCGGGGTATCTTGATTTTTTTCTCAATCCAGCGGTATCGATAAAGTTAAACTTTCTATTATTAATTTCCACAAGGCTATCAATACTATCACGAGTTGTACCGGGTATCTCGGAGACGATCTGTCGATTTTCACCAATTATGGCGTTGAAAAGGGATGATTTGCCCACATTCGATCGGCCAACTATGGCAACGTTTATTATATCTTCTGTAACCTCTTCCTGGAAAGATTCAGGAAGGTTATCAGTTATGGCATCCATGAGTTCGCCCAAATTCCTACCACTTGCAGAAGAAATCGGATAGGTTTTCCCAAGACCGAGCTTATAAAATTCAGCGGTATCGGCTATATCTTTTTCGGAATCGGCTTTATTAGCCACAACGATGACTTTTTTATTGTGATGTTTTAATATGCTGGCAATTTCCTCGTCGGTGGTTTGCAAACCGACCTTGGTATCAAGCAAAAACAAAACGAGGTCTGATTGGTCAATCGCAACATAAACCTGTTGTGTTACAAGAGAAGTAATGGTTTCGGTAGAGCGCGGGATAAAACCACCCGTATCAACAAGCCAAAACTCTTTGCCGTTCCAGAAACATTCAGCATAAAGACGGTCGCGGGTGACACCCGGCCTATCATCGACAATAGCCCGCCGTTTTTTTATCATACGGTTAAACAGCGTTGATTTACCAACATTAGGCCGACCGACTATTGCGACAATTGACCTTTTCATGAGAGCATCTCGAGCGTTTCAGCAAAACTGTAATCCCCCTTGATTAATTTTACCCCTAACTGATTTTCAATATCAGACGGTGTCAGGTTATCAATAAAAAGGCCATCATCGTTCAAGCAATTGGGGGGTAATATGACCAGGTTGTCCTTAAGTCTCATCCTAGATAAAACTTTTAAAATATCTTTCCCCGCCAAAAGACCAGAAACCGTGACCCTGGGCCCGAAAAGATAATTGGCTACAGGAACTAATTTCAATCTGAAATTATTTTCTCTTATTATCGTATTCCTCCAGAGTTTAAACATCAACCTGCCCGTAACCCAGTATCCCTTTATATCTTTATTCAGGCGACCCGGAATTGTATCGAGAAAACGTCTGACCATACCAACTCCATTCTCTATCTGAGGGAAATCATCATAGTAGCTTTCTGGCGGGATGTCAAGGCCCGCACTAATAAACAGTTCATCAGCGGCATAGGCAAAATGATTACCTTTTGTTCCGTATCTCTTTCTAAAATAAAAAACATCATTGACCAGTCGGGTTGCTCCCTTTGTACCCACAGGCTTAAGATCGGGATTTGAATAGCGTGTCAATCCAACTGGCACAACTGCTAAAGATGAAGCGTAAGGCTTAAGATCTGCCAAAGCAGCAGCGGTTTTATATAAAATCTCCTTATCGTTATACCCGGGAACAACCACCACCTGGCAATGGAAATAGATATCGTTTTCAGCAAATCTCCGTAAGATTGGTAAAATGGGAGGCACATGTTTTTTTGCGAATAGTTTTCGCCTGGTTTCATCGTCGATAGCTTGAACTGAGATATAGAGTGGAGATAGTTTCATATCGATTATACGCTGGATATTTTTTTCTAAAAGATTGGTCAGGGTTATAAAATTGCCATATAAAAAAGAAAGTCGATAGTCATCGTCTTTAATATACAATGACCGACGAAGGTGTTTGGGATTGTTATGGCAGAAACAGAATATACATTTATTATTACAGCGAATAATTTTATCAGGATAAAAAACTAACCCCATTTCACGGTCGATATCTTTATTTATTTTAACTTCATACTTTTTACCTTTCCTCTTTAGAATGAGTTTGGGAAAAGCATCGGCTTGGTGAAACAGATAGTCGATAACGTCGGTGATGTCGTGACCATTAATAGACATTAACTCATCGCCAGGTTTGATTATTCCGTTGTCAGCAGGAGACCCGGTAATTATTTTTTTAATATTTAGCATTGTTGTAATTTTAAAGTAATATCATCATGAATGCAATAAGGTAATATGGATTGATTAATTCAATTATATTCGCTGTGCAAGTTGCATCCGATTATGGTGGTTTGTTTACCTTGAGGTCTTTTAAACCGAAAGCTTTTATTTCACTTTCAGATTCAGCTCCAGCGAGTTTTTTGACTTGGATCTAACCTTCACCTCGAATGAATCTAATCCTTTTGTTTCCAGTTCGGAGGCGATTGCTTTACCATCAACAGAGGTTATAAGGTCATAGGCAGCAATACTGCCAACAAAAGTTCGTCGTTCTATCGATATTATCTCTTTAATTTCGTTTCGTAATTCCTTTTTAAACAATATCAGGTCCTCAATAGATTTTAAGCCATTTACCATTAATGTCACTTTTATCTCCGGGACATTCTCCCGTGACCATATTTTGACTAAATCATCTGCGATTTTAATTATAGCTTTCTCAGTAGCAGATGTAATAGCCAAAGCCCCACCAGCAAGTTCATTTTTGTCAACAGCGGTGGCAGTAGCAGAGCTGTTGGAGATGACATCACCAGTTTTAACGTTAATGGCTTTGAGGTTGACCATGGCCTGAAGAGACACCGTGCTATCAAGATTTTCTACCTCCTGTGCCCGCCGGGATATTGCCTCACCGGTTATTATAACCATGGCATTGTATCTATCACCTATATTTGAAATGGTGCTAATATCATCTGCATAAAATGCTCTCTCCTCTTCAGCGGTCATTTCCGACAATAAAGAATTATAATCGACAAATGTAAACCCATTTACACCGAGAATCTCACGAATCTTCATTTCAGCATTATTTAAGCTATTTGTCTGGAGATGCCAGTGGACGTTATCTATATTTTTCTCCTGGATAAGAGTCAGTATCCGGGGTAACCCTATTCTGGGTTTAAGTATTCCAAGGGAGGTCAGGTCTTTTTGAAGATAATCTACAATTAATGTAACTTCAAGAATTACCTCGTAGTTATCTTGCACCTGGTGGCTAATCCCCTCTTTTATGACATTCACACTCTTAATATAACCAGCATCTTTTGAATAGATATTTTCCTCAAGCAGTTTGGAATTTTCAACCGCCAATCGGTGAGATATCAAATTATCAACACTTTTTTCTATCGCTCTTTTTACTGCCGCTACAATTGCCCAATTCCTGGCTTTAGTCGTATCGGCTTCCTCTATCTTGGCTCTACCCGTTACTTTTAATGTTAACGGCTCGGCAAAAGACAAACTCGTAATTAAAAATATAGCCACAATAACAAATTTTATCACTTTCATGTAAATGTCTCCTCACTCAACTAAAAACGCTACTTTACACATGTTTAAAAAATTCAGATTATCCTTGTTCAACAACCTCACCGCATCAGCGTTTGCTATTATGACATCACATCTACCAGTACCCGTTATATGTAAGCCTTTTATCTTAATAGGTACTTCCCCCACCCTTGCAAAAGCCTTATCCTCATCCCTTACATACTGTACAATGCCTGCTGTGAGAGCTATCTTATGGTTGACCCAACCAGGACCGTAAACCTCCTGGCCCTGTTCATCCAAAACCTTTGGCGCTAAAGCGAAATCAACCTGCAAACCCCGGCAATCCACGATTAAGCCTGTATATGAATAAACCTGATTTTCAAGGGCATTGTCCTCCCCTGAGGATTCATCCGATATGAATTCGGCAAGTTTATCGCCATTCTGCGGTAAGACAACATTCAGAAATTCATCAAACAGGTGGAACTCCACGTCTATTTCTACAGTGCCATCGAGCATATGACGGGGCTTCCCCATTATTTGCAAATCATCTATAATTTTCTCAATTTGAGCCTTAATAGCCTCTGATTTTTCAATCAATTGACCAACTCTTAATTCGGATGTAAGATTAATATTTTTGAGGATCTCAAGAATACTCTCTGTGGCATCTTTTCGAGCAGATATTAATGCGGATAATCTGTATTGAGCTGGGGATAATTCAGGGTCCGGCCGGCCTTTTCCAGTAACATAGATTGTCAAATTTGTCCAGTTGAGAACACCTTCATCGAAAGTTTGTAATATGTCTTGCTGGCTGAAAGCAAAACCTTGCAAAAGTAACAGGCAAATCAGCGAAACTGATATTTTGCCGATTTTCACAACACCCTCCTTGGGATATCTCCATTTGCTCTATCGTCTGAAGAAATAATAGCTTAAGAATGATTATTATGCAAGTAAAACATATAGCGATTTAAGCCGATTGGGTTGTTTCATCTTGACATGATTGCTTGAAAAAAGGTATTTTCTATATCGGCAAAGCGGGCGTAATTCAGTGGTAGAATGTCAGCTTCCCAAGCTGGACGTCGTGGGTTCGAGCCCCATCGCCCGCTATTTATGATATTGCAATTTAAATACTCAAAATGGTCAATATTTTTAAGTGCCTAATTTATGCCATAATTCGCTTAAGCCATTTGAAGAAGTAACTTCAACCAATGTCTGTTAAGGTCAATGGATAATACAGGTTAAATTACCGCAAACTCAATAAATATTCCGCCAGAAGTCTTGTTCCGAAACCGGTAGCTCCTTTTGGCAGGTACGGATGTGATTTTGCCTGGTTATCGACGCTCGCGATATCAATATGAACCCATGGAACACCCTTAACGAACCTGGATAGCAAGCATGAAGCGGTAATTGTACCGGCTGACCTGCCGCCGGAGTTCTTCATATCAGCAACCTCAGATTTTATCAGCTCCTGGTATTCATCCCAGAGAGGAAGTTGCCAGGTTTTCTCTGACGTTCGCTGTCCAGCTTCATAAATCGATTTTAACATCGCATCATTGTTTCCAATTATTGCCGCAGTTGTTTCACCGAGGGCTACACGTGCCGCACCAGTTAGGGTGGCTATATCGATTATCTTTTTGGGCTTGAATTTATGAGCGAAACTAAGTCCATCGGCAAGTATCAATCGTCCTTCGGCATCGGTTGAGATTATCTCGATTGTTTGACCATCACTAACAGTGACGATGTCTCCCGGTTTCAAAGCTTTTCCCGATGGCATATTCTCCACCGCTGGAACAATTCCAACTGCGTTAAGTCGAGGTTTCAACTTTCCTAGAACCATCATAAGCGATACAACAACCGCCGCACCAGCCATATCGTTCTTCATCTCCCCCA
>NATP01000086.1 GCA_002085375.1 candidate division Zixibacteria bacterium 4484_95 | reverse complement strand
ACGCCTTCGTTTCCATCATTGATGGTGATGGCTATTTCGGTGACATTGCCCCTGATGGTGGCATCGGTGATAACTCCGGTGATGTTTTTGTGGTTTCCGCTGATGCTTCCTGTCCTGTGGGGCATGAGGTGACCCTTGACTTGGGACTTGCTGCCGAGGGTGGCTACAGTACTACCATCAATTTTGACATCATTGTTGGTGACAGGGTGGTAATTTTTGCAGATGATTTTTCAACCAATCAGGGCTGGACAGGTATTGGCGGTGCTGCCGAATGGACTATCGGAGTTGCTACCGGTGGTTCCGGTTCGGATACATATGGCGGTCCCGATCCGTCTACAGACCACAGCCCCAGCGATGATAACCAGGTCCTGGGTAATGATCTTACGCCCGACAACGGCGGTGATTACAACCCCAATATCGATGCTACCTGCTGGGTTACCTCGCCCATTATCGACTGCATGTTTATTTTCAGGCCTTCGATGGTAACAATTGGGTAACGCTTTTTGAGAACCCTTCGAGTCATATCGATGAATCATCCTGGAACGAAAAATATTATGACCTCTCAGAGATAGCTGATGAAAACCCCGATTTCCAGATTCGCTATGGACTTGGCACCACTGACGGATCATGGCAATATTGCGGTTGGAACATCGATGATATAGAGATAAAAGGATACTATCAGGCTACCCAGGGCAATCCAGAGCTATCGTTCGAGCCTACCAGCATATCTGACAGCCTTGTCCAGGGGGATACAGTAGAGCATACGATCAGGATCTACAACACCGGCGACGGCACTTTGAGAGTGAGATTCAGTTCCACCGACAGCTGGCTTGAGTTCTCCACCGAGCAGAACTATATCGCCCCATACGATAGCCTTGATTTCGTTGTAACAATTAACGCCGCGGATTTAGGTCCCGGGGGACATAACGGCTTCCTTAACTACGCCTCAAACGACATCGATAACCCCTCTGGCAGTATTCCTGTAAGTGTGTATATATATCCACCTCATATATCAGTTGACCAAACAGCTATTGGCGACACTCTCGAGAGTGGAGAGCAATCCACAATTCCTCTGCTGATAAACAACGACGGACCTGGGCGGTTGAGCTATAGCATCAACTGTGAGACATTTGACATTTTGCTTGGAGGCAGAAAACTCATAAGACCGCTTATTGAAAATACCGAGCCTCTGGGCTTTCGCCCCGCAGATCCGGACAAATCCAAAGGAGATGAGCCTTATTTCCCGCCGGTGATTACAGGCAGTGGCGGTCCTGATATGTTCGGCTACACCTGGATTGATTCCGATGAGCCGGGCGGTCCAGCATACGAGTGGATTGATATCTCAGGTTACGGCACACCGGTCACACTTGATGATGATGACTGGGCTGGACCGATACCCATAGAATTCAATTTCCCTTTCTATGAGAACAGTTACTCGGATATTTATATCAGCTCAAACGGCTTCTTCACCTTCGGCTCAGGCCATTCTACCATTACAAACACAAATATCCCCAATACTTCCGAACCCAACAACTTACTGTCCATTTGGTGGGATGATTTAGATCCTTCTTCCGGCGGTAATATTTACTATTTCTACGATAGAGATAACAACGTCTTCATAATAAGCTTCATTAATGTACCCAATTACTATTATGGTGGTGGTACAGGTTCATTGACCTTCCAGGTAATTCTTTATCCAAGTGGCAAGATTCTCTTTCAGTATGAGGTTATGGACCCTGGGTCTGATTACTATGGCCTTGAGGGTGCCACCGTTGGCATAGAAAATGCCGGTGGCACAGATGGGCTTCAGGTGGTTTACAACGCTGCCTACATGCACGACTATTTAGCCATCAAGTTTTCCGCCGCCAGGTGGCTTTCTGTTGAGCCCGATGCTGGCTGGATAGAGCCTTATAGCGGTGATACGGTCGATGTCATACTCGACGCTGCCGAGCTTGAGGATGGTGAATATTCCGGTCAGATAACCATCTCCTCCAATGACCCCGATAATCCCACATTGGAGATACCGGTCACACTATTTGTGGGAACTATACATGGATGTGATTACATGCCGGGCGATATAAACGGCGATGATGAAGTTACCGGTAGTGATGTCACTTATGGCGTCTTGTATTTTAAAGGGCTTGGTAATCCGCCACAGGATTCCTGCTGGGATGATTCATCCTCAACCTGGTTATATGCTGGCGGTGATGTAAATGGTAATTGCAGATTTTCCGGTTCCGATGTGTCTTTCCTGGTAGCTTATTTCAAAGGGTATAACCCCGAACTCCAATACTGCCCCAGAATTCCACCTATTGGACCGATAATAGCAAAACCTGGCATAATTAAACAAAAAGGAATAATTCAAGAATCATCTGGCAAGAAAAAAATTACCGCACCTTTAAGAGTACAGTAAAAGTTATACAAAGCATCGGCAATATAAAGCGGCCTAGCGAGTTTTTCTCAAAAGGCCGCTTTTATATTTACTGTTTTGAGTTATCCGAGACTATTTTTGCGTATACTCTGTTTTTCCCAGTGCCGCATGGGCTGCTGCCAGGCGGGCAACGGGAATCCTGTACGGCGAGCAGCTAACGTAGTCGATGTCAAGTTGGTGGCAGAATGTGATCGAATCAGGGTCTCCACCATGTTCACCGCATATTCCTATCTTAATATCCTTGCGAATTGATCTTCCTTTATCCACAGCGATCTTCATCAGCTGGCCCACACCATCAGTATCAATACTGATAAACGGGTCCTTTTTAAGAATTCCTTTATCGAGATATACCTTGATAAATTTTTCGGCATCATCACGTGAATAACCGAAGGTCATCTGTGTAAGGTCATTAGTGCCAAACGAGAAAAACTCGGCTTCCCGGGCGATTTCATCAGCGGTAATAGCTCCACGTGGTATTTCTATCATAGTTCCGATATGGTACTTTAATTTAGTCTTGTAATGGCTCATTACCTCATCGGCTACATGGATGATGATATTTTTCTGGTGTTTCAGTTCCTCCACGGTACCTACAAGAGGAATCATAATCTCCGGAATAGGTGCTTTCTTACGGGGATTTTTCGCCGTTTCGCAGGCGGCTGAGAAGATAGCACGGGCCTGCATCTCCGTAATCTCAGGGTAAGTGATGCCCAGACGGCATCCCCGGTGCCCCATCATTGGATTGAACTCTTCAAGCTCTTCAATACGTGTAAGGATTTTCTCCTTTGCCCGGATATCATCCTCCCAGGCTCCTGCCGCTCTCATCTGTTCAATCTCTTTTATAATTTCCTGTTTGTCGGGTAAAAATTCATGTAAAGGTGGATCAATAGTTCTAATTGTTACCGGTAAGCCCTGCATAGCATCAAATATTTCCTTGAAATTGTTTTTCTGTAAGGGAAGAAGTTGTTCTAACGCCTCAGTTCGTTCAAGCTCATTATCAGCGAGTATCATTTTCTGGACTATAGGAACTCTGTCAGGAGCGAAGAACATATGCTCGGTCCGGCATAAACCGATACCCTCTGCTCCGAAAGAACGAGCCAGAGAAGCATCTTTTTTTGTGTCAGCGTTTGCACGAACTTTCAATTTTCGAACTTCATCTGCCCAACTCATAAAAGTACCAAAACCTCCAGAGAGCTTTGGTTCTGTAGTTTCCACCTCTCCCAGCATAACTTCACCAGTAGAACCGTTCAAGGTAACAATGTCCCCTTCTGAGATAACATGTTTACCTGCAATGAACTTTCGGTCAACCTCATAAACCTTGATATTCTCCACTCCGGCAACACAGCATTTCCCCATACCTCGCGCCACTACTGCTGCATGAGAGGTCATACCTCCTCGCGAGGTTAAAATTCCCTCAGCAACATTCATTCCATGGATGTCATCCGGGTTGGTTTCCTGGCGAACAAGAATAACCTTCTTGCCCGCCTTGGCAAAACGAACAGCATCGTCAGCTGAGAACACAGCTATACCGGAGGCAGCACCTGGCGATGCAGCCAGGCCCCTGGCTATAACATTAGCAACGGCAGTGGGATTTATCTGGGGGTGAAGAAGCTGGTCAAGAGATTCAGGTTTAACTCTCAGCAAAGCCTCTTTTTTAGAGATCAGCTTCTCTTTAACCATATCTACAGCTATTCTCACCGCTGCTGCGGTAGTCCTTTTACCAGTGCGGGTCTGCAACATATAGAGCTTATTTTCTTGAATAGTAAACTCAAAATCCTGAACATCGCGGTAATGTTCTTCAAGCTTAACAGTTATAGCTTTCAACTGCTTGTATATATTGGGCATCTCCTTAGCCAGTGAAGATATATGTTTTGGCGTTCTAATACCGGCAACTACATCCTCACCCTGAGCATTGGTTAGGTATTCACCATAAAATTTTTTCTGACCGGTTGAGGGGTCTCGCGTAAAACCTACACCGGTAGCCGAGTTTTCGCCCATATTACCAAATACCATAGCCTGTATGTTCACTGCTGTCCCCAGATCACCGGGTATATCATTTAGCCTACGGTAGGTGATTGCCCGAGGATTGTTCCAGGAACGGAATACGGCGTCACGAGCCATCTCAAGCTGAATATTTACATCCTGGGGAAACTCATCACCAGTTTTTTCCTTAATCTTGGCTTTGAACTTTTTTATGATGTATTTTAAATCGCCAACGGCCAGTTCCGTGTCAAGTTTAATTTTTTGTTTCTTCTTGCGGTTTTCAAGTATAGATTCAAATTCGCTTTTATCTATTCCCAATACAACATTCCCAAACATCTGTATAAACCGGCGATAACTGTCATAAGCAAATCTCTCATTGTCTGTTTTGTTGATAAGGCCTATAAGTGTCTTATCGTTTAAACCAAGGTTTAAAACGGTATCCATCATACCCGGCATCGAAAATTTAGATCCGGATCGAACTGAAAGTAATAATGGATTGGAGACATCACCGAATTTTTTACCCGTTTCTTTCTCTATATAAGCTAATCCCTTTTTCACCTGTGGCATAAGCTCTTTCGGAGGAGTCATTCTATTTTGGTAGAAAAGGTTACATGTCTCGGTGGTGATTGTAAAACCGGGTGGAACAGGAATACCGATATTGGTCATCTCAGCCAGACCAGCGCCTTTACCGCCTAAAAGGTCTTTCATTTCACCATTACCTTCAGCCTTCTTCCCGCCAAACAGATATACAAGTTTTAGTCCTTTTGGTTTAGACTCTTTAACCTTTTTCACATCCGTCACCTTCCCTGCCATTTTGGCTGATATTTTCACTTTATTTTGTTTTTTTGCTTTTTTTGTCACTGTCTTTTTGGCAGTACTATATGCTTTTTTAGATTTCACTATAATCTTTTTAGCTTTCTTTTGTTTCTTTTTTATCTTGGGCGCCATAATAACTCCTTTATGGTAATCTAAACCATTCAAAAACGGATTTAAATTATAATATCTAAAGCTATTAAATGCAAGAGGTTTAAATGGATATTTCCTTACAGTATTTGTGTTATCTTTTTGCTTTCACAATTATATGATCTTACTCGTCGGATATAATTCCATCAGTTGTTATCAGCTTGATCGAATTGTTAATACCTGAACAATCCACTCGACTAATTCATCTCTATTGTCTTTATTAACCGTTATTAAGTCAACACCCGGATTGTTTTTCAACTTATCGCAAAATGGATGGTGTTTGTAGTATATCGTCGCCAGTATATTAATTTCGCTTTTAAATATCTGTTTGATAATATCTCTAAATTTATCTGAAAACAGCTCCATCTTGCCGATCTCATCGATGGCGATAAGGCTACCCTGTTTCATTCCAGCCGATAGCTCGGGGATTGCTATTCTTTCGAAACCTTCAATATCAACTCCGTATTTGCCAACTCTGTATTCTGATTTTATATCCACATGTGAGAGAACCCCATTTTTTTGTGGCTTTGAAAACGTTTCTATTCTAAAACCTACTCGTCTGCCTTTTTCTTTTATCTCGCGAGTGAAAAACCCGTAGATTTTAACGTTCAATCTGTCGACTGCCCGTTTGATCAGGGTCGTCTTACCGCATCCGGGGAGACCCGTAAGCAGGATTTTATGTCCAACGATTTTATGAAACTCTGGTTGCCCAAACATATCTGAAAGTCATCCTTTCCTTGACAACACCATCGGGATATTCATTTTCTAGAACGGTTTTTCCCTCCCTCATGAAATGTTTTAAATCACCTAAAGATAGGGCATCGCCAATATACGATTTTGACCTCTGAAGCTTTAAGTAATCATCGACAGAATATTTCAGGACACAATCAGTCTCGTTATAGATGATATCGCTAAATCCTCCCTCTTTAGCTATTATAGTTAGCCAATCGTAATCCATAAAATCAGGTTTGTATGAGGGGTTGAATTTAAAGACCAGTTTTTCAAATTTAAGTTGGTGCCCGCTAAGTGGCCTTTTTCTTCGATACCATAAAACTGCAAGCCCACCGGCAGGTTTTGTTACCCTTTTTATTTCCTTCAGGGCAAGGCCAAGGTCAAACCAGTGCAACGCTTGCCCGATAAGGACAACATCAAAAGAGCCCGTCTTAAACGGAATCGCCTCAGCCGTACCGCAGACCGCCTTAATACTAAAGCAATGTTTCAGCAATACCCTCGAGGGGTCAACACCAAATACCCTTGATTTTGTTAGATTGTATATCTGTCTGCCAAGGATACCGGTGCCACAGGCCAAGTCCAGAGTAACTTTCCCTTCATGTAAATCAAATCTCTGTCTAAGTGAAAGTAATACTTTATGGGGATAACAAGGGCGATAGCGTGCGTAATCATCGGCATATCTTTCAAACAGCATACAATACAATTATATTCTTATAGGCCCTTAATGTAAACAAATTGATATAAATTCAATCGTGTAAAATTGTATTAGTTGAAATTTAAAAGTTTCATGGTTACTTTTTTTATTATTATACTAAATCAGGACGCAACCGATTATATAAAATAGTATTGGGAGATATGAAATGAAACCATTACAAGCGTTTATCAGTGGTTTTCTCGGGTTATGGGGTATTTACCTTATGATGCATTTCTGGGGTAACCTGACATTGAAAGGCATTATATCTATCGTTATTGGAATGATGCTTATAGGCGTGGGTATTATCGGTCTAACCATATTCTTACGAGAACGATTAAAGAGTGGTATAAAATCTTGATTAGATATTAAATGTCAAATAAAACATCCTTTCAATTCAGCTCGTGCCTCGTCGTTATCGAGGACTTTCATCATCTCTCTCCAGTTAGCCTTAATTTTCAATAGATTTTCAAAAGGGTCTGAATCAGAATGAAGTTTTTCCTTTCCCATAAGGATATTTTTCTGACATTCTTTTAATCCGTTAATATCCCCCTCGGCTAGCAGCGTTTGTCCCAGCATAGTATTTGCCTTAAAGATAAGCTCCTCAAGGTCATCTTTTATGAAAGCTCCAGGATATGGGTCAAAATCTGATGGTTTAAGTCGTGTCATCCCGGGTATTTCTTTTTGTTTGAGCAACTTTTTCCGCATATAAATGAACCTGAACATATCCTCGCGGAACTGCTGCCACTTGGGATGGGATTTTGGAGGTGGATCATGTTTTATGGCAAGTTCTCTATCGATGTAGAAATCATAACCAAACATTTTGGCGTTGCATAAATAGTCGATATCCTCGCCGCGGGGAACATCGGGATCAAATGGTATCTCAAGCCATAATTTCTTATGTATTACCATATTTCCGCCAAAAACAAAAGGCGTTCTCTTTAACCTCGGCCCACTGCCAATAAAACTTTTAAATGCTCTGTTCATCAAGCTGGTCTTATCCCAGTAAGCCATCCAGGGCGATACGGGACGATTTAACATGAAACTATTATCGGGGTTAATATAATAACCCGCAATTCCTAGAATTTCCTGGTTATCATGAACCGAGCCGATAAATTCCTTAGCTTTTTGCATAAAATGCGGGTCCTCAAAAACCTCATCATCATCTATAAGCACAGCTACATTTGCACCGCAAAGATGAGCTGCTAAAAGACACATATTTCTTACCCGTGAATAACCAGATAATAGTAGAAGCTTATATTTATCTGGACAGTTTTTATTTTGCAGGTAGTCTTGTACCATTTTTTCACCGAAACGGGAAAGTATCCTGATTTCGATAGGACTGTTGACATTATTAACTATATCCTTGATTTTCTTCTCAACCTCGTTTTCGATATCCGTCGTTGTGGCAACAGACAGGACAACCACATTGAATTCGTTATCTTCCAAGATACTCAAGCTTCTAAGGGCACGTTGTAAAGTGCCATCTCTGTCAAGGGGTATAGGGTGGTCATAGACCGTATCGCCCTGTTTATGTCCGATATCCGTTGGGCGAGCCCAGTATGACGGTATCACCATTGTTGTTTTAACATGAGAGTTTGTTTTCATAATACCTCCCCGTTGTTTAGTTAATAAAAATCGTTTTATCTCAAATGTCAAGTAGTTGGAGTTTCCCCGTCTATGAACTGGGGTTGTGCTTTCAATTTACCTGTTATTTTTGTTAAATTCATCCGGGCCTCCTGTTGTTGCGAAAGAGCTTAAGGATGTTCCTATTATCCAAAATTACAACAGCGAGGCCTTAATTATCCAATTAAAA
>NATP01000085.1 GCA_002085375.1 candidate division Zixibacteria bacterium 4484_95 | reverse complement strand
AACTTTAGAAGCCTTCTCTGTTTTAGATGCCTTCAAGCCGGCCAACTCTTTAGAAAGCGATGATGCACCTGTTATACATCTACCCGACCGGTGATCAACAAGCTGAACATAAATATGTTTTAATGATCTGAACACCACTAGCCTTGGCCGTTGAGCAGTGGCTAACAATTTCTTTTTTACGCGAAGCTTCCTTTTCGACCTTGCTTTAGCTTTAATGACCTGTAAATTCGCCATGATTACGCGCCTGCCGTTTTCCCAGCTTTTCTCCTGATTTGTTCCCCAGCGTATCTAATACCTTTGCCTTTATATGATTCAGGTGGTCTAAAAGACCTTATCTGAGCGGCCACCTGGCCAACAACCTGTTTGTTAAACCCTGAAATGGTAATTTTATTAGCTCCTTTTATCTCAATATTAACCTCATCGGGAGGTATCAAAACTATTGGATGGGAATAACCTAAATGGAAGGTTATTCCTTTACCGGTTTTCTCCACCCGGTAACCAATACCTATTATCTCAAGCTCTTTCGAGAAGCCCTCAGTAACTCCGGTTACCATATTTGCTATCAGCGCCCGCGATAAACCATGAAGCGCCTGATAGTATTTTACGTTAGAGGGGCGCTTAATTAAAATTTCATTATCAGTTATTTCAGTCTGGATAGAGGGATGTATTTTCTCAGAAAGCCGGCCTTTAGGCCCCTCAACGGTAATTTGGGTTCCACTACGGCTAACCTTTACTCCCTTTGGTAAAGGAATTGGCAATTTTCCTATTCGAGACAACTTGTAATCCTCCTACCAGATCCTGAACAAGGCTTCACCGCTGATACCCCTACGTATAGCTTCTTTTTCATTCATAACACCCGACGAGGTTGACAACACCAACATCCCCGGTTGTTTTGAACCCTTAATCAGGTCCTTCTTGTTTTTATAAATACGTAAGCCGGGTCGGGAAATCCTTTTAATACCCTTGATTACACTTATACCATCAGGGGTATATCTCAATCTTATTCTAAGTATTCCCTGAAGGCCATCTTCTACATAATCTATAGAACGGATGAAATTATTTTCGAGAAGGACCTCAGAAATTTTTCTCTTTAATTTCGAGGCTGGTATATCAACCCTTCTTATCGAAACTCGACTGGCGTTTCTGATACGGGTCAACATATCGGCAATTGGATCGGTCATCGTCATCGCTATATCCTCCTACCAGCTTGCCTTGGTAATCCCGGGAATCTCTCCAGCCAGCGCCAACTCACGGAAACAGATTCTACATAAGCCAAACCGTCTCATATAGCCTCGGGGACGGCCACATCTTAAACAGCGATTTCTCTGACGGACTTTATATTTGGGCTTTTTCTTGCTGGCAGCAACTTTACATTTTTTGGCCACAATATCTCCTATGGGTTTTTAAATGGCATCCCGAAAGATTTTAACAACTCAAACGCCTCAGAATCCGTTTTGGCAGTCGTGATAAAAGTTATATTCATACCCCGAATCTTCTCAACCTTATCGTAATCAACCTCGGGAAATATTATCTGTTCGGTTAAACCTAAAGTATAGTTACCACGTCCATCGAATGATTTACTAGGCATACCTCTAAAATCTCTAATCCTGGGGATGGCGATATTGATCAAGCGGTCCAAGAACTCATACATCCTGTCATTGCGCAAAGTAACCATAACCCCAACTGGCATACCGGCTCGAAGTTTAAAATTGGATATCGATTTTTTAGCTCTTCGGATTACTGGCTTTTGGCCGGTTATCATCATCAATTCGTTGATAACCGAATCAAGTTTTTTATGGTCGGCAACAGCATCACCAACTCCAGAATTTATAATAATCTTCTGTAATTTTGGTACTTGATTAATGTTCTTATAGTCCATTCGCTTTTTGAGCTCAGGCCTGACTTCTTTTAAATATTTTTCTTTTAATCTGGCCATAACCTACTCAATTATCTCCCCGGATTTTTTGTTAATCCTCACCTTTGTGCCATCGGTCAGCTTCCTATAACCGATACGGGCCGGGGCATTTGTCCGCAAATCGAAAAACATAACGTTGGATGCGGAAATCTCCCCCTCTTTTTCAATTATCCCACCTTTGCGGTTTTTCTGTGTCGGCCTTGTATGGCGTTTAATAAGATGGACTCCTTCGACAATGATTCTATTAGACTTGGGGAAAGTTTTAAGCACCTTGCCCACTTGTCCCTTATCATTGCCTGAAATGACCCTTACTGTATCACCCTTTCTAACTCTCATAAAACAACCTTTATCTATAATACCTCAGGAGCAAGAGAGACGATCTTCATAAACTTTTTCTCACGTAGCTCTCTGGCTACTGGGCCAAAAATCCTTGTCCCTCGTGGATCACCAACCTCGTTTATTATTACTGCTGCATTATCAGAAAATCTTATAAAAGAGCCATCCTTGCGTCGCATTTCCTTTCTGGTTCGAACGACAACGGCTTTACAAACATCGCTTTTTTTAACCGCACCACCTGGAATTGCATCTTTAATCGTCACCACGATAATATCACCAACCCGTGCATAACGGCGGCGAGTTCCGCCGAGAATACGAAAACACTGGGCAATCCTTGCTCCCGAGTTATCACATACAACCAGTTTCGAATATTCCTGAATCATTACCAGTCACACCTGTTATTTCGATTTTTCCAATACTTTTACCAATCGCCAGTTTTTCGTTTTTGAAAGCGGCCTAGTCTCCATAACCATCACAACATCACCCACGCCAGCTTGATTCTCATCATCATGAGCATATACTTTCGACGTTCTCTTGATTGTCTTGCCATACTGCGGGTGTTTAAATGTCCTCTCAACAGCCACAACAATGGTTTTATCCATCTTGGCCGAAGTAACAGTTCCCGTCCTGACTTTACGTTTGTTTCTTTTCATCAGTCTGCCTGTTGTTAGATTCTTTTAGACTTTCAGCTAATAGCTTTATACCAAGTTCATGTTCCCTTAAAACGGTATTTATTTTAGCTAGGTCACGCCTTAACATACGTAATTTTAAGGGGTTATCGATCTGGCGAGTAGCCTGCCTGATTTTCAAGTTGAAAAGTTCTTTTTCAACCTCCTCTTTTTTCAAAATAACTTCCTCTTTAGTAAGCTCTTTTAGTTCTCTCGCCTTCATGGTCAATCTTTCTTAATGTCCTTGCGTGAAACAAATTTCGTTTTAATAGGCAACTTAGCCGATGCCAACCTTAAAGCTTCCTTAGCCACAGATTCGCTTACACCTTCAAGTTCAAATAAAACTCTTCCAGGTTTAACAACAGCTACCCAGTATTCTGGAGTGCCCTTGCCCTTGCCCATTCTAGTTTCAGCCGGTTTGAATGTAACCGGTTTATCAGGGAAAATCCTGATCCATACTTTACCGCCTCTTTTAATATGTCTTGTTAAAGCCACACGTGCAGCCTCAATCTGCCTGTTGGTAATCCAGGCTGGTTCCAAAGCCTTTAAACCATATTCACCAAAATCAATATTAGCACCACGATATGCTTTACCCTTCCGTCGACCCCGTTGATGTTTTCTGAATTTTACCCTTTTAGGAGAAAGCATAATTATTTATTCTCACTTTCCGAAGAACTTTGGTGTTTTTCAAGATTTTTATCGTTAGTTGGTCCACTTTTTTGTGTTTTACTTCGCATTTTCATTTTAGGTTTTCCAGAACTTCTGCTTTCAGCTTGACCTTTTACTGGTTTTGACCTTTTGACCTTATCAGTTTCTGCTTTTTCCTCAAATCCAGTCCTCGGTCTAAATCTCCCTCCGCCCTTCTGGTTTTTTTTCGATTTATCGAGAGCCTTTGCAGATGGTTTTCTAATCCCTTCAGGCCTGCGGCGACGCTCAACCTGTGAGGCTCGCCTTCTTCGAGGTTTGCTGTCGGCGGTTTTACCTTTTCTTTCATCTTTTTCAACGAACGTTTCACCGAGAAGCTTAGCCTCAACTTTTTCTTTCTCCAAAATCTCGCCTTTGCATATCCAGACTTTTACGCCAATAGTACCATACGTAGTATGAGCGGTGGCAGTAGCATAGTCGATATCTGCCCGAAGCGTATGAAGAGGAACTCTTCCCTGATGATACTTTTCACTACGAGCGATCTCAGCTCCACCAAGCCGTCCCGAGCACATAATTTTTATCCCTTCAGCACCGCTTTTCATGGAGGCCGCCACCGATTTTTTCATAGCTCGCCTGAACGATACTCGCCCCTCAAGCTGACGAGCTATCGATTGGGCAACTAATGTAGCGTTGAGTTCAGGCTTTTTAACCTCAATGATGTTAAGTAAAATCTCTTTACCGGTTAAAAGTTGAAGTTCTTCTTTTAGCTTGTCAACCTCAGCCCCTTTACGACCTATGACAATACCAGGCCTTGCCGTATGAATATCAATGGTCACCTTCTTGGGAGCCCTCAAAATCTGGATATCGGCAATGCCAGCGTGTTCCAAACGTTTATTGGTATAGCGCCGGATTAATATATCCTCATGGAGTAACTCGGCAAAGTTTTTAGTAGTAAACCAGCGAGATTTCCAGCTTTTTATTACTCCAAGCCTTAAACCGTATGGATGAGTTTTCTGTCCCACTAATCCTCCTTAGCCAGTATTTTAGAAGCGGAGCTTTTCTCAGCCAAAACGATTTTTATATGGGCGGTCCTCTTTCGAATTCTGTAAGCCCTACCCATTCCTACCGGCCTGATTCTTTTTAAAATGGGTCCACCATCAATCTGTATATCTTTAACATAAAAGTTCTCAACCTTCATCTTGGCTGAACCCTCACGGGAAATAGCATTTGCGGCTGCAGACTTCATCGTCTCCATTAACGCCCGGCTGGCTGCTTTAGGTGTATAACTTAAAATATATCTAGCATCCATATAATCACGACCTTTGATAAGTACCGCCACTCGACGAAGTTTACGTGGCGACATCCTAACATATTTTGAAGTTGCTTTAGCTTCCATAAAATACATCACCTATTTAAGTGTAGTCGACCGTTCAGTTATTTTCCCTGAATGCCCGCGAAATATCCTGGTCGGGGCAAATTCACCAAGTTTGTGTCCTACCATATTCTCCGTAATATATACAGGAATAAATTTATTTCCATTGTGTATGGCCAGCGTGTGTCCTACGAATTCAGGAGGTATAGTTGAACGCCGTGCCCATGTCTTTATCACTCGTTTTTCACCTCTCTCGTTCAACGCCTGTATCTTCTTCATCAGTTTCTGGTCCAAGTAAGGTCCTTTCTTTATAGACCTGCTCATCAACTACCTCCAATCAAACTCCATCTGACGTTATTTACCTCTCCTTTTCACTATCATTTTATCAGATTGCTTCTTCTTTCTGGTTTTTAACCCCTTGCTTATTTTCCCCCATGGACTACAGGGATGCCTTCCTCCTGACGAACGGCCTTCACCACCACCCATGGGATGATCAACCGGATTCATGGCCACGCCTCTTACAGAAGGCCTTATACCTAACCATCGCGACCGGCCAGCTTTACCTAAACTTATATTCTCATGGTCAAGGTTACCAACCTGACCAATGGTTGCTCGACACTCCAAACGAATCAATCTCACCTCACCAGAGGGCAGACGGACATGGGCATAATCTCCCTCCTTGGCCAAAATCTGGGCCATCGTTCCAGCAGAACGCACAAGCTGTCCACCCTTACCCTTTTTAAGCTCTATATTGTGGATACTTGTGCCGAGAGGAATAATAGATAGAGGAAGGCTGTTGCCTGTTTTAATTTCAAGTTGATCCGTGTTTGTAATAATATCGTCAACCTTTAAACCAATTGGAGCTAAAATATATCTCTTCTCGCCATCTGCATAATGTAATAACGCTATTCTGGCCGAGCGGTTGGGGTCGTATTCAATCGATGCCACCCGTGCGGGTACTCCCATCTTATAACGTTTAAAATCGATAAGCCTGTAATGTCGTTTATGACCGCCTCCTTTATGGCGACATGTTATTCGGCCATTCGCATTCCTGCCACCCGATTTCTTTAACGGTCTCAAAAGACTTTTCTCCGAGACAGTATGCGTAATTTCAGCAAAATCCGATACCGTCATAAAACGGCGACCTGGTGTTATCGGTTTAAATTTCTTTATGCCCATTTAACTTTCCTAAACATTCTCAAAAATCTCAATTGAATCGCCTTCCTTAAGTTTGACAACAGCCTTTTTCCAGGAAGAACGTTGACCTTCAAAACGCCCAAGTTTTTTTGCCTTGCCTTTCATATTCATAGTCTTCACATCAAGAACTTTCACATTAAAAGCTGATTCAATAGCTTTTCCAATCTCAATTTTATTCGCCCGGGGATGCACTTTAAACAAATAACGGTTTGCCTTATCTTTTAAGATAGAGCCTTTCTCCGAAATAATCGCCTGATAAACTATATCGTTTGCGGCCTTCAATTGCTAAATACCTCCTCAATTTTCTGTAAGGCATCTTGTGTTATTAAAATATATTCCGCCCAGATAACGTCATACGGGTTTATATGTACCGATCGTTTAACCTCAAGCAGTTTTATATTTCTGCATGATTTCTTCAAGTTATCATTTTCCAGCTCATAAATAAGGACAATTCGTTTTTCCAGAATGCCATGTTTTTTTAAGAAATCGGTAATTACCTTTGTCATGGGCTTATCCAACACGGGTAAATCAACAATCCTTACTCTATCAGCAGCCACCTTATCAGAAAACGCCGATTTCAAAGCTGATCTTTTTAATTTCTTTGGTAAATCTCTACAATAATTTTTGGGATGTGGCCCCCAGATAATTCCTCCACCTGCCCATAATGGTGAATTATTTGTACCAGCTCGCGCTCGGCCTGTACCTTTTTGACGCCATGGTTTTCGTCCACCACCTTTAACCATTGTTCTTGTCTTTGTAGCAGCAGAACCTTGCCTCTGGTTTCGAGTGTAACCTACCACATACTCATAAAGTAGATGAGGTTTAACCTTAAAATTAAACAGAGCACTGTCTAAGGTTTTACTTTCCTTTACATTACCCTGAGCATCAAATACTTTCGCTTCAGCCATTTTTCTCACCTACGCTTTGACTATCTTCACAATACCACCAGGTTTTCCCGGAACCCCACCACGGATCAAAATTAGATTGCGCTCAGGTTCTACCGAATCAACCCTAAGATTTTTCACTGAAACCTGTTTATTGCCCATGTGACCAGCCATTCTTTGCCCACGCCACACCCTTGATGGATACGATGATGCCCCTATCGAACCAGGTGCGCGCAAGCGGTCTGATTGCCCGTGGGTCTTGGGACCACCTTTAAAACCATAACGGCGCACCACACCCTGAAAACCATAACCCTTGGATATTCCAACAACATGAACCTTATCCCCCGGCGAAAATATACTGACATCAATTTTATCACCGGTCTTGAATTTATCAGGCTCAGAGATTTTAACCTCGCGAATATACCGCAATGGCTCCATGTTTGCTTTCTTGAAAACCCCTTCATAAGGCTTTGAAACAAGCTTTTTACGAATCTGACCAAAACCAAGCTTTATGGCATCATACCCATCACTAGCCTTTGTCTTGACCTGAATAACCAGATGGGGTTCAGCTTTTATCAGAGTCACAGGAACCACATTACCCATATCATCGAAAATCCGGGTCATTCCAACTTTTATTCCAAATAATGCCAACATCCTAATACTAAATCCTTAAACCTTTATTTCGACATCCACACCGGCTGGAAGTTCAAGCCTCATCAGCGAATCAACAGTCTGCTGATTTGAATCATAAATATCTATCAACCGTTTGTGTATCCGTGTCTCAAACTGCTCACGTGATTTTTTATCGACATGAGGCGACCGCAAAATAGTATAAACTGTTTTCTTTGTTGGTAAAGGAACAGGTCCAACTATTTTAGCACCCGTGCGAGCCACAGTACGGACTATTTCAAGAGTTGAACGGTCAAGAGCTACGTGGTCGTAAGCCTTCAACCTGATCCTTATTTTCTGACTATCCATTAAATTTTACTCCAATTACTCCAAAATCTCAGTTATAACACCGGCGCCGACAGTGTGACCACCCTCGCGAATGGCAAACCTCAACTCTTTCTCCAAGGCTATCGGTGTTATCAACTCCGCCTCTATAGTCACATTGTCCCCGGGCATAACCATCTCAACACCCTCCGGTAACTTCACCACCCCCGTAACATC
>NATP01000084.1 GCA_002085375.1 candidate division Zixibacteria bacterium 4484_95 | reverse complement strand
ATCATAGATAAAGCAACGAAAAATCCTCCCTTAACAGCGATGATGCGCACAACCGCTTTGCGGGAATCCAGAACGCTTTTCGTTAACCCGATAGAAAAATAAAAACATCAATGAATAAAGGTGAATCAACTATAGACCCCTGCTTTCGCAGGGGTGACATAATCAGGATAGACTATTTAAAAAGCCATACAGAAATAGATGATATACAATTTACTGATGTCCTTGCCAAAACCGATGTGTGAGTTAGCTCTTTGCTTTTCGTTAACCCGATAGAAAAATAAAAACATCAATGAATAAAGGTGAATCAACTATAGACCCCTGCTTTCGCAGGGGTGACATAATTAGTATGAAATACATGAAAGGCAACATAGAAACGGAAAATATAACATGTTATTTAATTAAGTACTTGCCCATCTGAAAATAGAGAAAGGGCAATACTTATAATCGCTAATACTAAAGCGATAAATGTGCTAATTGAAAAGAATAATATAGATTTAAAGTTTGATTCCTTGTGTTTTAGCATAAGTCCGTATTGATAGAAATCTCTAGTCATATTGTTCATCTTCGATTCCAATATTGTTATGCGATTGACAATTACTGAAAGGAAATGCAAGCAGCCAATGCCTTGATCAAGTTGACTGTCCTTTCTTGCTGTAACCGAAATATGCGGAAGTTCAGTAAAATTTATCGCTTTATTCCACCAATCGTTAAAATCAGGAACAAGTGCAGGGAAATCTTTTTGCGCCTCTTTCAAGTCTTTCCGAAATTTTTTTGGAAATATTTTCGGGATTCTTACAGATTTCAATCCTATGTGAATCTTATCCATACGTTCAACTAATTCTACCGACTTATTATATATTTCATACCATTCCGCATTATCAGGATCATCTGCTCTAAAAACACACCATGAAATCCATTCATTTTATTACCCTTAAAAAAAATGTTCTTAAAGCAACAGACACTTAATTGTTTAAATATTTAATTGAACAATCGCCTTTGACCAGTCCTGGTGCTCAAATCAACTAGTAGCGCATACAACCGGTTTTTTGCTTTATTTGATTATACGAGTATTAATCCTCAGTCCCCACCTCAAGCATTCGCTCTAAGGCTACAAAAGCGTCACGGGAAATGTCATCGGGAACTTTTACCAGACCTGATTCATCAAAATTCTCAAGTGTAAAGCATAAATCATGCAAAGAGGTCCTGAACATATTGGGGCATACCACACACATCTTACCGGCCAAATTAACCACCTTTTTATCGGGATGAGTAATCGCCAGGCGGTAAATCAGGTTAAGCTCGGTGCCGATAGCAATCGTCGAACCGGAGGGAGCCTTTTCGACATACTTTACGATATGAGAGGTTGAACCCACTGAATCTGCTAAATTGACAACCTCCTCACGACATTCAGGATGAACCACTACTTTAACATCGGGGTATTTTTTTCTGACATCTGCTACATGCTCCGGTTTGAAATTAGTATGAACATGGCAATATCCATACCAGAGTATAACATCAGCCCGCTCGATACTTTCCGGGTCAAGTCCACCGTTTTTCAAGTTCGGGTTATACATTACGATTTTATCTTTGGGGATACCCTTTCTGTTGGCGGTGTTTCTTCCCAGATATTGATCGGGGAAAAAGAACAGCTTCTTTTTTTTGGCAAAACAATAATCAAAAGCGGTGCTGGCGTTTGATGACGTACATATCAGACCACCATGCCGTCCGCAGAATGCCTTTAATGTGGCCAGGGAATTAATGTATGATAAGGGAATAATCTTTCCGGGGCCGAGAACCGATTCAAGGTAATCCCAGGATTCTTGGACTTCCTCGACACCAGCCATATTGGCCATAGGACAACCGGCGGTTGGATTGGCAAGGTATACTTTCTTGTTATCATCGCTGAGAATATCAGCCGCCTCAGCCATAAAACGAACACCACAAAAAACTATGTACTCTGCTTTCTCCTGCCGTGATGCCGCTTCGGACAGACCATAAGAATCACCCACAAAATCATTGAAATCGACTATCTCCAAGCGCTGGTAATGATGAGTTAAAATAACAAGCTTTTCACCAAGTTGTTTTTTTCGGGCTATTATCCGTTTCCTTAATTCATCCTCACTGGCTGTGCGATATTCATCGGGAAGGATGGCTAGTTTATGATCCAATTGTATCTCCAAAACTAATAATAACCAAACTTTACAACCCCGTTTGTTAAAAGTCCATAAGTGGAAATAATATAACTAATTAACTCTTTTCCTTTTCCTTCCAGTTCTCTAATGCCTTCTTTAAAGCTTCCTCGGCCATTATTGAACAGTGACGCTTCACTTTCGGCAGACCGCCCAAAGCCTCAGCTACTGCCTCATTGGATATTTTCAATGCGTCCTTGATTTTCCTGCCTTTCAACATCTCGGTCAATATCGAGGATGAGGCGATAGCAGCTCCACAACCAAATGTCTTGAACTTGGCATCAACAATAACTTCACCTTCTATTTTTAAATATAGTCTCATCAGATCCCCACAGGTAGGATTGCCAACATCGGCAACTACCGTAGCATCCTCTATCTCACCCATATTACGGGGATTCATGAAATGATCCATTACTTTCTCTGAATAGGGATATTCTTTACCCATTTTGCTCTCTTTTTTTTATATAATCAGCATAAACCGGAGACATTTCCTCTAACCGTTCTACTATCCCCGGTAAAATATCCAAAACATATATAATCTCGTCAACAGTGTTACAATAGTCAAGACTAAAAGTGATCGAACCGGTACAGTATTCCTCAGGTACACCCACAGCAGTTAAAACATGCGAGCCACGCAGGTCATGCTCATCAATGCCCTTCAAGTTGGATGAACACGATGAACCGGAAGCTGCCATCACATTCTTTAAATTTAGATGTAAAAGTAATGATTCTCCCTCGATGAACTTATGCCAGAAACTGACATGCCCGGGCAACCTCAGTTTGGGATGACCCGTAAATTCGATATGCTCCACTTTATTTTCTAAACCCTGCCAGAGTTTATTCCCCAACTCTTTTAATCTAACCGATTCGTTTGCCAGCCGCGTTTTGATCATTTCACAAGCTGCACCGAAACCAACTATACCGGCAACATTCTCAGTTCCCGGGCGGTACCCGCGCTCCTGATTGCCGCCATCAAATATCGGTTTGAGAATCGTCTTTTTATCAATATATAGGGCACCGGTTCCCATTGGTCCACCAAGCACCTGTGAAGATATCGTCATCATATTTACACCCAGCTCTGTGACATCAACAGGGATATAACCCACAGCAGATGTAGCATCAGTGTGAAAAACAACCCCTTTATGCCCGCATACTTTTGCAAGCTCTTTTACAGGTTGAATTGTGCCTATCTCAGGGTTGGCCATCATTACAGATACTAAAACCGTTTTAGAAGTAATGAGCTTACCCAGATCATCAGGGTTAACCATGCCAAACCTGTCAACCTTTAAAAATTTTATCTCGAAACCCAACGAAGAAAGCGTTCTTACCTGGTCTAAAATAGAATAATGCTCAATCTCGGAAATGATAATCTCGCCTTCATTTTTTCCAGATATGTATCCCTTAATGGCCAGATTGTTTGATTCGGTTGCTCCAGAGGTAAAATATATCTCATTATCCTTGGCGTTAACTAGATCAGCGACCTTATGCCTTGCCTCATCAATATATTTAGCCGCCGTGATTCCGGCAGAATGGATGTGAGCAGAGGGGTTACCAACGGGAACCTGCAAAAACTCCGTAATGGCTTTAACAGCCTCTTTAGCCATAAGGGCTGTTGCTACCCTATCAAAATATACCATCTTAGACATTTAACCCGCCAAAAACTTCTTCATCTTAATTTTTCTAAAAGCCATTGCAAGCACACCCCGGATCCTCTTAATATACGAACACCGGTTTATATACGATTAGTTTCATAAAGCAGAAAAATATTTTTTACAGTATAGCTAATACTAATGTCTGCAATTTTCAGGTTGCTAAGTAATAGAATGCTTTACAACTACTCTTTCTTTTCCAGGATATCCTCAGCTAAAGATAAAGCAACGCCGGAAAGCATAACCTCCACACCGAGTTTTGTAAAATCACCGGAAAGCAGGTCCTTATCGGCGTTAGCATACAACGAGCATGCCGCTTCTTTCTCAACGACCAGACCACTTAATTTACCGTTCGCATCACCAACAAAAGTGACCTCACCAAGCTCTTCCGATATCACAAAACCCCGGCAACAATGAAGTTGAAGGTGACTGTTCTGGGCGTAAACCGCTATAAGGGCACCCTGCTTTTTCTCCGAAAGACTGGCGACTGGATAGATATCTACCGAAAGATGTCTTTTCTCCTGGGCGTTGATAACCTTCATCCGCCAGTGATCCTGAAGTTTTAATACTTCAGCATTGTTTAACACCCGGGCAATCGCCTTGATATCATTCTCAGTAAAAACCGGACGCTGGGTCTCACCGGATTTAGATTCAGCCATTTTTACTGTCTTCTTTTTTCTCTTTATCTTTAGTCTCTTTCAACCGCTTCGGTTCCGGCGATTCAATCTCGTCCTGAACATCCCGAACTGACTTTTTAAACTCCCGAATACCTTTACCCAATCCCTGGGCGATTTCAGGAATTCTCTTAGCTCCAAATAAAATCAATATCAAAAGCAGAATGACAATCAGCTCTGTCGGGCCAGGAGTTCCAATAAGGATAAAATCTGCCATAAGGTCCTCTCTTTAAATATACCACCATCTAAAATATACGATAACAAATATTATCATCAAAATAGAAACGAAATTTATTTTAACCATTAAACCAAGTGTGAAAATTAATGCATATAACTCCAATGTAAACGGTTTAAACCCTATTTCGATTGACTTGGTAAACAACGTCTTAACTGCACCTTCTGGTAAAAAAGAGCCCACCATGTCTCCAATGAGCCCTCCTATCACCGCCCCTAAAATTAGAGCTACTGTCAAAAATGTGATCTCGCGTTTTTTCATTCAACCCTCTCAGCCACAATTGATTCGAATATAAACCTTCCATCCTCAGAACCAAGAATCCGCTCGCAAGCTCTCTCCGGATGTGGCATCATACCCAAGACATTACCCTCTTTGTTTATTATACCAGCGATATTCTCCAAAGCTCCGTTAGGGTTATTCTCTGGATTGATATCGCCCTTCTTATCACAATATCGGAAAACAATTCGGTTCTCATCATGAAGCATTTTAAGTGTTTCTTCATCAGCAAAATAATTGCCCTCGGCATGAGCTATCGGCATGCGCAAGGCTTTACCATCCGGACATTTTCTGGTAAACCGTGTCCGGTTGTTTTCGACTTTGAGATAAACATCCTTGCAGACGAACCGCATTCCCAGATTCTTACGCATAGCTCCAACCAGTAAACCAACCTCAAGAAGAACCTGAAACCCATTGCAAATACCAATAACTAAACCACCTTTTTTTGCAAAATCAACTACTGCGCGCATTATGGGAGAGAACCTGGCAATCGCTCCTGAGCGAAGATAATCACCGTAGGAAAAACCACCGGGAAGGATTATCACATTACAGCCATTGAGCGAAGTGCTGCCGTGCCATAAATAACATACATCTCCCACCGCAGTCGTCTTTATCGCCTGGTAAGAGTCAAAGTCACAGTTTGACCCAGGAAAGATGACAACTCCAAATTTCATTTTCTAGACACGACCTCAAAATCCTCAATCACAGGGTTTGCTAAAAGTTTGTCCGCAAGTTGCCGGACCGTTTGAATAGCATTCTCAACTGTGTTAGATTCCAGCTCTACCCAGAACAGCTTGCCCGTTTTTACCGACTCTACGTTATCGTAACCAAGGTTGAAAAGAGCATGTTTTATAGTTTCACCCTGAGGATCTAAAACCCCGGGTTTGAATCTTACTTCAATTTTAACTGTATATTTTGCCATCTAAACCTCGTCATCTTTATTTTTCTTCTTAAAAAGGTTCCTCGGTCGAGTAAGTTCCTCACGCACTGTTCTATCAAGAAGCCCGACAATTAATTTCACTATGCCCGAAAGTATATATATAGCTAAAATGGGGAACATTACAAGTTGTGTTTTTATCATCAATGCCAAACCGGCAACGATAAGTAAAAATATCTTGTTTCTGTCCTTTCTCGTAGACAGGTCAAATTTCGGGATAGCTTCATATTCGATAGTCGATACCATCAAAGCCGAGAAGAGAACTATCATAATGGATAAAAAACGGTCGAGTTTCATCTCTCCCCAGAAGTAATAGCAGAAAATCACGAATGAGGCCAGAGTCACGGCCGCTGCTGGTAAAGGTAAGCCTATAAAATTACTTTTTGATTCAAGTTTAGCAGCAAGGTTATATCTGGCCAGCCGGTAAGCGCCAGCCATTATGAAAGTAAACCCCAAAATCCAACTTATGTTGCCAAAATTGATCATCTTAAATGAATACAACAAAACTGCAGGAGCTACTGCAAAGGAAACGATGTCAGCTAAGGAATCAAGCTCAATACCAAATCGCGAGGCACTGCGTGAAATTCTGGCAACTAAACCATCAAGGAAATCAAAAAAGGAAGCAATGATTATTAGCCAGGCAGCTTCGGTAGGTTTCTCACCCTTTACAGAAACCAATATTGAGGCAAACCCACAAAACAAGTTACCCATGGTGAAAATACTGGGAAATATGCCACGGTACCTGTTCATACCATCCTCCCTATTAATGTTTGCCCTCCCTTAACCTTCTGCCCTTTTTTAACCTCAATTTCCACCGAAAGCGGGAGAAAAAGGTCAACCCTGCTTCCAAATCTTACCATTCCAAACCTGTCACCAGCCCGCACCTCCTGACCCTTCTTCAAACGACACACTACTCGCCGAGCAACGACACCTGCTATCTGGTGTAAAACCACAGTACCTTTGTTTGTCCTTATCTCTATTTCAAAGCGCTCATTTAACCGGGATGCACTGTCTTTAAAAGCGGTCAAAAATTTGCCCGGCTTGTATTCAATCCTTTCAACAATTCCCGAAACTGGTACCCTGTTGATGTGGACATTAAATATCGACATAAATATAGAAATAATTACCTGCCGCTTATCTTCTCTTAGCTGAATAACCCGACCATCAGCAGGCGAGACTATCAGGTCATTACCCTGGGGAATCCTCCTTTCAGGATCCCTGAAAAATAAGATAATCAAACAACCAAAACAAAAAAAACCGCTACCCAGATAAACGTATAGCATATCCGGATGGCTTCTAAATACGTAAAAAAACAGTATCGATAACACCATAAACGGCAGGAAAAATAATAAGCCCTCGCGTGCCATCACTCTAAAGCGCGTTTTAAGATAAATGCCGCTTTCCGGGTATAATACTTAACATCAAAACAGCTTTCAATCTCATCATTTGATAAATATCTCTTAACAACCGATGAGTTGCACACCAGCTCTTTAAAGCTATAATTTTTGGAGTGTGCTTTCATAGCCATCGATTGAACCAGTTTATAAGCCTCCTCTCGGCTGGGCATTTTGAGCGTTAAAGCAAGTAAAACCCTCTGCGAAAATACAAGCCCACCACCCGTAAATACATTAACATACATCCTCTTTTTATTGACCACCAGACCACGCAAAATACCCTCTAACAGATATAGCATATAATCAATCAATATGCACGAATCGGGGATAATTATCCGCTCAACTGAGGAGTGAGTGATGTCCCGTTCATGCCACAGAGCCTGATTTTCCATACCGGCAAGAGCATTGCCCCGTAATACCCTGGCTAGGCCGACAACCCTTTCGCAGGTTATTGGATTTTTTTTGTGAGGCATTGCCGAGGAACCCTTTTGCTTTTTGGCAAAACCCTCCTCAAGTTCGCCGATTTCAGTGCGCTGGAGGTTCCTTATTTCGGTCGCAATTTTCTCAAGGGAACCACCAATAACAGCCAACGAATTAAGAAATTCTGCATGACGGTCGCGCTGGATTATCTGGGTTGATACTTTGGCTGGAGATAGCCTGAATTTTCGACAGACATATCGTTCCACCCGTGGATCGACATGGGCGAAATTACCCACCGCTCCCGAAACCTTACCAACCGCTAAACCACGAGCGCAACTATCAAGGCGCTTGAGACCACGTTTTATCTCACAGTACCACAATGCTAACTTTAAACCAAAAATGGTGGGCTCTGCATGAATCCCATGAGTTCGCCCGATACAAACAGTCTTACTATGACGTTTGGCCATTGCCTTAAGCAATTTTGATACTTTAACCAACCTCTTCTTAATTAAAACAATCGCTTTTTGGATGGTTATGGACAGAGAAATATCGAGAATATCAGAAGAGGTCAAGCCATAATGGATATATTTCGCCTGAGGCCCAAACTGGCCCAGGCCTCGCAGACAGCAATCTCCACCTCAAGCCATGTAGCAAACTTGTTCTCGTCGCTCCACAGTTGCCCCATCTGGGAAAGTGTGTATCTCTCGATCATCTAATCTTTTTTCACCTTCTCCCAATCAGCTAAAAATTTCTTGATGCCGACATCGGTCAATGGATGTTTGACGATCTGCTCTATTACCTTAAAAGGCATGGTAACGATATCGGCACCCATAAGGGCTGCTTCAACAACATGAAGGGGGTTGCGCACGGAGGCAACTAAAACCTCTGTCTCATAACCATAATTTTCATATATTTGAATGATCTGCTCGACAACTTCCATACCCACATGGCTGACATCATCAAGTCTGCCCACAAAAGGTGATATAAAGGTAGCACCTGCTTTTGCTGCTAAAAGCGCCTGTAAAGGCGAGAAACAAAGAGTCATATTAACCCGAATCCCCTTCCCTTTCAACTGCTTCGTAGCAATTAAACCATCGCGTGTGGAAGGTATCTTGATGACAATATTTTTATGTATCCGGCTGAGATCTTCCGCCTGAAGCACCATATTATCAGCATCCAGCGCGGTTACCTCGGCAGAAACCGGTCCATCAACGATTTCACATATGCTTTTCAAATTATCCCTGAAATTACCCTTTTCCCTTGATAATAGAGTTGGGTTTGTGGTTACGCCATCAAGAAGACCAAGCTCTGCTGCCCTTTTAATCTCATCGATATTTGCGGTGTCGATAAAAACTTTCATTTTTTATCCTTTCTATATCTAACCTCGGTTAAAACCAAACCACATGCCGGAATGCTAAAACGCACATTATCTTTATTATCCAAAAACATTTTAATATGTGTCAAGTTCAATTTTGCATTCTCAACCGCAAGCATCACCCCGACTATTCGCCGTACCATATGATGCAAAAACCTATCAGCTATAATCTCATATATCAATGCTCCCCCATAACGAAACCATCGGGATACATAAACCTTACAATAACTTCTCTCTTTTAAGGATTTTCTTTTACAAAAAGCAGTAAAATCATGACAACCTAAAAATAATCGAGCCGCTTTATTAAGTATATCAATATTTAACCTCCTACGATATTGATACTGATAATACCTTACAAGTGGCTGTGGATATTCAGATATGTAATATCTGTATTTGCGCCATATGGCATCGCGACGCGGATCAAAACCATCAGAAACATTGACAATCTCTTTTACCCCGATATCATCTGGCAGGATTCTGTTAATACGATAATATAATTCATCAACCGGCATTTTTTTAAGCAGGCCAAATGAGCAAACCTGCCCGGTAGCATGCACACCAGCATCAGTCCGGCCCGCTCCGGTTAACCTAACCCTCTGTCTGGTATATTTTTCAATGGCATCCTTCAAGACAGCTTGAACTGTGCGTTTCCGTGGCTGAATCTGCCACCCCGAAAAATTTGTGCCGTCATACTCAACTATCATCTTATAATAAAATCCGCTCATAACAGAACCAGAATACACGTCAATATTAAAGCTATAATTATCAATAAAATGTCTCTGCCTTTTAATGAATTTCTATTTATAGCAAGATATTCTCCTCTGTAACCTTTCAAGGCGAGGGCAGCGGCTACATCATTTGATTGGTTTAACACCCTTAAAAAAAGAGGTAGTATTAGCATAAAATTGGTTTTTATTTTATTCACCAGGCCATGTCTAAAATCTGCTCCCCTGGAAATCATTGCCATCTTTACTATCCTGGTTTCTTGAGTTAAGACCGGCACAAATCTCAGGGCTACAAAAAACGTAAGAACCATATCCTTAAAAAACCTCTTCTTAACAGGACCTGAACCCGATATCGGTTTACTTAATCTGAAAATACTCTGGATAAACTCAACCGGAGAAGTAGTTGAAAAAAAACATATTGCTAAAAGGATGAAGTTAATAAACCTCAAGAGATTGAACAAACCTGCTTTCAAACCTTTATCGGTAGCCTCTAAGAACCATACCTGTAATATGGTTCCTCCCGGCTGGTAAAACAAATGCAGTAAAAAAATTATCAAAAATACCGGTAAAAATAGCTTAAAGTAACCTGCAAGTTCGATTAAATTCATCCCTGCATAAAACGTGATACCGAGTAAAATCGAGCCCAAAACAAGCTGAACAACTCCCGAATCTGATAGAAGAATCCCAATTGAAATTCCTAATGCCCAAACAACCTTAACATCAGCCGTAACCAAGGCAAGCCTGCTACCGGGGTTGTACCCAAAAAATTTCATTATTTAAATATACGGTTATGCCAATGTGCGGTCAATCTTTTCCTTGACTTGCCCGGTTGTGCTCATAACTTAACGCCGTGAAAAACACCTACGAACATCTTGGCCAAAATATGACTCTCGGCGTCATAAACGGCATCTTTTTTACCTTAGCTTTAGCATTCGTAAGTGGAGCTACCGTAATCCCTCTTTTTATATCTGGTTTAACTAAATCTAACATAATAATTGGCGCTTTCTCCTCTTTAGAGGCTTTTGGTTGGTATTTCCCTCAGCTATTTGCGGGAGCTTTAATTGTCGGAAGACCGTTAGTACTCGGATTTTATAACAGAAACTCAGTAGTAAGGAGTATCACTTTTGCTTCTGCAATAGGTTTAATATTTTTAATTAAGGATACCAACCACGGTCTTTTACTTATTGCCTTTGGAATATTATTTACAGCTTTTTCTTTATCCTCTGGTCTGGCAGGAATATCATTTATGGAGATAGTAGGCAAGATGATCCCCACTTCCAAAAGGGGAACGTTTTTTGGCTTGAGGATGTTTTTAGGCGGGTTCTTGGCTGTTATATCAGCCCCACTTGTTAAAAAGATTATAGACTGCTACTCCTATCCGGCTAATTTTGGCTACGTTTTTACCATCGCCCTTTTAGCCATAATTATCGGCCTTTCATGTTTTGCCCTGGTTAAGGAAAAACCATTGCCAGTACAAATACCAAAAAGAAAGTTTAAAGAAAATTTATCTAATGGTTTAAAATTGCTAAAAAAAGATTCAAACATCCAGCGCTTGGTGGTCGCCAGATTTTTATCTAACGCTATTTTGTTAGCAGGTCCATTTTATGTGATATTGGCTAATCAACAACTGGGGATATCTAAAGCTATGGCTGCTACTTACCTCTCCTTTGAAATGGTCGGTTACCTTGGATTAAACTTTCTTTGGGCATGGCTGTCCAACCATGTCTCCAACAAGCGTCTCCTGAAAATCTCCACCATTTGCGCCTTCATCCCCCCCATAATCGGCTTTGTATCACTGAATATAAACCCGGGTTATTTCATCTTTGGCCTAGCTTTCTTCTTTAACGGAGCAGCCCTAAGTGGAACCTCAATGGGATATACAAACTACCTGTTGGAAATAGCCCCCGAAAAAAGCAGGCCGATCTCGGTTGGATTAGTTCATACACTCATTGCTCCCACTGTGTTCTTATCAAGCATTGGCGGGCTTATTTTGGAGATTTTTAATTTCTGGATATTATTCTTCACAACCTTTATTGGCCTACTAATATCCTATCTTTATATCAAGCATTAACTACAACTCTGGCTTACTTTCTTTAAACGTTTTTATTGCGAACGTCCCATTTATGTTTAATTTCTCTCCTACGACAATCAGAACATATCCCGAATATCTGAAAACAGTAGTCGCTAATGACAAAATTAGATTTTTCACAAGGTTGTCTCAAAAACGCTTGTGACTCAGGATGGTGAAATCCGTAACCGATCCCGCAGTTTTTGTATATCATATAATAATGCATGTGTCCGGCTGACACTTTTTCAAGATGTATTACCCCTGCTCAAAAATAAATCCTGCGTAAAATATCCGATTGCCCTAACAGCATCAGTGTCCTATAGACTATCGCTCTTGAAGTTTTAACACCTTGTATTTTTTTAAATAGCTAAGAAGGTCATCAGCCTCAAGATGTCCTTAAGCGACCATCACCTTCTTAAGAACTGTTATCCTCTCTTTTGAAAACCTTAGTTTTTTACCACAACGAAAATGATTTAACTCTATGATATTCTGTATACATATCAATTCAATCGAATTTTAGCTTGACACATACCTCATTAATATTTATAAAATGTGTTCTGAAGGAAAAAGTTGAATTTTAAGGGAGGAAAAATTGAAAAGACTAATTCTCGGATTAATTGCTATCGCCGTTTTGGTGGCATTTTTCGCTGGTTGCGAAAAACAAAAGGCACTTGACCAAATACTGGCAACCCCTGAAATGAAAAGCTACCTTATAGAAAAGCTGGTCAACGACGAAGAGTTCAAAGCTGAAATGGTCGATAATCTTCTGGCTGATACCATCTGGGTTAACAATATAATGGATCGGCTCGTAGAATCACCCGCAAACCGCGACGTGCTGTTTGAAAAACTGCTTGAATATGAGGGAATGGGCGAGACAATGCTTGAAAAAATGGCTGAGAATCCCGACCTCAAAAAGAAAATGAGAGAAATCGGCAGAAGAAAGTAATTCCACAGATTAAATTTCTAATTAAACCCTTCCCGCTGGAAGGTCTATTCATTAATCTCAAGCTTTTATTAAAGGGAGTTTCGGTAACTCCCTTTAATCTCATTTATAGAACCATATAGAGAAGCCCTGATCTGGGCTTACAAATAATAGAAATAGCCGTTTTTTTTATTGATTAAAACGGGTTTATTCCCCTCTGACAAAATGTCCAGGAAGCAGGTACCAGCTATTATTGAAATTAACCTTAACAAGTTTTTTCCCCTCAAGCATTTGATTGATTGTATTCGGCTCAGAGAACGCATTCTCGATATCTACTGCCTGTTCCCAGCGCAGGGGATGGCGTGACCCGATCTCAAGTATAGCCTGACGGGCATTTGAAAATTCGTGTAAACCAAATTCACCTGACTCTAAACCCACAAGCGATTCAACCTTGCCAAGAATTTTTTGAGCCTTCAGAATATTTTCTGGAGACGATGGTTTTACCCACGATTCAGCCGGGGGACGAATCGGGGTTACAACATAAACTCTATCCGGCTTTATCATATCAACGGCCTGCTTGATGTTACTTAGCTCTTCCTCTGAATCGTTCAACCCGCTCACAAGCATAACCTCCAGCCATATCTGCCCGGCATAATCATGCCGGAAATCTATCTGCCCACCCAACATAGTGTAAAAACCGATATCGCCATGAGGCCTGTTTGTATGCCGGAATACTTTTTCGTTTCCTGCATCCAAGGTTGGAAGCACTACATCAGCCTCTTTTAAATCTCGTCTTACATCCTTAAGAAACAGTAGAGAACCGTTGGTAATTACAGCTATCGGCAAGCGCAACCTTTCCTTGGTTTTATTTATAAGCCAGCCCAAATCTTGGCATAAAGTAGGCTCGCCATCACCGGCAAAAGTGATATAATCCGGCTTGGAACCGCCGGCGTTCTTTAAAATTTCAGAGAGAATATCATCTTTTGGAAAATAACTTTTTCTTTCAATCGTAAGATTCTTAGTTCTTCCCAGCTG
>NATP01000083.1 GCA_002085375.1 candidate division Zixibacteria bacterium 4484_95 | reverse complement strand
TACATAGTATTTATGTTTGTTCTGATTGTTATGTTTTTTGAATTAAAGCACAATTATAATGTAAACGATAAAAGCAATACCCGTCTGGCCGAGACATACGCTTTAAATATTTTAAACTCTTTACCAGAAAATGCCCTGCTTATCACTGTGGGGTCATCTGCAAGTCCTCCATGCTTGTATTTAAGATATGTTGAGAATAGGCGCTCCGATATCAACCTATATGACCCAATTAGAAACACTGTTCAACTCGCTCAATTGGCTGGTCTACAGGAAGATATTGGCAACTTCTCAGGAAAGGATGTTGCTTTGGTTGTGCTGAACAGGTGGCCAGATAAGGCTTTTCTTGTAAGAGACCATTTGTGGGGTGCGGACAATCCGTTTGATTACAGGAAATTACCTGTCAGCGGATATGGCATTGTCTATCGATACGGTAAGAAAGAACCAGCCAATCTATCTATCTGGGAAAAAATGAAAACACCAACGATCGATTCTGACACCGCCAACCTAGGAATTATGGAAAAGATAATTCTTTGCAACTACTATCTTATCTGGGGAGAAGACCTTTTAACAGCTGGAAAGAAAAAAGAGGCAAATGAAAAATTCATGGCTGTTGACAGATTAGCCGAGTATGTGTTCGATCCTGATTTCCATAATGCCCTCGGCATATTCTATCGAAGGCAGGGGCTAAATGATTTAGCCATGAAACAGTATCAGAGGGCTTTGCAATCCTGGTTCTTACCGTCCTCGGTCAAGGCTGATGTGCTGGTCAATATTGGTAACCTTTACAGAGATAAAAGAAATCTTACATCTGCTAAAGAGAAATACCAGCAAGCGCTTGAGATTAACAAGAACAACAAAGAGGCAAAATATAACCTGGCGATCACAGATGCATATATAAACCTAAATTCTAAAAAATACAAATCGGCAGTCGATAACTTCACCGAAGCCATCGAGATAGACCCTTCCGAACCGATGCTTTATTACAACATTGGCTTAATATATGATTCATTTTTAGCAGACACTGCTTTAGCTTTGCAATACTATAAATTGTTTTTGAAGCGCGCAAGTGATATACCATTATCGACATCGGTTGCCAAAAGAATTTCCGTTTTGACCGGTGATATGCAAGTAAATTGAAGTGATATTATTTTCAACTAAATCAAAAATTTGTAAATCATAAAAATTAACTTACACCGGCACCTGATTCGATATCCATATCAGTAGTTAAAAGAACCAGTTTTTTGCCTGAGGTTGCAGCTAAAAGCATACCGTTTGATTCGATGCCTCGTATTTTAACTGGTTGAAGGTTGACAACGACTATTATTTTTTTACCGATTAAATCCTCTGGCGAATAATTTTTTGCGATACCGGCCACGATCTGTCTTTGTTCCTTGCCAATTTTTATCTGAAGTTGTAAGAGTTTATCAGCACCAGTGACCTTGTCGGCAGAGATCACCTCGGCCACTCTGATATCAGCCTTCTTGAAATCATCAAAAGAGATATATTCTCCCTTTTCAGAATTCTCAGTTTCCGGTTTTACTTTTTGCAAGCGGGGAAACAGGCTCTCACCAGGTTTAATCTTTGTTCCCGGCTGTAAGTTGCCCCAATCTTTTAATCCGCCCGAAAATAATTTACTATCGATTTTATGACCTAATTGACTGATAATTTCTTCTGACTTTGAGGGAATGATAGGATGTAGGCAGACAGCGGAAATAAACAAACTCTCAGCCGCAACGTACAGCACTCTATTGAGCTCGAGTTTGTCATTTTGTTTTGCAAGCACCCAGGGTTTATTATGTTCAATGAAACGGTTTATGGAACGGACAAAACTCATAATTTTATCAACGGCATTATTAAGTCTGAATGCATTCAACTCTTCTTTAAGTTGTTTGACTTGTAGATAAGGCAATTCATCTAAAGTCTGCTCGGCCTTTTCCTGTTCGGAAAACTCTGGTATTTTTCCATCACAATCCGGTATCTTACCATCACAATAGGAACTGATCATCTTGACAGTACGTGACAGCAGATTGCCAAGGTCATTAGCCAGCTCGGAATTATATCTTTTAATAAAACTTTCTTCTGAGAAAGTAGCATCCTGACCAAGAGTCATTTCCCTTATCAGGTAAAAGCGGAACGGATCGACACCATATTTATCCACCAGGTCAAGCGGTTTGATAACGTTGCCTACAGACTTGGACATCTTGGCCCCTTCCTGAAGCCACCAGCCAGTAGCGAATATCGTTTTGGGCATCTTATCATCATCAAAGCCAATAGCCTTTAGCATGCAGGGCCAGTAAACGGCATGCGTGGTAAGGATATCCTTGCCTATCAAATGTACCGCTGGCCACCAGTCTTTCTCGAATTCGCCAGTTTCATGGTTGTAGCCGATAGCGGAGATATAGTTAATCAATGCATCAAACCAGACATAACAAACATAATCTTCGTCAAACGGCAAAGGGATACCCCAGGAAAGGCGTTTTTTGGGACGGGAGATACAGAGGTCACCCAGCGGTTGTTTTAAAAATCCCAGCACCTCATTACGTCGGAAATCGGGTTGAATGAATTGTGGATGATTTTTAATATAATCAACCAGCCAATCCTGGTAAAAGCTCATTCTGAAGAAATAGTTTTTCTCGGAAAGCCTTTGCACCGGCCGGTTGCATTCGGGGCATTTACCCTCGACGAGGTCTTTCTCGGTCCAGTAACGTTCCTCGTATTTACAATACCAGCCCTCGTATTCAGCGTCATATATCTGCGATTGACCAGCCTCGTTTTTTGACTCATAAAGTTTTTTCAAAATAAGAGTAACGACATCTATGTGCCTTTTCTCTGTGGTGCGAATGAAATCATCGTTTTTTATATTTAGCTTCCGCCAGGTCTCTTTAAAACCTTTAACAATGTCATCACAGTATCGCTGTGGTTCGATTCCTTTATTTAATGCGGTATCCTGCAACTTTTGACCATGTTCATCGGTACCGGTGAGAAAATAAGTCGGGTTTCCCAGGAGGCGATGGTATCTGGCAAAGACATCAGCTAAAACAGTGCAATAAGCATGACCGATATGCGGTTCGTCGTTGACATAGTAAATGGGTGTCGTTATGTAAAATTTCTTCATCTTCATTTTCCTTAAAAGTTAAATTGAATAAACCTTAATTTTATCTGATTAAAAAAAAAGAAATGACAGTTTATATGCACATCAATAACTTAGTCTTATTCAAATCAAACCCAACCTTGAAGTAATATATAAAAGCGAAAATAACGTTCAAAACCTCCATATTCATTAAACCGTAAAATAAGTATCTTAATCCCCGTTTACCTCCATTGCGACCTGTGGGTCAGTTTCAGTCAACTTAAATTTCCCTCTTTTCAAGGCTCTTCTGTATTCATCCAGGCTGATAGTGCGCTGGATGCCATCGTCGAATCTTAAAACGATCTGCTCACGAAATATGTTGCATTTATCGACCTGGCAGTCAGTATCTTCAAAACGACATCTACTGCCGACCGGTGGATAGTCTGGTTGAACCGATTCATAAAACTCCTGTTCATATCGCAAACAACACAACAGCCTACCGCAATTTCCGGATATTTTCTGCGGATTAAGGGCCAAACTCTGCAGGCGCGCCATCTGTGTTGATATCGTCTTAAACTCGCATAGGAAACTTGAACAGCACTGGGGCTTGCCGCAAATCCCAAAACCGCCAAGCCTTTTAGCCTCGTCACGGACACCAATCTGGCGAAGTTCGATTCGAGTTCGTAAAGTTGCCGCTAAATCCTTCACCAGCTCCCGGAAATCAACCCGTTTTTCAGCAGTAAAATAAAACGTTATCTTGTTGCAATCAAATTGATACTCGACATCGACTAACTTCATCTTCAATCCGTGCTTTTCTATGAATTTTAAACACTCTCCCTTAGACTCTTCCTCCTTCTGGCGATTGAATTTTAGTCGTTCAAGGTCATTTTTGGTTGCCTGCCGATATATTTTCATCGGCTTATCGTTACTTTCACATTCTCTGGGACAGGCTACCCTTCGCACCAACCCTATATCCTCGCCACGCTCAGCCTGGACGATAACATATGCTCCAGACTCAATCGCCATATCATCCGGAGCACTATAAACCTGACGGCGGTTTCCTTTAAATTCTACCACGTATTCCAAAATTTCTTCTCCCAAAGGTAAATCAATGTAAATCCTTCATCCGCCAAAACTCAATGAACATGCCAATAAACGCAATGTCGGCTGAGACGTTGTTTACTCCATGCACCCTTGATGCCTTTGCCAGAATTTTAAACCATCTCCTAAGGGCTCCGGTCGATGGAGCCACCCGGGCAACAGTTTTTATCCTGTCTTTAATATCGATATTAATAAGCTTTTTTTCAAGCCCAAATTTTAAGATATAAATATCCCGTAATATTTTTTCCAAAATATTAAAATCATTGCGCACTGCGTCATAATCAGGTTTTTGGTAACGACGCTGGAGCGCCTCAATAGTATTTGTCAATGATTGTTTTTCAATAAATTCAGCTACAATTTTCCAGAGCTTATCTCGTCTTTCAACAAGGTCATCCTCGTATGCTTTCAAGGCCAAACCTGGGCTTCCTGAGCTGAACCTGATATAAAAATCATGTGAACCGTCTATACCTTGCTTTTCAAGATACGATTTTATCAAATCATAGCTTACGGGATTCAAAGGTATTTTTAACGTGCGGGATAGCAATGTAGGTAAAAGGACATGTGTTTTCGACGAGGTTATAATAACCAGAGAGTCTTCAGGTGGCTCCTCGACTGTCTTTAAAAACAGATCAGCCGCACCAAAAGCCATCTGGTCGATATCACATACCACAACCGCTCTTCTTTCTCCTAACATTGGTCTTTTGCTGATGGCCCTTATAAGGTCCTTGACAACCTCTACCGGAATGTTGCCCTTTTTGGAAAAGGATACTATCCGATATGGGTCAGCTGATTTTTCGGCTAAAAATCTGTTTACCTCGTCAAGGGTCTCATTTGAGTAACGGGCACCTGAGGATACAGAGTCGGAGAAATGAAATACGGTATTTCTTTTAGATTCGGGAGAGATATTTGGAAACGGAAAAACCAGCAGAAAATCAGGATGGTTAAAATTTGAGATACTGCGACAGCTGGAACACTTCCCACATCCTTTGTTGTCATCCTGGCAGAGAAAGCGATAAGCCATATGAACTGCCATGGCAAACTTACCGATACCCGGACACCCGGTCAAAAGTATTGCCTGCCCTCGTTTGCCCAGCCTTATGATCCGGTCAATGGTTTTAAGAGGCTTGGTCTGACCAAGTATTTTTTTTACCGTAACCATGCCGCTGGATTTAATTGTTCCTTCCCTTTTCTCAATTCGAAATGTAAAACCGGCTTAGCAGAAGCACCCGTTTCGCTTACTGTGCCAAGGATCTCTCCCGCGGTGATAAGCTGACCTATCTCTACCAATATCTCGTCAAGATGAGCATAAAGCGAATAATAACTACCGCCATGGTCGATGATAACAAAACTTCCATAACCACGCAACCAGGAGATATAAGTCACCTCGCCAGTAGCAATTGCACGAACTGGGCTACCCATATCCGCTTCTATGTCAATCCCTGGATTAGATATAACGGTAGCATATTTTTCATCTCTTATCTTGCCAAAGCCTCTGATAATTTTACCCGTAACCGGCCAGAGAAGTTTGCCTTGCAATTTTAAAAAAGCTCTTGCTTCCTCGATCTCAGAGGCTGTCTTTTTAGCCATCAGTATCTCTATTATTCCTGATATCCGCTCCTGGTCCTCAACTAATTGCTGAATTTCCTTTAACTGTACATCCTTTTTTCTGCGAATCTCCATTAATAATCGTTTCCTATTTTTGCGAGCAACCTTGACGATTTTTGCCTGGGTTTCTTTCTCTGCCTTAAGATTAATAATTTCATTTTTTCTCTTCAATAATTCAGATTTTTCGCTTTTTATACTTTGGTTTAACTCCTCCATCTTAATAATCATACTTCTGTCATACCTATTCAAAAGTGAAAAAAGGTAAAGTCTGCGGGCACCCTGCAAAAAGTCCTCAGCGCCTATCGCATACAAAAGCGGAGAAAAATTCGACCTTTTATATATCCAGACAAGTCTCTGTTCCATAATATCCTCACGCCGCTTTAACTCTTCTTGATTAACAGCTAATCTCGACTCCAATCTCTTTAGGGAATTGTTCAAATCGGTAATCTGCTTCTTGATTTTGGTGATAAACCGGTTGTTAAGGCTAAGTTGTTCTTCGATAGCATAAAGCCTCTTTAAGTATTGTTTTTCCTCGGCTTCAAGGATTTTCACCCTCTCCTCTTTGAGCTTAAGTTCCTTTTTAATGGCTTCGAGTTCAACCCGTCTTGAGCTTATAATATCATCAAGCTCGACATCCGATCTCTTTTGGGCAGTGACATAGTCTGCATCAAATAAAACAATGATTATGATGCTTGAAATCGCCAGCCGTTGCCACATTTTTAATTCTCCATCATTAAAATCTCTCGGAATACTTCCTCAGAGCAATGTGACTGCCAACCAACCCGACCATACTACATCCAACGATAAAGCATATCGTCTCGATTGCGCTTAAATAGTTCACAGATATAACATGGTTCGAAAAATACATAGTTCCAATTTTCAACATTCCAATTGATAATAAACTCCCCAACAGACTGATTAAAAAACCCATCAGCAGATAAGGTGAACTAATAAAACTTTCGCTTGCGCCCACAAGCCTCATTATATAGAAAGTAAGTCTCCGCTCAGAAATGGTGACGCCAATTGTGTTACCAACAATAAAACCAGTAGCAACAATCACCAGCACTCCCATTGTAAGACCAAGAACTGTCACTAACCTAAATATCATTTTAAGCCTTGATATGATAGTCGGCACATAACCGATGTCCTCAACACCGGCAAAGCCGTATAGCGAATCTACTAGCTTTTCAAAATTGTCCTTTTCGTAAACCGATGGATCAAGGGTGACCTCATACGATTCGGGCAAAGGGTTTGTCTTTAATCCGGCAATCATCTCTGGACCAAACGCTTCACGTAGTTTATATAATGCCATATCTTTCGTGATGAATTTTATCCTAAGGATATATTTGTTGGCGACCAACAAGTCCTGAAGTTTTTCTCTTGTGAGTGAATCTATATCACTTTCAAGATATATCTCAAGCGAGGCTTCAGATTTGAGCTTATCAATCGAGGCGCTGATATTTTTCGTTACAATGGCAAAACTGCCAGCTATCAATGTGGCTAAAAAAACTGTCAGCACCGAGCCTAGAAACGATATGAATCTGTGCGAGATAGCTCTGAGCGATTCACGGATGGTGAGAAAAATAAAGGTCAATTCTCATTCTCCCGGATTTTACCATTACTTAAAAAAAGCTTCCGATATGGCATCTGGGCAATCAGGGCGATATTATGAGTTGCCATAAGAATCGAGCATCCCCGAACGTTGATCCTACCTAAAAGTTCTAACAGAGATTGAGAGTTATCATGGTCGAGATTGCCTGTCGGTTCATCAGCCAATAAAAGGAGCGGTTCGTTAGCAAGAGCCCGGGCAATGGCTACTCGCTGGCATTCACCACCGGAGAGCTGATCGGGATAGTTGTTTCGGCGATCCAGTAACCCAACCAACCTCAATAAATCCGTTACCCTTGATGATATCTCTTTTTTCGATTTACCAACGACTTCCAGAGCCAAAGCTATATTCTCCCGAGCAGTCCTCTCCGGTATCAGCTTGAAATCTTGAAATATAACACCAAGCTGACGCCTTAGCACCGGTATTTGATTTTTCTTAATATGTGTAAAGTTGAAAGGACCTAAAATTACCTCACCAGAATCAGGTTTTTCTTCAAGGTATATCATTTTCAAGAGGGTGCTCTTGCCAACTCCGGATGGCCCCACAAGAAAGGCCATTTCCCCTTTGCCAAGCTCCATCGAGACATCTACTAAAATTGGAGTAACCGGCTTATCCGAAGAACCATAGTGGTAAGATTTCTTAAGGTGTCTTATTATAAGCATCACGGAAATTTACTTAAGATATTACTATGGGTCAAGGAGAGGATTGTTTTTTGTCAAACTGAACTTGAAGTCCTAACCTTCCACAATGAGACAGTAACCTCCAACAAGCTTACCAAGAACTCTTTCCCGACGAAAGTAAATTATGGTACCCTACCCGACAGCGGGGTTAGTTTTTAAATTAAAAACTAATTTTTCCAGGACTTTCCCCGAAAACTTGG